>NZ_JAGJEJ010000019.1:0-74151 GCF_018101025.1 Pseudoalteromonas sp. MMG006
AATGTGTACAGCTAATATACACTCATCAAGCCCCTATCACGTAGGTTGGGCGATCGTAGCGACTCCCAACGCTAAAGTGAGCGTAAGTACCTTTAAAGAGCTACTTTAATTTTAGTCTCACTATATAGCTTCATATTTGATTAAATCATACGCTGGTTACAGAGATGCTCGTTTCTTCTCACTTTGTTGCAATTTCATTCTTGGTTTAATAACTGTCCTGTGTAAAACTACCTGCGTTAATTTTGTAAATCAGGTGACATGAATGTCGAATATAAAAGCTTGGAAACTTATGAGCCTGTTTTGTTTGTTCGCAGTGCTTATGGGTTGTCAATCTAAAGAAGAGCAGTTGCAACAAACAATTCAAGAGTCTATTAAAAAAGCAGATGTTGAGCTATCACAGCTTGGTACCGCGCTTGATAATGGAACTATACGTAACGCTATACTTTTAAAAGAGTACGGCCAACTTCTTAAACAACAGCAACCAGAACTAAGTAAAGTTGTTGATGTAATTACCCTCGATGCCACCAGACAAGGTGCACTTTATAGTGGCTTAACACAGCGGCTTAAAGATATTAAAGGGACTTATTTAATTCCTCCTTACGAAGATACGCTACACAGCGTTGATTTACTGCGTGAAGCCGCAAAACCTACGCTGTTTTCAGATGCGTTGACCGATCCTATTAATATGCTTGCTGATATGTCAAAAGGTAGCCTTGCTCGTATTGGTGCAATTAGCCAGCAAGCTGAAGGAGAGGGTGTCGGTAACCAAATGGTGGGTAACCCTAATTATGGAAACTGGCAAACTAATAGTAACGGGATTAGCTTTTGGCAGTGGTACGGTATGTACCGTATTTTAGGTGATGTGTTCGATCGTGTTGAATACGGTAGCTGGAGTAAGCGCCGCAAGTATAGTTATTACAATGACTATGGCCGTGCTCGTTACTCAAGCCCTAAACAAATTAAAACACAAAGCGCGCTTGAAACACGTACACGCCAATCTTACCAACGCCAAGGTAAGCAGTTTACAAGTCCATATGCGAGCAAAAAAACAGGTGCAACAGGTTTAAGCCGTAGTAGTTATACGCCACCTAAAAGCCGCAGTAGTTACTCGCGTTCGAGCAGTTATAGCAATAGCTCAGGATCGGTGCGTAATAGCGGTAGTAGAACCTCTCGTGGCGTGAGCCGTGGTAAGTAAAGAATAAGTTGGAGTTAGAAATATGTACGAATTTAATGGAATAACTATGTGGTCGCTACAAGCACTTGCGATTGATTTTGCAATTATTGTGTTGCTCTTTGTAAGCTTAAAATACATTAAAGGTTGGGTATCAAATTTACATGCGAATGACGAAATAACAGAACGCGATAACTTTGCTTTTGGTATCAGCTTTGCCGCAGGTTTAGTTGCTCTTGCAATTGTATTAACAGGCGTGAGCAGTGGAGCTTTTGCAGCGTCGCTTCAGCAAGAAGCACTGCAAATGCTAGGTTATGGTGTGCTAGCTATTGTATTAATTAAGTTAGGCCACTTTTTTCAAGATAAAGTAGCGCTACGTAAAGTAAGCCTACACGATGAAATTGTTAAAGGTAATGTAACGGCCTCTATAATTGACTTTGGTCATGTAGTGAGTGTTGCAATTGTTATTCGCTCTGCACTTTTGTGGGTAGCAACAGAGGGCTGGCACGGTCTGCCAATTGTAGTGGCAGCATTTATTATTGGAAGCTTTGTATTATTACTAGTAAGCCAATATCGCGTGCAACTATTTAAGCGCACTAATAAAAGCGGCGACTGCTTACAACAAGCAATTATTGATGGAAACTTAGCGGTAGGTATTCGCTACGCTGGCTTTTTAATTGGTAGTGCATTGGCAATTACTGCAGCAACAGGTATTGCACCTTATGCAGCCGATAACATCAATGCAAGCTTGCTTTACTGGGCTGTTAGCGCAGTTGTTTGCTTAATTGCATTTATTATTTTGCACTTAGTGACAATAAAAATTATTTTATCTGGCTGTGATATTTCAGATGAAGTAAATCGCCAAAAAAATGTAGGCGTAGCGACTATTTCTGCAGCGGTATCGTTTGCTGTTGGTATTACTATGGCAACGTTATTAGGCGCATAATCAGTGTCATCAACTAACACTAGCCCAAGTAAAGCACGTTTACTTGGGCACGATATATTACTTATTACGGTTATGGCCATACTCGCAGGGTGTGGCCTTATTTATGAATACTTACTTTCGCACTACGCAGGGCGTGTACTTGGCTCTGTAGAAAGCGCGATTTATGCCATGATTGGCACAATGATAGTGGCTATGGGCCTAGGTGCGTTTTTAGCCCGCTGGTTTAAAGATGCATTTACTGCTTTTGCTTGGCTAGAAAGTATAATTGCATTAGTTGGCATGGGCTGCATTTTAGCTATTGCTGGCGTAATTGCCGTAAGTTATTCGCTCCCTCATTTATTTTCTAGTATTTTTAATTTACCTCCCGATGTTGTACTTAACGGCTATGTATTTCAAAAGTTACAAGAGTGGTCACGATTCCTTCCTTATGTATTTGGCTTAATACTGGGTTTATTTATTGGTATGGAAATACCGTTAATAGCGCGTATTCGCCAACATGTGTACGGGCGGTTTTTAGAAAACAACGCAGGAACAATTTACGGCGCCGATTATATTGGCGCAGGTATTGGCGCAGCTATTTGGGTAAGCATTATGCTCTCAATGCCTATAATGCAAGCTGCGGCGTGGACAGCGCTTTTTAATATAATCGCAGGGCTTGCCTTTTTATGGCGCTACCATGCACATGTGCGCTTTGCTAAGGCACTTTTAGTTTGTCATATCATATTGCTGGCATTATTTGGGTTTATTTTAGTGCTGGGTAGTAGTTGGATGAATAGCTTAAGTAACGTGCTATATAAAGATAAAGTTATTTACTCTCAAGCCACTAAATACCAGCATGTAGTATTAACCGAACGCTTAAGTAAAAATCAGCCAGAGCCTATTACGGATTTGTATTTAAATGGACGCTTACAGTTCTCAAGCATTGATGAGCAAATATATCATTCGATGCTGGTTTATCCGGCAATGCTTGCCTCTAATCGACACGACCGCGTATTAATAATTGGTGGTGGCGACGGGCTTGCCCTTAGAGATGTTTTAGCATGGCCTGTGAGCGAGGTAACGCTGATTGATTTAGATGCTCAGCTACTTAATTTATTTGGGCATAAAGACGGTGATTTTACGGCCCCAGAGCCTATTAATAAACGTCTATTAAAGTTAAATAATAAATCTATGCAAGACTCGCGTGCACATATAATTGTGGGTGATGCATTTTTAGAGGTTGAAAAATTACTCGATCAAAGTAAGCAATTTGACACTATTTTAATTGATTTACCCGATCCTAATCATCCCGATCTCAACAAAATGTACAGTGACTATTTTTATAACCATGTACGTCAACTATTGGCACCTGATGGTGCTATGGCAGTTCAATCAACCTCGCCTTATCATGCTAAAAAAGCGTTTTTAAGTATAGCTAAAACGGTTAAGGCTGCAGGGTTTAGTTATGTTGAACAATACCAGCAAAATATTCCTTCGTTTGGACAATGGGGCTGGACTATTGCCACTAAAATGGGTCAACCCGCAAGTAGACGAATTAAAAACATAAGCGAAATGCCTGTGCCATCTAGGTGGGTGAGTAAAGAATATTTACTGGCGAGTTTTGTGTTTCCCAATCAGTATTTTGAACAAGTTAAAAGTATTGAGATCAATAGGTTAGGCTCTGGCCAGTTATACGATTATTACCGTACAGCTTGGCAAATAGAAAGCGAATTGTATAAAAATTAATAAAACATGGTTGACATAATATGTCGGTCGTGCGAATCTTAACTCAGACATAATATGTCAAACGACAAAAAGGCAGAGACATGGAATTAAATGAACTTTCAATAAAATTAGCTTCTTTTGAAACTGAAGGCGCTAACTTTGAGTCTTTCTTGATTGCCAATCCAGGTGAGCAAGATGTTTTACAAGTCATTGTTGATGGAAACGATGAGCTTCCAATTTTTGTTACGCAAACTCAAGAGCAGTTGTTATGTATTAGCTACTTGTTTGGCGAAGACGAAGTAAAAAGTGAATTACGCAACGAGTTAAACGAAACACTACTACGTTTAAACGTGCCAATTCCACTGAGTGCATTTGCTAAAATCGATAACAAATACGCGATTTTTGGTGCACTGTCGGTAAATTCATCGCTAGATGACGTTACCCACGAACTAGTGACACTAGCTGACAACGCTATTGACGCACTAGAAGCCGTGACCTTGTATTTAAACGATTAGTAACTAGTTAGTGGAGTTAAGATTATGAGTATTTTAAAAAAATTATTTACAGCAGTACGTGGCGGCGCTCGTGAAGCAGGCGAAGCAATTGTAGATGCAAACGGTATCCGAATTTTTGAACAAGAAATTGCAGATGCACAAAATGCACTTCACCGTGCTAAAAAAAGCCTTACAGAAGTAATGGCTAAAGAAATGCAAACTAAGCGTAAAATTAGCGCTGTTGATGCATCAATTGCTGAGCACGAAGCGTATGCAGGCCAAGCACTTGAAAAAGGTAACGAAGCCTTAGCATTAGAAATTGCCGAAAAAATTGGTGACTTTGAAGCTGAAAAAGCTGAAAACGAGCAAGTATTAGCAGGTTTTAGCAACCACATTGTAGCACTTAAGCAACAAGTTAAAGACGCTGAAAAGTCGATTAAAGAAAACCAACGTCAGCTTACTATGGTTAAAACTACAGAAAGCGTACAGCAAGCTACTATGGCTGTTAACAGCACACTTAATACCAATAGCTCGTCTATGACATCGGCTCGTCAGTCTCTTGAGCGTATTAAGCAACGCCAACAAGATCGTAGCGACCAGCTAGGCGCTGCAAAAGAGCTTGAGTCAGAAGTTAATGGCGACGATTTAAAAGCAAAAATGGCTGAAGCCGGTATTGGCGATACAAGCCCAAAAAGTGCTGATATTTTAGCGCGTATTAAAGCCAAGCAAAACGGCTAATAGTTAGTACATTATTTACAAAAGGTAATTAAGCTTAGCTTAGTTACCTTTTTTGCTTAGGGATGCCTCATTATGTTTAATTTCTTCAAATCTAAAAAAGAGCCAGAACGTCAGCTTAATCACGCAAGCGAGCTTAAAAAAGGCGATATGTTTAGTGTTATCGACTCGTTTGCATATCCGTCGTGGTTAAAAGGTGAAACGTTACGTGTTATTGATATTCAAACATACCAATATCAGCACAGTAGTGACACTGAATTTGTGCTTGAGACTAACAGCGGACAGGTTGTATTTTTACAAATTGAGCAAGATGATGGTGAGCAGTTTGCCAACTTTTCAATAAAAATTCAGCGTGATGAAGTAGAGCAAATATTTGGATTAGACGACTTTGCGCGCATTTTTGATGAAGAGTCATTAACTAATATTCAGGTGCAAAACACACCCGAGCGTTTTATGCCGTTTTTGGCTAAAAGCTATCAACAAAGTGAGTCGCCATACGTATGCTACTTCCATAATAAAGACTTTCGTGGTCAGTCACTACCGCGCTATGAGCAAGAAGGTGGTGAGCCATGTGAAATGATTTGTTTAGCATCGCCTGACGAAGGGCATGGTTTAAATATCGAAATATGGGATGGTGGCGAAACAGAAGTTTCACTAACGCTTACACGCCCAATCACCGATATCGTCGACTTATTTCCTGGAGATGCGAAGTGAGTGATGCTAAAGATAAGTGGTTACGCCAAGAACAAGCCGTGCGTGCCACACAAATGGCATTTGATTTAAGTAGCGAAGTACAAAAGTCGATAAAAAAACAAGCCATCGATCAAGAGCTCACGCCATCAGACATGATCCGTAAAATTTTAGGTTTGGACGTAAAATCTAAAAAAACACGCCAGCGTTTATCGTTTAATTTAAATGACGACGAAATAGCACAACTTGCAACGCGGTTTGATGTACAAAGCGATGATAAGCGAGCCGTAAAGCAACAAGTAGCAGAGTTATTAATTGCTCATACTAAAAACACTAAGTAGTTAATTTAGATTTATATGAATATTATTTTAATTGCTTACTTAATTATTTTTGCTTTATTTGGCACCGCTGCAAGTTACTTTATGCGCTTTATTTATGCGTACTGGGTGCTTAAGCAAATGCCAATGAGATACATCGTTAAAGCGGGAGTGTGCGTGGTGATGGTGTTAATTATTTCAGCGTTAATACCTTTTATAGGTTAACGCTGAAATTGACGTTTGAGCTATTTAATATCAAACGACTGGCATTGCTTATTAATACATAACGATTGCACTTCAAGTACAGGAGAGCAATCGGTTAAGCCTTGCGCTTTATTTTGTATCTCTTCTTGTTTTGTTATTTGTTGAGCAAGCTGTTCCGCTTCTTCTTGAGAGGTGTTTAGCGTTGAATAAACCGCGTATTTACTCGGTCCACCGCATGCGCGGGCGCCAACTTCAAGGACTTTGCATTGAAAGCTCGCGGTGCAACTATTATTGCTCACCATGTTATTCAGATCGTAGTTTAAGTCAGACAAAGTTTTGCTTTGTTCATTACTTGACGTTGCCGTGCTGGCACAGCCACTTAGTAATAAAAAGCTGCTAGCAATGCTTATAATTGATAGTTTAACTGCCGATGGTAAACAACTCATAACGTTATCCTTAAAATGCACTTACCGCTGAGCCTTCAAGTTTAACACATTTATTTTCAACACACTGCGTGCTTGGTGTTGTTAAATGCTGACAAATACTCATCATTTCATTTTGAGCATTGTAGTGATTTTCTAGAGATGTGATTTTTTTACTTTGTGCTAAAACGTCAGTTTCATTAGCGGTTTTAGTTGAGTAAACAGCAAAGCTACTAGGGCCGCCACATGCACGACTGCCAACAGGAGTAAGCCTACACTGCTCACTGGTGTCGCATTGATTATCAGCAATAAGCGAATTTAGCTCGGTTTTAGCTGTTTTTATATCCTCAACCGATACTTTTTTTAACTCGGTATTTGAAAGTTTTTGAGCTGCTGATTTAGAGTGTTCTTTTTTATTTTCAACAAGCGTTGTTTGCGGTACTTCTTTTAATTTATTTTGAGTAGTTTGCTCTGCATCAGCTGATGTTGTTTCTAAGCAAGCAGTTAAACAAAGCGGTAAAAGTATGGCTAACAATGGGGTACGCATAATAAACCTTAATAGTGATGAAATATTCATCACTATCATACACGGTGCATTTTTTACGGCAATAAAAACTATATAATCAAGTAATTAAAGCCGTATTTAGATTTTTAAAAAAATTACAAGCCACCTTGTGTGAGCTTAGTAGGGTTTAATAGTTTTTCGAGCTCTTCGCGTGGTAAGTCAGTTTCTTGCTCGGCTACATCGATAATAGGTCGGGCTTCTTTATAGGCTTGCTTAGCTATTTTTGCGGCTTTTTCGTAACCGATCACCGGATTAAGTGCTGTAACTAAAATTGGGTTTTTAGCCAATGCTTTGTCTATATTGGGCTGGTTAACTTTAAAGCTCGCAATAGCTTTATCTGCAAGGGCTTGTGCGCTATTAGCAAGTAGCTCAATACTTTGCAAAATATTATGCGCAATAACAGGTAACATTACGTTTAGCTCGAAGTTACCTGCTTGGCCTGCAACGGTAATAGTTGCATCGTTTCCTATTACTTGAGCGCTTACCATGGCTGCCGCTTCAGGGATCACCGGATTTACTTTACCCGGCATAATAGACGAGCCAGGTTGTAGTGCTTCAAGCTCTATTTCGCCAAGACCAGCAAGTGGGCCTGAGTTCATCCAGCGTAAGTCGTTTGCTATTTTCATTTGTGATACCGCGAGTACTTTTAACTGCCCTGAGAGCGCTACAATGGCATCTTGCGAACCAATATTGTAAAAAAAGTTACTGCTTGGTTTAAAGCTTATACCCACATTTGCACTTAAGTTTTTAGCAAACTTTGATGCAAACTCGCCATCGGCATTAATACCGGTGCCAACAGCTGTACCACCTTGCGCAAGCTCACATACTCGCTCTAAGCTATGGCGAATGCCTGAGGCTGCGTTGTTTACTTGTGATTGCCATGCACTGAGTGTTTGCTCAAACGTAACGGGCATCGCATCCATTAAATGTGTACGGCCTGTTTTAACTATTGCGCCAACGTCTGCCTTTTTTTGCTCTAAGCTTTGCGATAGTTTTTCAAGTGATGGTAGTAATTCATAAACTACGTTAATGGCACTACTAAGGGCAATGGCTGTAGGGACTACATCGTTAGAGCTTTGCCCCATATTTACGTCATCATTAGGATGAATTGGCTCATTACCAATGCGAGTTGCAAGCGTTGCGATGACTTCATTGGCGTTCATGTTAGAGCTTGTACCTGAGCCGGTTTGGAAAATATCGACAGGGAAGTGCTCATAATGCTCGCCATCAATAATTTGTTGGCAAGCTTGCTCTATGGCCGTCGCTTTACCTTTACTTAAATGATTTAGCTCAAAATTACTCTGTGCAGCGGCTTGCTTAATGTAAGCAAGCGCCGTAATAAATTGCTTGGGCATTGTTAAGCCGCTAATAGTAAAGTTATTTACTGCGCGTTGGGTTTGCGCTTGATATAAAGCATCAGCGGGTACTTTTAACTCGCCCATGCTGTCTGATTCTGTTCTAAAGTTACTCATATTTTACTCCTTAAAAAGGGTTGAATTCGTGACTAAGAACGCGCGCTTCACGTTCAAGTAATAAAAACTTGGCTGTGTTGTTATGCGTTTTGTAATAACGTTTTAATGCCAGTAATGGTTTATATAACTGCTCAAGACACTGTTTGCGAATGGCATTGTGTATTAGAGGGTCGCACATTTTGTTGATAATTTCATAGAGTGTACGTTTTAAATAAAGCTCTTGAAGTAGAGGATTGCGTTGTTTTTCAAAACTTTTAGCTAAGCTTAGAGCGGTTTCGATGTAGTTTGCCACGAGCATAGGGGCATGAAGTCCCGGACGTAAGCAATGACATGTTAGTTCATGATGATAATTACGCAGAGCGTGATCTGAAGACATAAAAAAACCGACTTAAGCTAACGATAATAGTTATCATTACATTTAATCGGTTTCAGTGTAAACAGTTATTGTAAAAATTATTTACGGGTTTAAGTTTAGTATCAATTGTAGCCAAGAATGAATATTTGGTCTGTTTCATGTTTTTTTAGCGCCTGTTGATTTTGGTTACAGTGAGAAAGTAAATCGATTACAGTGGCTCTACTATCACAGGCGCTACTAGGCTTTTCTATGTTTTTTTCTGTTACTGAGACAACAGCGTCTACAGCAGTGTATGGGGGTAAATGCATAATATTAATCCTCTCTATGTAATAAAAGTTGAGCCTTTTTAACGCTCACTATTAAAAAGCATAATATATACCAATAAAAATACTAATTTTTAATTCGTTGATAAATAATATAATTCTATTTTTTAGAATTTTACTAAGTACACAGTAATCAAAATTTGCTTTACTGTTGTGCATTAGCCTACAATTTTGGTGCAAACCTATGACAAAGCCATTTTCACAAGCGTGTGAAAACAATAAAAAACCTATATTAGCGCAGTTAAAAAAAGTATTTAAATCAAGTCGCAGTGTGCTTGAAGTAGGCTCTGGTACTGGGCAACATAGTGTGTTTTTTGCCGAGCATTTACCTTATTTACAATGGTATACAAGCGATCGAAAGGTTAACCACGAAGGCATTAACTTATGGCATAGCGAAGTTAATTTAACTAATTTACATACACCTCTTGAGCTTGATTTAAATAATGAATGGCCTGTAGATAAGGTTGACGCTATTTATACTGCAAATACATTTCATATTGTTAGTTGGCAATTAGTTGAACGCTTTTTTGACGGTGTTAAGCGTCATTTAAATAGCGGTGGTATGTTGTGTATTTATGGGCCGTTCAAATACCAAGGTAAATTTACCAGCCCAAGTAATGATGACTTCAATACGTTTTTAATAGATCGCGATCCGTTAAGCGGGATAAGGGATTTTGAAGCAGTTGAGGGTTTGGCAAAGCAGGCAGGACTTTCGCTTATTAGCGATACAGCCATGCCTGCAAATAATCAGTTACTCGTTTTTAAACGGCAGTAACTCAGCACACTGATCTTTATAGATATGAATGTGTTGGCGTTCTCTTTTAAGGTAATCACTAATAGCATTACTAAAGTCGCCATCAACAATGTGGTGAGCAGAGTAGGTAAGTACGGGCTCGAACCCGCGCGCTATTTTATGCTCACCTTGCGCCCCAGAATGAAAGCAGCTCAGGTTATGCTTAATAGCAAACTCAATACCTTGGTAATAGCACAGTTCAAAATGCAGAGAATCAACTTCTTCGTTTGCGCCCCAATAACGTCCATAAAGTGTGTTTTCGCCAATTAAACTAAGTGTTGCTGCAATTACTTTATCGTCTTTTTTTGCAAGCATAATAACGAGTTGTTCGCTCATTAGCGCATGTAACAGTATAAAAAATTCCATATTTAAATACCCTAAATGCCCAGAGCGCTTTAAATAAGTACGCTGATAAAATTCGCAAAAAAGCTGCATGATTTCGGGGGTTATTTGCACGCCTTGAAGCCATTCAATGGTTATATTTTGCTGGACTATTTTAGCGCGCTCTTTTTTAAGTGTTTTACGTTTTCGTGCAGTTAGGGTCTGTAAAAAGTCATCAAAGGTATTAAAGCCTTTGTTAAACCACTGAAACTGCACACCCACTCTTTGCATTATTTGCTCTGTACAAAGTGAATTTGCCTGTGCTTGTTCACAAAAATTTATATGCCAGCCAGACCAACTTTGCTCAATACTGTGTGTTTTTAGCTGCTCTTTTATGTAGTGATATACCAAGTCGTGATCATTGTGCTCTATAGCAATTCGCTTACCTTCAATAGGGCTAAAAGGCACACCACATAGCCACTTAGGATAATATTTTAATCCGTGTTGCTCGTATGCTTCTGCCCATGCCCAATCAAATACGTACTCGCCGTATGAATGGCTTTTTAAATACCCAGGCGCTAATGCAATGAGTTTATTATTTTCATACACTGCTAGGTGCTTAGGCTGCCAGCCTGTTTGTTCATTTACGCATTGGCTTTGCTCTAATGCATATAAAAATGCGTGGCATGTAAAGGGCTCGCTACCAAATAAGCGTTGCCAGTCGTGAGCATCTATTTGATTTATGCTTGTAAACCATTGGTGCGATAGAGCACTCATAACTGCTTACCTTTTGTGTGTTCTAGGTTTTTAATAAATATTAAAATTTGTTTTTTGAGCTCGTTAAAATGAGGATTAAAAGTGAGCCGCTGTAATGCAGGATAGTTTTTTAAATTTGCTTTTGTACGTTCACCTAATTGTGGGTGTGGTGTTGTTTTACAGGTTTTATAGTGTGCATCGTCGTTAATAAAACTACCACAATTACGATAGGTAGCATTTGCGCCGTAGTGCGGGTTTTGTGGCGAGTTAACAATTGCAATATGCGATATACCATGAATGTTTTTACACTGTTTTGTCGTGCATTTTGGGTTTATTAATTTGTAATTAGCTGCAAAGCCTGCAGGTAAAACATCAGTATTGCCATAAAGTACTAGAGTATCGCGTGTTTTATATTTAGGCGAGTTACCCTTATGTAGGGCACTTAATAATTTAAGCGAAGCGCGTGTATCAATTGTGGTATCAATATCACTAAGTACACTAAAAATAGGTAGTTTAAGTGCGGGGCGTTTATTTAGTTGATCGATACTTACTAATTGCATGGCATCGTATGAGGCTGCAGCAGCATGAAAAGGGAATGACTCATACTTAGCAAAATCAATATCAGCGTCTTTATCTATCCAATCTACAAAAGGAATAGCGTCTATCCATTTAGCAAGCCAGCCATTTTTATTGTGTGGTTCAGTACCTGGTGAAAATAACATAAGCGCTTTAATTTTAGGTGATGGCGTTTGCTTTGTTAGATAATCAATAACGAGTGCCGCACCTGTAGAGTAGCCACCTAATATGACTTCATCAAAATCGGTTAAAGCACGGTTCACTCCATAATTTACTGCTTCTTGCCATTGCTTTACGTCTACGTTTTGTAATGCACTCGCAGCGCTTCCATGGCCGGGTAATAAAAGCGTGCGTACGCTGTAACCTTGCTCATAGTAAATGCGTGCTAAATCGTGATAAGTAAAAGGAGAGTCTGTTAGCCCGTGTATTAATAAGGCAACCTTTTTACTCTTCGGGTATTTAAGCTCAAAGGGCGTAATAATATCAACAATACTTGGCTTTGCGGTTCGCACATCTTGTTTAATAAGTTGTTTATAAGTAGCCGTTATTATAGGGCATGGTACGTTTGCACGTGGATTTGCTTTATTTATATGCTCATATGCATAATCTAAATAGCGCTGAAATGGCAAAAGGGCTTGATAGTTAAATGGCTGGTGGATGTGCTCGTTTTTAAACCTAAATAACCCTTGCTGCTTAGCTTTTAGTATAAAGCTAAAACTGTTGCCTTGAGTAATGCAGTCTTTAGCAGCAGCAAGGTGAGATAAAACACTTAAAACAAAACCTATACAAACTTTTAAGACTAAATCGTTATTGTTCATTAACTTCTGCATATTGGACAAGGCACTCAGTTAGCTTAATGAGTTCGAGTGGTTTTGCAAGATGTTGATTAAATCCAACAGCACGAGCATGCGCTTTGTCCTCAGGCATTACGTCAGCTGTTAAGGCAATAATTGGCAGATCTTGTTCTGATTTAAATTGCCTAATAAGCGCAGTCGCCCTGTAGCCATCCATAACAGGCATTTGGCAATCCATTAGTACTAAATCGAAATCTTGTAGCTTTACAGCATTAACAGCAAGCTCACCATTATCTACAATTTTGGGCACTATGCCTAAAGAGCCCAGCATAGCTTTAATCACCATTTGGTTAACGGGGTTGTCTTCTGCAACAAGAATGTCTAGGGACGCAATATTTGTATCTGCGTAGGCAATTTCAGGTGACTCTTCAGGCTCTGTAGTAGGAAGAGTGATAGTGAGTGTAAAGGTTGAGCCTTTCCCAAGTTCACTTTGTAAAGCTAAATTAGCCCCCATTAGTTGGCTCAGCTCTTTTGCTATTGTTAAGCCAAGCCCTGTGCCGCCAAATTGCCTTGATGTTGAGCTATCAGCTTGAGTAAATGCATTAAATAGTTTTTTATGTTGGCTTGGTTTTATACCAATTCCCGTATCTATTACATCAATGGTTATCTGTACTTTATTAGCCGCGGTAAATTCACTTGCAATATTTAATGCAACGCTTCCTTCATTTGTAAATTTAACTGCATTACTACATAAATTAAGCAGAATTTGCTCTATACGCATTGGGTCGCCAATGTACCAGGTGTTTACTGGTAGCTTGCAGTCTATTTGCCAGTTGATTCCTTTGTTAAATGCACTTTGTTCAAACATATTATTTATACGAGACACTAATGCATGAAAATCGAATGATATCGATTCCATCGCGAGCTTTTGCGACTCTATTTTTGATATGTCGAGAATGTCGTTAATTAAATTTAATAAACTTTTGGATGAGGAGTTTATTTTGTCTAAGTAGCCTACCAACGTTTTAGTATCGTCTACTTCGCGTGCTAACGACGAAAACCCAATAACAGCATTAAGAGGAGTGCGTATTTCGTGGCTCATATTAGCCAAAAATTGGCTTTTAGCTTGGTTGGCAAGATCAGATTGCTTTTTAGCTTGCGCTAATGAATGGGTGCGCTCTGCTACCTGACGAGTAAGCTCTACTTGCTGCTGATTAAATAATAACAAGATAAGTAAAATAAGTGAGCACACAGCAACCTGTAAAATAAGTAGTAGCAATGTCAGTTGGTTGTTGTGCTGGGCTAAAAAGCCTTCTTTGAGCGCAAGTTTAACAATCCAGCGTTGACCACTAAAATCAACATTAAAAGTCATAATTCGACTCCCCGCAGCTTGGTCAAAGCTTTTGGAGTTACTATAAAATGGAGGGTTATTAATATCCTCAAAAATATTAATAGCAAACATATCAGATTGCGCTTTTGAGATAGCTTCATTAATAATATTATCGACTAGAAATACCCCCGTTGCGTAGCCTTTAATAGAGTCTGCTTCGTCGCCTTGGTTGTACACTGGGGCGAAAAGTAAGTAAGCAGGCGTTGGCTCTTTAGTTTGCACGAGTTGAATAATTTTAGTCCCTACAGGTTGAAACTTAATTGCAGGGTTAAGTAAGGAGTTTTTTCTTTCGGCGTTTGAAAACACATTAAAACCAATTGCTTTTTGATTGCCATTAAATGGAGCTATGTACTTTACAATAACCATAGGGTCGTCTTCTTCCAATGGCTCGCCAATAACATCGTAATCTAAATGGTAAATATCAGAAATTGTTTGGGTAAATTCCTCGCGTTCGTTTTGCGATATTTTTACATTCCATGAAAGAGCTTTTATAAATGAATGCTGAGTAAGTAGCTCACTTGCGTAAGCATAAAACTCTTGCTGGTTAAGTTGAGAAGATGATTGTACTTGGCTTGCTAAGCTCTGAACGGCAATAAGGCTTCGATTAATATAGCGGTATAGGCTATTTTCAATAACGTGGACTTCACGTTCAGCAATTTTTATAGTGTTAGTTCGGTTTTCACGATCGTATAGCTGAGTTGTAATTGCTACCGACACAAATAAAACACTACATACAGCAATAGTGGGTAAGGCTGATATGTGGTATTTACTCGTGCTTTTAGGTAATAACGAGAGTAAAAAAGGTGTGGCAATTAATACACCTAGGGTATCTCCAAGCCACCAGTAAGTTACGTTTTGCCAATGATCATCAATACTGTAGGCGGGGTTAAATTGGCTAAGTGCAAACACCCCAAAGTTAGCCGATATTAAGCTCGTTATTATCGCAACGACAACAATAAAATAAATAATATTTTTACGGTTTTTAAAACGCAGCGGATGGCCAAGCCAATATTTTAAAAGGGCTGCCCCCACCATCGCTTGTATAACCACCCCAAAGGCAATATACATAGCCTCATTAAACGAATTGCCAACAAGTACCATTTCATGTGCTGAGTTATCAAAAATACTCAAATTAAATGTAATTGCGGCAATAAACAGAGGAGGGATGAATCGCCACCACCAAATATAACACCCAACTAAGGCAATGCCGGCAGGCAACCAAATGGGAATAATTTGCGAATTAAAGGCGAGCTTAGTAAGCGTAATTCCAATAAAAATATACGCCAAGGCAAACAAGATGTAAAAAATACTAGAGTGGTATTTTGAGTTAAAATCTTTCACTTAGGTCCTTGGCAATTATTATTATTACATTTTGAATAATCAGTATAGCTAACAGTAGCTTATTTGAGGAATTTTTTATAATGGCAATTGTTTTTTACTAAATGATTTCGTATCGCCGATGGTAGCTATTTACTTAATCACTCAGTGGGGCGAGCGTTCAAAAATACTCAGCAGTACTTAGCTCAACATTACTTTGCACCGTGGCAGACTCTAATAAAGAGCCATGGCAACAATGGCTACCTGCTGTTGAGCAATTTACTCAAGCATTAGGGAATTTATTTAACGCGCGAAGTAGCGAGTTTTGCCCGAAAGTAAACTTATCAAGCGCCTTAATTAAGATATTGATGTCGCATCCTCAAATACAAAAAACAGTGTAATGTGCTTATGGCGCAAAGCGATTTCCCCCTAGTATAGGTTTTGCCATGCAAAAAGCGCTGTCCAAAGGCGCAAAAATAACATTTATCCCGGAGTATGAAAACTTATCTGATATTAATGTGTGGGAGCAGTACTTAACTCCAAATATAGATTTAGTTTTTATTAGTCATGTTTATTCAAATACAGGAGTACAAGCCTCTGTAAACGACATTGTGGTCTTGAGTAAGCGTACTAGTAGCTTATCAATCATTGATGTTGTTCAATCTGCCGGTGTGTTCCCGCTTGATTTAACCGCACTTAATGCCGGCTTTATGATTGGCTCAAGCGTTAAGTGTTTATGTGCAGGCCTTGGCGCTGCTTACTTATGGGTAAACCCGGCGCAGTTAGATAGTTGCGAGCCTAAAGATGTTGGTTGGTTTTCACATCAAAACCCTTTTGAATTTAATATACATCACTTTGAATATAACAGCAGTGCGCTTAAATTTTGGGGAGGAACGCCCTCAGTTGTCCCCTATATTATTGCTGCAAATAGCATTATGTATTTTGCAAAGCTTGGGGCTGACAAAGTAAGAGATCACAACTTTGCAATGCTAACACTTATTAATCAGCAGCTAAAAGAGTACGTTGTGTCATCTATACATAGGCCACATTGCAGTGGGACGGTTATTTTAAACTTTGCAAAACACCAAAATGCAGTGCTTAAAGCGTTGGGGTAAGCTGCTGCTTTTGTTGTTTTAAAGCGTTTATTTGCTGCTGTAGTTGGTTAATTGAGGCGTCATAAGCCTCTTTTAACGCTGCTGTTTTAGTCGCTCTGGCATCGGCAATAGAAGATGCTCCTAAACGGTTTGCCTGATCTTGAGTTATGTAACTAATTTGCTGGGCTTTTGCTGTGTATTCTTTTTGGCTTTGTTTTATTTCTAACTGTAGCTTTTTTATTTCACGATCTATTTCTTGAACTTTTAAAAAATTATCGACGGATGAGTCGGTAATATTCTTTCCTGGCGTTGAGCTTTTATAAGCCTCAATCACATTTATTTCTTTGAGAGTAACAACTTGTGCGTCCTTTGCGCAGGGTGTTTGACTAAAAGTAGGAACGCCTTTAATCACACATTTATAAACCGTTGTATTTTTTGCAAAGGAAACAAATGGTACTGCATACGCAAGTAGCAATATGAGCCTGATCATTGCTAAACCTAAATTGGCTAAAGTTATATTAATAATGCACTAAGTTTTTGTTTGGCACAATTTGTTTAATTTTTATAAAGTATAGAAATATCTATAGAGGGTGTTTTAAAGGCGGCAATTTTGGATAGCATCATAAATTTATAGTTAAGCTAGCGCTTGCTAATTTATTTATGTGGTATCACTAAGTTTTAGGCACAAAAAAACCACAATTAAGTGGCTTATATAGTATATGGTGAAGAGGGAGGGATAGACTTGCTTACATCCATGTAATCAATCGCTGCGCGACGCTTGCAGCGGTCTAAAATGTTCCAGACATTTTGTCGAACCCTGTCGAGGGTTCTCACCCTCCCAATTTAGTATTGGTGTTAAATTTTAGGCACAAAAAAACCACAGTTAAGTGGCTTATATACAGTATATGGTGGAGAGGGAGGGATTCGAACCCTCGATAGAGCTACAAACTCTATACTCCCTTAGCAGGGGAGCTCCTTCGGCCACTCGGACACCTCTCCAACGCATAACCGTTTGTATTGATGGAAGTAAAATAATGCCACCAATTAAAATATGGTGGAGAGATAGGGATTTGAACCCTAGATAGGCTACAAACCTATGCCGGTTTTCAAGACCGGTGCATTCGACCACTCTGCCATCTCTCCGTGACGCAGAATAATACTTAGGTGATACCGCTGTGTAAATAGCAAAATGACTGTTTGCCTAAAAAATATACGTAAATGAGGTTTTTTTTGTAAATAAGAGGGAATTAAAGCAATTTTTAATAAAATAAAGAGGTTGCAGCAAACAAGAGGAGCTAAATAAGTGACTTAATTTAGTGGTTGGGTGCTTGCTGCACCGAAAAAATAATCATGGTTGAGTGATTATTTATATTGAGCTGCGCCGCTAAGTGCTAGTCTTTTACCAATACGGTTAAGCTTGGCTAACATTTTTGCTTTGCGGTTAGTTGGTTTTACTGCAACGTGAGTATCAGCTGCTTGGTTTAGGGTATTGATTGGGTTCATTACTTTGCTCCGGGTTGTATCTGTTGAAATCGCGTGCATTTTGCACGTTGCTTGATTAAAAATAAAGCAATAAAAATTGAGCCTGAAGCATTAGTTAAACTAATGCGATTTTTATTTGTTAAGATTTGATTCAGTAAGCTTTTTTGTTTATCTGCATAGTTATGTATATCTGGATAGTCTTTTTTGTCTTTTATGTTGGGGTATAGCCAGTTTTTTATTTTTTGCTATGCATTTAACTTATTATTTTTTGATTAGTTATTCAGATTAAAAAAATTTAATTAAAACACTCATTATCTCGTTATCTACTTTATAGTTGGATATAAAAATTTGTCATTACTGATAATTGCTAAACCAAGCACTAAAAAACACAGTAAAAAGTCTTTAAATTGGCTTTTAGGCACCTGTGAAACACGCCAGCTAACTTATTGTATTTTTTTTACTACGGGAAACTTTGAACACGACTGTGAACAAATAAAAGCGCAATTAAGTAAGGTCAACAAAGCCGTTGTATTAGGGGGTGATGGTACTTTGCATTTGGCCGTTAACGCATTAATGGGAAGTCATTGTTCTTTAGCGCTGCTACCTTGTGGTACCGGTAATGATTTCTCAAGAGGGTTTGACTGTAATAAAGAACAATGGAAACAAGCACTATTCAATCCGCCCATCGCAATTGATATAGGAAAAATAAATACTCGTTACTTTATTAATATTGCCGGGGTAGGTTTTGATGCTCATGTAGTAAAGGCTATTAATGCGAAAGGATGCTTTTCAGCGTTTGATTACAGCTGGATAAGCGCAAGAGAGCTAATGTATTACAGTGCTCAGCAATTAAAAGGGATATTTAATATCCAAACTATGCAATACCCTAATTTAATTACGGTGTTTGCAAATCATAAATACTTTGGCGGTGGTTTAAAGATTGCTCCCAATGCAGATTTAAGTGATGGGCAGCTTGAGTGTTATCAAATGCGCTCTGGCGGAGTGTTTTATAATGTGCTGAGCTTTATAAAATTATTGTTTAAGCGTCACCAACATATTCAAAACCTTACCTATAGCCGCATACCTAGCGCCGAAATAATGACTCAAGGGTTACTAATAGAAGCGGATGGAGAGCTGGTTGGAGAAACACCAGCAAAGATTAGCGTTCATACTGGTGCTTTACTTTTTCATTGCCCAATAAAAAAGCGCCTACATTAGGGTAGGCGCTTTTGTGTTAGTTGCGTTAAACGCTTCTAACTGGGGACGGAGCCGTTTTTAGCAATGACTCTATTTGCTAAAAAGGCATTAATTTGTTTTGTAGGGGTAAGCACGATGGCATTACCTAAAAGTACTAAGCTAAATCCTGCAAAGGTATTTGCATGCCACTCAAAGCCTTCAAAAAAGCTACTGAGTGTTACCGCAACAAGCGGGAACAGTACAATAACGTAGCTGGCTTTCTCAGGGCCAATATTTTTAAGTAGCGCAAAGTAGCAGCTAAATGCTATTACAGTGCCAAATATTGATAAATAAAGTAACGAAAGCCAGTAACTACTTGGGGCGTTTAAACTAAATTGCACATCGCTCATTAGTACATATAAAACTAAACCAATTGCGCTGTATAACATGCCCCAAGCATTGCCTTGGAGTACACCAATTTGCTTGCGTGAGTTTCTTACGCTTACCATGTTTCCTAATGAAGCCACAAAGGTGCCACTAAGAGCAAGTAGTAACCCGACCAACGCACCATTACTCAAGTCGAACTGCTGTAGTTGTGGCCAAAATAGACACGTTATGCCCAGTACAGCAAGTATTGCGCCTGTATAGATCCGCTTAGATATAGGTTTTCCAAAAAATAATCGTGTATTTACTATATTCATAACCAGCAGCATAGAAAACGCAATTGAGGTCATGGCTGACGTTAAATAATTTAGGCTAAAGTTACATAGTGCCAACAGCACAAAAAAACCATGGTCTACCAACGAAAAACGCACGTCGGGTTTTTTGTACGCTACATATAACCACATTAGCGCGGCTGCGATAGCAAAGCGATATAATAGCGACAGCTCTACAGCAATATCACCTAGCTGAAACTCAATAGCTAGCCAAGTAGAGCCCCAAATTAAAACAGTTGTAATGTATAGCGCTGCACTTTTCATTGTCGATCCTAAATACCGGGTGAGTGGTTATTTTAAGAGCTAGCTGTATACTTACCATATACAGAAAAGTAAAAATGTAACCTATACAGATTTGATGTGCGATGAACTTAAAAACCGTAAACAACAAACCCCCTGAATTTTTATATCAGCAAGTTATTCAACTTATTAAAGATATGAGCGAACAGCATGTTTTGTTGCCCGGTGAAAAGCTGCCATCTCTAAGAAAAATGGCTACTAACCTAAACATAAGTATTCCTACAGTAAAGCAGGCTTATCAAACGCTTGAAGATCAAGGCTTAATAGAGGCAAGAGAAAAATCGGGCTATTTTTTAAAAGCCGTCGCTATAGCACGCAGTCTTCCTAAGCGTGTAAAGCTAAGTCGCGAGCCTGTTATTGTTAATAAACAAGCGCTAATAGAGCAAGTATATAGTGCGATTCATCAAGTTAACGTAGTGCCTTTTGGTATCGCAAACCCCGTTGCGGCTGCCCCAACCGATAAAGCACTTGCGAGAAATATGCGCCGAGTGATGACAATTGCTGGTAACAGCGCCATTAATTATGGCCCAATGGATGGGTTTGTACCGTTAAAAAAGCAGCTTATACATTATTATTTGGGTTTTGGTATAGGTATTAATATAGATGAGTTGGTGATCACTAATGGTGCACAAGAGGCGCTTGCAATAGCGCTTAAGTGTGTAACAAAGCCCGGTGATGCCGTTGCCATAGAGACCCCGTGTTATCACGGTATTATTGAATTAATAGAAAGTTTAGGCTTAAGAGCACTCGAAATACCACTGTGTCCAGATAACGGGATTTGGCTTAACGACTTAGAGCAAGCATTAAACGATCACGACATTAAAGTATGTTTATTTTCTACCGCTATTAGCAATCCAGTTGGCAGCTTTATGAACGATAAAAATCGCAAGCAAATGGTAGAGCTAATAGAAAACCATAACGTGGTACTTATTGAAGATGACGTTTACGGCGATCTATACTTTACCCCACAACGAGGTACACCTGCACAAACCTATTCAAAAAAAGGGCTCGTAATTAGTTGCTCCTCTTTTTCTAAAACGGCAGCGCCTAGCTATCGTGTTGGTTGGTTAATTGCGGGTAAGTACGCTCAGCAAGCTCGGCGGTATAAGCGCGCTTTAAGTTGCTCAACATCGTTAATTAATCAATGGACGTTATCGGAATTTATTGCCAGCGGTGAATACGATAGAAACTTAAAGGTATTAAGGCAGCGCTTGCGAACGAACAAAGACCGTATGCGCTTTTGTTTACAACAAGCCATGCCAAAAAATACTCGCATAAGTGACCCTCAAGGCGGCTGCGTTATTTGGCTCGACTTAGGTGGCGAGTACGATAGCCAAAAGCTTTTTTTACTGGCGCTTGAGGTAGGCATAAGCATAACGCCTGGGCTTATATTTTCTGCGACGAGTAAATATAAAAGCTGTTTTAGATTAAGTTATGGTGTGCAATGGAGTGAGCAAATGGAGCACGCTATTATTACATTAGGCGAGCTTACTTTATTAGCAAGAAAATAATGTAAATCAGTACATAAAAAAGCAGCATTTAAGTAACCTTAAATGCTGCTAAAGGGATGTTAAATATAGTTACTTGGGTTACTTAGTTGGCTTAATTGTAAATAACTCATAGCCTTGAAGCGCAGGTAACTGTGCTACTAATTGCTCTTCTTGCTTAGCAATGTCGGCAAAATTACCACATAAATCGTTAGCACGTTCTTCAAGTGCATTAGCATGTAGTTCTACTTTTTCTTCTATTTGTGCGCCCATATTTTCCATGCGCTGCTCAAATGCTTCCATATCACCACCTGAGCCTAATAATTCAGAGCCTAGTGCAACTAAAATGCTGCCCATTGATTGCATAACTGCAGACTCAACAGCCGTTTCTATTTGATTTTCGAATTGCTGTTCAAAGTTTTCACCAAACTGATTAAAGCTTTGCTGGCCCATGACAAAGGTGCCTTGCTGATAAAAAGTGTTTTCTACTTCCACTTTAATATCGTCCATCAGTTCAGACATATTATCTAAGCCATCAATATTAAATGCGTTGCCTACTTCAGCGAGTGCAACACCTGCAATTTTAACGCCTTCTAAAGCTATATTCGCTACTTCAGGTAATTGAGTGCGTAAGCTATCAGAGTAGGTGTTTAACGCTGCGCGTTGGTTGCTATTAAGGTTAATTAACTCACCGTTTATAGTTAAATCGCCGTCAGTAGTGAACTGCATGGTGCGATTATTAGCTGTAAAAATTTCTAATTCGTTTGGCTTAATACGTACATCATTTTTAAATTCAACATTGCACTGTTCGTTACTAAATGAAATTGCAGAATCGTTATCGTTGTGAGCCATTGCAGCGGGCGTACAAATTAAAGCACTTACTAATAGTAATTTTTTCATGTTTGTTCTCTACTTTTTTGTTGATGACGATTAACTAATAACAAGTTTGGTGCCAGTTTTATTTGTTTATTTTAAACAATGGGTTAGGTGTTTATGGGCGGCTTGATAGTGATTCTTTCATTAAGTAAATAACTATTTTTTAGTCAAATTGGCTAAAAAATAAAAAGTGATAAATTTTATTTATCGATACGATAAAAAACTCTCACTTTCCTCAATTCGAATTTAGCGCTATTTATTCACAATACTGACATGAAGACTATTTACGATAGCTACATGGCTTTATTTTGGTACTAATATGTAAATCATATTTAGTACTGAACATTTTTAATTTCACCAATTATTGCGATTATAAAATCCTTAATTGGTCTCAAACACTTTATGGAGTGGGTTGTGGGTAAGACATTTAGTTACGATGCGCTAGATGATGATTTTGTTGAAGACGAATACGAAATGGTCGGGCGTAATCAACATGATAAAAACAAGCAAAAAGTTAAGAAAAAGTTGGAAGACTATCTTGAACAAAAACGTTTGCGTAAAAACCTAGGCGAAGACGATTTAAGCGATTACATAGAGTAAATTGTACTAGTAAAAATACATCGCCAGTTTTGTTTAGGTATTTATACGTGTGGTTATAAACATGTTTAACGCTTAGTTTTAACTGGCAATAAAGAGGCTATACGCCTCTTTATTAATTTTATGCCGTAATGTTTTTAAGTGCTTTTTGAATGGTTATTTCTAGCTTTTCAGGCTTAGTAAAAGGAGCGTAGCGTTTTATCAGTGTGCCATCGGCCGCTATTAAAAACTTAGTGAAGTTCCATTTTATTTTACGTGTTAAAAAACCAGGCAATGCTGATTTTAGATAACGAAAAATAGGATGGGCATGCTCACCGTTTACATCGACTTTGGCCGACATTAAAAAACTAACACCGTAGTTAATTAAACAGCCTTGCTCTATTTGGGTGGCGTCGCCAGGCTCTTGCTGGCCAAACTGATTACACGGAAAACCCAAAATAACCAAACCTTGGCTTGCATATTTATTGTGTAAGGCCTGAAGAGACTCATACTGGTAGGTAAACCCACACTTACTGGCGGTATTTACGATAAGTACAACCTTCCCCTTAAAATCACTAAAGTTAATGGGCTGGCCTTGCAAGCTAGTTGCGCTTAATTGATAAAATTCGTGCATGATTGACGCTTATTATTATTGTTTCAAGCATTCTACTCGCTGATGCATATATCGAAAAGTATAAAGTTTCACTGCAGTAACAAAAATCTATTAATAAATGTAGGGTTGCTTAGGGCATGTTGAACTTTTGTGGGTAAATTTGCATCAGTATGTTTGTTTGTAAGCAAGGCTTAGCCTATGTAGTGTGGTTATTCTCTATGAATAAGCTATAACGCGGCATAAATACCAAACATGCGCTGCCCTTTAGCTCTTTCTAGGGACGATCAACATGCCCTAATTAAGTATTAAAAAAAGACCCATTCCTGCAAGGGTGGTGTAATAAATGTTATGTGTTTTGTAAGCCACAATAACGGCCACAATAGCCGCGCTTAAATAGGGATTTTGCCAATTAAGGTTAATACCCTCTTTATTTAAAAATACAATAGGGACCCAAATAGCTGTCAGTACGGCTGGGGCACTAAAGCTTAAAAATTGCTGCATCTTGGGGCCCTCCTTAAATGGTAATGCACGGTGCAAAAATAAGTAACGCGTAAAAAAGGTAATACACGCCATAAGTAATATTGTGATCATCATTAGTGCGCGTCCTTCTTTGTGGTTATTCTTGATGTGAAGTACCCTGCGCACATAGCAAGTAAAGCCGAGCATACTAACCACAGCTCAAACCCTGTGCTTTTTAATAGAGTTGCGCTTATACCCGCGACTATCACGGTGACTAAGGTGGCTAAGTTTTTAACACCTGGAATAACTAACGCTATAAACGTAGCTGCAATTGCAAAGTCTAGCCCTAGATTGGTTAAGTCAGGCAGCATAGAGCCCGCCACAATACCAATGAGAGTCCACAAGTTCCAAGCTATATAAAAGCTAAACCCGGCACTAAGTGCGTATATTAATCTTATTTTTGTTCTATATGCTTTGCGATGGTGCGAAAAAGCAAATAGCTCGTCGGTCAATACAAAGCTTACCGGTAAGCGCCAGCGCATGGGTTTATCAATGACTTTATGACGAACAGCGAGACCATACAAAAAATGACGAGAGCTGATAATAAACGTAGTAAATAAAATAGTGAGTAGCGGAGTATTACCCGCCATAAGCTCTATAGCGACTAATTGCGCAGAGCCTGCAAAAACCAAAAGTGACATAGCTTGGGTTTCAAAAGCGCTAAAGCCATTTTGAATAGCTAAAGAACCACACAAAATACCCCACGGAATAACCGCTAAACAAAGTGGCAGCATATCTAAAAAGCCCTTTAAAATAGCTTTTTTAGTTCCTTGCATGGTTTTTACTCATATGACTTGTGGAATGACTCATAAGGATACCTTAATATGATGATGTTAAAGTAGATATCATATTAAATAGTACTGTTTTATTTAGGGTGGGCGCAATGTCAAAAGTACAGGTTTGGGATAGCTTTATTAGAAGCTTTCATTGGTTATTAGTAATGAGTATTGCTGCGTTATATTTTAGTGCCGAAGAGGGCATGATTGAGCTACATTTTGTAATGGGCTTTTTTACGCTTGCACTTATTGTTACCCGTTTTATTTGGGGAGTGTTTGGCAGTAAAACAGCAAAAATTAGTGCGCTAATACATTCACCAAAGTCGGTAATTAGCGCAATTAAAACCCCTACAGATGCACCTGGGCACTCTGCGCAGGGCAGCTACATGATAATTTTGTTTTTTATACTTATTAGTACTCAGCTTTTAACAGGGCTAATGAGCAGTGATGGTATTTTAACAGACGGCCCATTAGTTGAGTATGTATCGAGCGATACCGTAGATTTTGCTAATTGGCTACACCACCTTAATTTTGACATTTTGTTATACGCTATTGGTTTGCATATGCTGGCTATTATTGTATATAAATTTAAAGGTAAGCCACTTGTTAAAGCAATGGTTACAGGTACTAAAGAACTTGGTGATGAAAATGCACAAACAAAGCTTACTAAATCATCTTGGCCTGCGTGGGTGATCTTTTTAGGGTTATTAGCGGTGCTAGCATTTAGTTGGGCCAAAGAGCCGTTAAATTATTTATTTAGCTAATAAATGGATTAAAAACAATCTTAAAGGGTTGTTTTTTTGTCTCGGTTACATTCTTTTGTTTGATTGTTGTGCGGTGGCTAATTATAATCGCCGAGTTGTTGGCAAACTAACCTAAAGGTTAGGACGCAAAGTTTCCGGTCTAAGGTTTTACTTGTAAAACTACGATAGCGGGACTGCTGCACTGTGTATTATCGTGTATCTCTTGCCCTCAATATATTTATTGTGTATCCATATACCATGGATAAATTTTTGTGACTCTAAGGTGTTGCTGTGTTTATGCATACGACGCTGGCCTGTGGAACGTGGTCAGTAATAGGTTGCTTAAATCATCATACCCAATTATTTATTGGCGACGTGGTGAGTGTAACTTTTTACGACATGCAAGGAGTGCTCGTTGATTTATCGTTTGATTATAAAATTATCTCTTGCGAAGAAGGTGAACCGCATGCTTGGCCACGTTTAATCGCCGAGTATATAAACGTGCATGTACCTTTAGTAAGCGCAGGGCGAATGACTGAACAAGGTTTGGTTGTAGCGTATCGGCATAATAAAATATTTGCTTTAGAAACAAGTGGTATTTGCAAAGCTGAAGTTAATTTTCATTGCATTGCTAAGTGCCATGAACGCCCTGAAAAGTGCAGCCAGCAATATGATTATATATACCCAGAACATATTAATAACTACAGTGCTGGTACAAAGGTACTACAACCTAAAACAGGGTATGTTTATCAATGCAAGCCATGGCCATTTAATGAGTTTTGCCGTGCAAGCGATGATGAAAAACCTATGTTTGAACCTGGTGTAGGCAAAAGCTGGGCTATGGCTTGGCAAAAAGTACCCTGTTAATTAAGTGTACTAAATAGACTATCTTCCCAAAGGTATAACGGTTTTAGTGATGAAGCGTTTACCGTTTTAGCCCACCCAAGTATTGGGTGGGCTTTTTTATTTTTATGTTAAACTGACCACATTGTTATTTTTTATATTGGTTATTTTGTGCCTCGTCCTGATTACTCTTTAAGTTTATTGCCTGATTTCCCTGTTGCTAAAAAGCAAGCTTATACATTAACTACCCACAATAAAGCGCGGGTCGATAATTATTATTGGATGCGTGACGATGAGCGTCAAAACGAAGATGTATTAGCGCACCTAAAAGCAGAAAACACCTATTGCGCTGCACAACTAGCGCCAATGAAGCCACTGCAAGAAGCTATTTTTAAAGAGCTGAAAGGGCGCATAGTAAAAGATGACAATACAGTACCTGTAAAAGATGGTGCTTACTGGTATCACTCAGAAGTACGCGGTGATGATGAGTACTCTCGCCATTACCGAAGCACTAGCATGAGCACAGACAATAAAAGTCTGCTGTTAGATGTAAATGTGCTTGCTACGGGTTATGAGTTTTTTGAATTAGGTGAAGTTGCCCTTAGCCCATGCGAGCAGCTTATGGCGTATTCTGAAGATACTGAAGGGCGTCGTATTTACACCGTACGTTTTAAAAATCTTTTAACAGATGAAATGATTGATGACGTACTTGAAAATACCGAAGGGCAAATTGTTTGGGCAAACGATAATAAAACTGTTTTTTATGTAAAAAAAGACCTGCAAACGCTATTAGGTTTTCAGGTGTTTAGACACGAACTGGGTACTAAACAAACTCAAGATGTAATGGTCTACGAAGAGCACGACAGTAGCTTTTTTATGGGTCTTGGTAAAAGCCGCGATGAAAGCTTAATTATTATTGATTTAGCGAGTACAGAAACAAACGATACATGGGTATTAGATGCTAATAATCCAAAAGGTGAGTTTAAAGCATTAATGCCTCGCGAAGAGGGTCACGAGTTTGATGTAGACAAACTTGGCGATACTTTTTACATAGTAACTAACTGGCAAGCTCAAAACTTTAGATTAATGACGGCGACTAGCCAAACTATTGCGGACAAAGCACGTTGGCAAGAACATACGGCGCATCGCGAAAGTGTATTGTTAGAGGGCGTTGAATTATTTAACGACTTTTTAGTACTGAGCGAGCGAGAGCAAGGGCAAGCTCGGTTTGTAGTTGTGAATAAGCGCAATGAGCGTATGACATTGGAGTTTGATGACCCTTGTTATTACGCCGCAGTAGCGATGAACCCAGAGCCTGAGTCTAAAAGCGCGCGTATTTATTATTCGAGCCTCACAACGCCAGGTTCTTTGTATGATGTTGATTTAGCAACCGGCGCTAAAACATTACTCAAACAGCAAAAAGTGCTAGGTAGCTTCAACGCCGATGACTATGAATCTGAACGATTGATGGTAACCGCACGCGACGGTATCAAAGTACCTGTATCAATAGTGTATAAAAAAGACAGCTTTAAAAAAGATGGAACAAACCCGTTGTTTCAATACGGCTATGGTGCTTATGGTTATACACTTGATCCAAGCTTTTCAAGTACAGCATTAAGCTTGCTCGATCGTGGGTTTGTATATGTAATTGCCCATGTTAGAGGCTCAGAAATGCTGGGGCGCCAATGGTATGAGCAAGGTAAAAAAGAGCATAAGCAAAATAGCTTCAACGATTTTATTGATGTAACTAAGGCATTAGTAGCGCAAGGTTATGGTGATAAAAATAAAATTTTTGCATCAGGCGGAAGTGCTGGTGGCTTATTAATGGGCGCCGTTGTAAACCAAGCTCCAGAACTATACTGTGGTGTTGGTTGCCATGTTCCATTTTTAGATGTGCTTACAACCATGCTTGATGAAAGTATTCCGCTTACTACCAATGAGTATGACGAATGGGGTAACCCAAACGACCCTGCGTTTTACGATATAATTGAAGCTTACTCACCGTACGATAATATTAGCGAGCAAAACTACCCGCATATGCTAATAACAACAGGCCTTCATGACTCACAAGTACAGTATTGGGAACCTATGAAATGGGTTGCAAAAATGCGTGAACTTAAAACCGATAATAATATTTTAGTGTTTAAAACAGATATGGATGCAGGGCATGGCGGAGCATCGGGTCGCTTCAAAAGCCTCGAAGAAAAAGCGCTCGAAATGGCTTTTTTTATTGCTCTTATAAATTAACTGCAAAATTAAAAAATTGTATTAAGCTTTAATCATGTACTGATATATAAAAGGTAATTTATGTTTGGAGCACATGGTGAGTTTAATATTTGTTCTCAACCACCCACTATGTATTTAAAGTTAGTGGGGAGCTTTAATAATGAAGGGATTAACTCGTTAACAAATGGCGTGGTACATGAGTTGAGTACCCACTCTAAAGGTGCGGTAAAATTTGTTGTGGTAAATCTTAAAGAATTTGAACTATTAACACTTGATAGCTTAGATTCCTTAGAGACTTATTTTGCCAGTGTAAAAGAACGTGGTTACCAGCGTGTTGACTACTTATATGCCAACATTATTGCTAGAGATATGTTTGAAAAAGTATGGAATAACAGTGATGTTGAAGTTAACTTTTATAAAGATTCAGCAAGCTATTTACATCAACACCCTGACGATGAATATATAAAAACATATTGGTTGTGACTTCACTATTATTAAGCCTCTAAACCATGGGGCTTATTATACTTTCTAAACAACCTTTATACCTTCTTGATAAATTCAAGTAAGTATCGTTTTTGAGTTTTACTTTGTAATCGCCACTATCAGTTGGCATTAGCTCTGTAATAGCTTGTTTTCTGACAAGCGTAGAGCGATGTATGCGTATAAACCCCTCTGGCTCTAACTGCTGCTCAATATTTTTCATGGTTTCACGGTGTAAAATAGGGGAGGTGCCCTCAGCAAAGTGAAGCTCAACGTAATTTCCAGCACCATTGACCCAAACAATGTCTTTAATATCTATCAAACGCACTTTCCCTACATCTTTAACAACGATATGTGACGACGGTAATTTAGCGTGTTCTTCATCAATACTTTGCTGGTACTTTTGCTCAGCAGCACTGGCTATTGGGCAAAGATGAATGAGCTTTTCGAAGCACTTTTCTACTCGTGGTGTGGTTGCATCAGTTGTTAAAAAGTCCACGGCTCCTACTTCAAAGGCAAAGTTTGCAAAGTGTCCAGACTGGGCAATAATGACCAACTTTAATTTTTTAGCAAGGTCAGTGAGGTGTACAATTTGAGTTGGATCAGAGAGATCTGTCAGCTCATAAAATAATACATTATGTTGCAAGGTATCTATTTGGTCTAAAGGCTTATTAGGTATATGAAGTTGAGAGTTAAAATGCCGATGTGCTTGCACATGCTGTGTTAAAAATGTTGCAAACTTTGAAGTGCTAATGTGTGTTAATGCGTGAAACGAAGCAATCATTATAATGTATCTCCTGCTGTCTATAATAATAAAGACCGTATATTTGAGAAAATATGTGACCAAAAGTTATTTTTTATTAATAAAAATAAAACAAGAAGTTTTTTACCCCACCAAACCTGCCCTTTACACCAAATAAAAAGCCGACTGAATAAACCTTATAGAGTCTTATATTTATTCCCCTTAATGTTGCAATTCTTGTAACTAACTAGTTACAAAAATAACAATTCAGGGGAATTAATATGAAAAAAATAAACAAGACAGGTGCTCGGTCATTCAAAAAATCGTCATTAACCGTTGCTTTAAGTGGCGCAATACTAGCTGGTTTTTCGTTTCAAGGCTTTGCAGCGGAAGATGAAGAGATAGAAAAAATAGAGCGTGTACAAGTAACAGGCTCACGAATTCGCTCAGCAGAGGCTATGTCGTCTGCACCTATTCAGGTTTTAAGCGGTGAGGCTATTGATGCCTCTGGTTCTTTAAATATTCAAGACTTACTATTAGAAAACCCTGCATTTGGTACACCAGCTATAAGTCGAACTAACTCTAATTTTAATACTGCAAGCGCAGGGGTTGCAACAGTCGATTTACGTAACTTAGGCTCTAACCGTACACTTGTTTTGGTTAACGGTCGTCGTTATGTGTCAGGTGTTCCTGGTAGCTCAGCGGTAGATTTAAACACCATCCCGAGTCAATTTATTGAACGTGTTGAAATTATGACGGGTGGTGCATCATCAGTTTACGGTTCTGATGCGGTTGCCGGTGTGGTTAACTTTGTACTTAAAGATGATTTTGAAGGGATAGAGTTCGAAGGGCAGTATGGCGAGTCTAGTGAAGGCGATGATGAATCTCGTCAATTCTCTTTTACCTCAGGCTTAACAAGTGGCGACGGCAAAGGCCAAGCTATGTTTCATTTAGGCTATTCTGATCAGGGAGCTGTGTTTTCACGTGATCGAGAGCGTTCAGCAGTAGACCAATTTTCAGGTATCTATTTTGAAGATGACCCAGTAGCAAATCCAGGTTCTATATTTGATGCAGTAAGCCCGTTTTTATCTTCATTCCCTCCTCAGGGGCGTTTTAGCGCTGGTGATGATACATTCACTTACGATGCAAATAATAACCTACAAGACAGCTTTAGCACCAATGGCGGTGATGGAGTAGATGCAAACGGCTTCAACCGTAGTGGTGTGCGTACAATTGCAATACCTACCGAGCGCTACTTATTTGCATCAAATGGTAGCTATGAATTAAACGACAAACATAGTTTTTTCTATGAAGGTACTTACGCGGCCACGACAACAGTGTCTGAATTAGAGCCATTCCCATTCGCTTCTGATGATATTTATGCAAATGGCCAAGTACCTATTGAATTTAATGTAAATGGTGAAATACTGCGTAATGCCTTTGTGCCAGATGATATTTATAACGCAGCAACTGACACCGATGGTGATGGTTTACGTGATATCTTTTTTGCAAAACGTTTGAGTGATATTGGTAATCGTGGTGCGCGAGCTGAGCGTGATACTTTTCGTTTAGCGCTTGGTTTTCAGGGGGAAATAGCGGACGGATGGTTTTATGATACTTACTACGTATACGGTAAAACAAAAGAGCAACAAGTTTCTGGTGGTCTAGTTAACGTACAAAGCTTCCGTCAAGGCTTAGAAGCCGTTATTGATAGCCAAGATTTAGATGGTGATGGTATTACTAATGAGGCTATTTGTATTGATGCAACAGCACGTGGATTTAATTGTGCGCCAGTAGATATTTATGGCTTTAATTCGTTATCACAAGGTGCGATTGATTTTGTAAGTGCGCCTAGCTCGCTTGCAACATCGGTCGAGCAAGAAATCATTGGTGGTAATATTTCTGGTGATTTATTTGAATTACCAGCTGGTGTAGTCGGTATTGCTGCTGGTTTTGAATACCGTGAAGAATTTTCTCGCAGCGAATTTGATGCTCTACAGCAAGCAGGCTTAAATGCGGGTAATGCGATTCCAGCAACTGAGGGTTCATTTGATGTAACTGAGTACTATGTTGAGGCAAATATCCCAGTACTAGACTCTGTAACAATGAATGCAGCCGTGCGTTTATCTGACTACTCAACCGTAGGTAACACCGAAAGTTGGAACGTAGGTGTTGATTGGGAAGTAATGGATAGTTTACGTTTACGTGCTACGCGAGCGCGTTCTACACGTGCCCCAAATATTGATGAGCTATTTTCTCCACCTTCGCAAACTTTCCCTAGTGGTTTAAATGATCCATGTTTAGGTGTTACCAATAGTGGCGGCGGTGCTTTAGGTGATGCCTGTCGTACTGATGCTGGCGTTGCAGCTAACATAGCAACAAACGGTGAATTTGCACTTAATCAATCCGATTTACAAGGCATTAGTGGCTTTGACCGTGGCAACCAAGACTTAAAAGAAGAAGTGGGCGACTCTGTTACTGTTGGTGTGGTATTTACACCAGAAGAACTTATTTCAGGCCTTGATATAACACTTGATTACTTTGATATTGAAATTACAGATGCAATTGTATCAACACCTCGTCAATTTATACTTGATCAATGTTATGGCGGTGGGGACACAAGCTTCTGTGACTTTATAACTCGTCGTAGTGGTCCTTCAGGTAACAATAGCGCTGGTTCACTTGAGTTTATCGACAGCGGTGTATCTAATAGTGGTGGTTTAGGAACTGAAGGTGTTGATTTAACATTAACATACGCTACAGACATTGGCCCTGGCGCATTTAGAACTCGCCTTGCATATACCTACTTAATAGATGGTTACAGTATTCCACTTCCTGGCGCAGATAAAGATGAATTTGCAGGTGAAATTGGTGCATCAGAGCACAAAGCTAACTGGAACTTTGGTTATAAACTTAATGATTTTGATTTTAACTGGAGCCTAACTTACATTGGTGCTGCTGACTTTGATGATCAATTTTTAAGTGGTTTTGGTATAGCTCCAGGTGGTATAGGAATAGGCTCAGTAACGTATCATGATGTACAAGCTAGCTATCATATAAACGATTCAATGGAGTTATACGCAGGCGCTAATAACTTATTTGATAAAGAGCCACCACGCATTTTATCTGGTGTAAGTGGTTCAAGCACTGGTACTGAAACGGATGCAGGTACGTATGACCCAATTGGTCAATCGTTCTACATAGGTTTTAGAAGCAAGTTCTAATCAATAGAGCGATTTTAATATCGATGTTTAATTAATTACGTTCGCAAAGCCTCAGTAACTACTGAGGCTTTTTTATTGCAAAAAACAAGTAAAGCAAATGCTTATATTTTGTTTGTCCCAAAATAAAGGGTTTTTGCCCACTTAAACCAAAAACAACGCCACTGGTAACAGTGGCGTTGTTTAGTACTGGGAGGTGGCTAATATAGTAACCGAATCGCTTAGTTATTTAACGATTTATCCCTATTTGTGCCCTCACTATTGAGGGCTTTTTTTGTTTAAATTTAATCTAAGTAAGCCTTGAGCATCCATACAAGTTTTTCTTGCTCAGAAATATAATCACCCATTAATGATGCAGTACCTTCATCGTCCGCATCACCAGCTTGGTTTAATACATCGCGCTGCATTTTTATTAGTGTGCTGTAACCCGCTAATAGGTTTTCTACCGCTGCAGTGCCATCACTAATGTTTTTGGCTTCTTTAATTTGACTTACTTCTAGATAGTCAGAAAATGCGTGTAGTGGTGCACCGTCTAGCGTTAAAATACGCTCTGCAATCTCATCTACTTTTTCTAGTAGTAAGTTATAAATTTCTTCAAACTTAATGTGTAATTCAAAAAAATTACGACCCTTAATATTCCAGTGAAAGCCACGTGCATTCATGTACTGGATTTGGTAGCTGCTCAATAAAGTATTGAGAGATTTTATAATGTCTTCACTTTTTTCGCTGTTTAAACCAATGGCATTTACATGTGACATAACTTGCTCCTTGAATAACGGTTTGTTTGTTAACTAGTGATAAGTATTACGGAATTTAACTATGTAGTAAAATTGTTTAAATTTATTGAATTGATAGTTTTAGCCTATCAAAATTCTATGCCGTAATTAGGTTTACTCTACTATTAGATATGGGCCTGGTTAAGTTAAATACTACCTCTTGAAAGTAAATAAATATAAAAACTGCGTAAATTATGATCTAAAACAAACTTTATTCAAGGTAGTACCTCACGCTTTTTATTTATTGATTTAGGTCAAAAATCACTCTCTTTATTGGCGCATAATTAGGTCGTTGAAACAATTAGGAGAGACACTATGGACGCAAAAACAGTAAAACAAAATAAGGCAGAGTTAATTGTGGCCGCAATTGCAGTAGTTGCATTTTTACTGGGGGTAATAGCGCATTTAGCAGGAGCAAGTTTGGCAAACTCAGATACGTTTGGCTATATTGCAGCCCCAATACCGCTAATTTTAGGTATCGTATTTTTAATTAGTTATAAAATAGTAGCCAATGCAGAGGACTAATCATTCTCACTTAAACATTTTAAAATATAATCGAGCACTTGGCGTGAATAAATCATACTGGTATGGCTTAAATGAAACACTTTATGTTCAGCCATACCTTTTAGTTTAGTTTCATCGAGTAATACGGTGCCATCTGATTGGCTGCCTTTAACGATTAATGGCATTAGCCCAATAGGCAAGTCGCCGGCAATACTATAAAGCTTGGCTTTAAAGGGCCAATTACCATTTTTAGTTAATAAAAATTCCACGCTATTTTTTAAAAATGATTCAAATCCTTTTTGCTTCATTTTTTGCGCAATATGACTACCTTTGTGCGGGGTACCTAAGGTAATAACTTTAGATACATAGTGGCTAGCTGCTGAACTTGCTTCTAAATAAGCGCGTGCAATTAATCCACCCATAGAGTGACATACCAGCGCTGAGGGTTCGTCGCCAATAAACGTATCAATTTGTTCAAATAGGGCTTCGAGGTTTGGGTCAAGCGTATTGTAGGTAATATTGAGTACAGTCATCCCTGATTCTTCAAGGCGCGAGCAAAGAGGGCGCATAACAAAGCCAGACATATACAAACCATGCAAAACAATAACGTGTTTAACTTTCATAGGCCCTCTAATTTATGGTTATTACATTAATTGCTGCGGCTTAATTTCAATATTAGCTGTATCGGTGCTTACCCATACTTCACCATCTTGTACGGTAATAGTGAGTTTTATATTTCGATCAACTAAATCGGCTAATGCTTGAGTAGCTGCATAATCGAGGCTAAAAATGCTTAAGTTTTTAAATTCGTATAACTTAGGCTGATGCTTTTGCCACCAAATTGTTTGATTATTTTCGCCGTAAGTATAAAGCACCACTTTTTTAGATTTATTGCAGGCTTTTTTGAGACGTTTTTCATCCGGCAGCCCAAGCTCAATCCACAGCTCTATTTCTTCACTGTAGTTTACATGCCAAAGCTCAGGTTCATCATCAGCACTTAGCCCTTTAGTAAATTCTAAACCATCACAACTATTTAGCGCAAAAGCGAGTAAGCGAATCATCAAGCGTTGTTCTGTTTCTGAGGGGTGCTGCGCCAAGGTTAAATTAAAATCTTGGTACACGTAACGATCCATATCGCTTAGCGATAATTGCGCTTTAATAATGGTAGATTTAAGAGCCATAATGTCTAATCTGAAAAAATTTGCGCCAGTATAGCGCAATTAAATGAATTGCCAGTTAAAATAGCGTCAAATTATATGTTAGGAGTTAAAAATGGCTATCCAGTGGTTCCCTGGGCACATGAATAAAGCCCGAAATGAAATTAAAGAAATAATGCCACAAATGGATGTGATCATTGAAGTGCTAGATGCACGCATTCCTTATAGTAGCGAAAATCCAATGGTGACAACTTTGCGCGAAGGCAAACCGGTCATCAAAATATTAAATAAGGCTGATTTAGCCGATCCTAAAATGACCCAAGCGTGGAAAGATTACTTTGAGCAAGAAAGTGGCGTTAAAGCCATTGCTTTTGGGCATGATAAAGCTGCTGAAGTACACCGTATTAACGAGCTGTGTAAAAAGCTAGTGCCGCAAAAAGTAGGTGCTGATAAGCAGATTAAAGCCATGATAATGGGTATTCCAAACGTCGGTAAATCTACATTAATTAATGTATTAGTTGGGCGCATAGTGGCAAAAACAGGTAATGAGCCTGCAGTTACTAAAGCGCAGCAACGCATTAAGCTTGAAGATGGCATTATGCTTTACGACACACCAGGAATGCTTTGGCCTAAAGTAGAGAACGAAAATTCGGGTTATCGTTTAGGTGCCACTGGTGCAATACGCGACACAGCGCTGGAATACGAAGAAGTAGCAAGTTACACCGCTGAGTATTTACTACGTGCATACCCAGAGCTTTTAAAAGCACGCTATAAAATTGCCGAACTGCCAGAAAGTGACTGGGAATTTGTAGAAATGGCCGGTAAAAAGCGTGGCTGTATTCGGGGTGGTAATCAAATAGACACGTACAAAATGTCTGAAATACTAATTAACGAACTTCGTGACGGCATTATTGGCCGCATCACCATGGAAACCCCCGCTATGCGTGAAGAAGAAGAAATTATGGTAGCAGGATTACGAGCCGCAGCAGAAGCTAAAAAAGCAGCTAAAGAAGAAGAGAAAAAACAGCGCCGTGCACGCGCCCGAAAAAACCGCCGTTAATGGGAAATTTATGTGAGTAAGCAACTCACTAAATTACAGACATAAAAAAAGCCCGAAAGGGCTTTTTTAGTTTCATATCTACCGTCACCGATATGAGCAATGTAGCAAGTAAAATAGTAGGGCGGTTACTTATCATCAACATCAAGGGGCGTTGCGGTTCATAACAAGTAACCATAGCTGTTTACGTGCGCCACACGTTGTTTCAGGGTCGAGAAACAAATCAGTTCATTCCTTAACAAGGGGTATGCATTCCGTCTTGTTGATATTGATTATCAGTTAGATTTAATTATCTGTCAACATCTAAATGCAAATAGTTCCTATTATCTTTGTGTTTACTTTATAAGCTAATGTTAAATATAAAAATAATATAAATTGAAACTGCCTAATAATTTAATAAAGCGCTGGTTTGCCCTACCTAATAGCAATTTATTTTTAAAGTTAATAGTGAGATTTTGAATTTTGTGGATTGAACTTTGTTTAATCCAAGAAAGGTTATAGCGGCGCGAGGTTTGTAATCTAGTGGTCGCTACAACTGCGCTTACGTTACTCTACTGACTCACATTTATGTAAGAAGCAATAAAAATTGAGCAACGCTCTCGTCCTTACCTACATCTATGCAGGTAACAGAGAGTTAATTATCTCTATAAAGAACCTAAAGGGCAGTGCATGTTTGATGTTTATGCTGCGTTATCGCCTATTTAAGGGGAATAACCATCCCATAAGATCTGCCTGTTAGCATGGCGTTGTGCTGTTGAAAGGTAGTACATGCATTATTTAAATAATATTTGTGTGTGGATATAAAAAGACCCTCTGCAATTGGTATATCCAACTACAGAGGGTCGCTTTATTTACGGTATATTTTTAAACTAATTTATATTATTGGTTATTAGCGTAATAGGCGTTTTCACCACTAACGTTTGTTTTTAACAAATCATTTTTTCTTTGTAACTCTCTAAGAATAACTATTCGTTTAGCTGGAATATTGAGATTGTTTAAGCGAGGAAAGCTATGCTGAGGAATTTGCAATGCTTTGTCCCACTTGCTAATAATAATATCGTAAGAGTCTCGGAGTTTAGGACCTGTTACATCAGTAATATCATAGTTATCGATGGTAAAAATAGCCGTTTTTTTATTTTTTAACTTATTGAGCAAATCGTTATCTGCATACAAACTCAGGTGAACAAGTAAATCATTATTAAAGTCATTAAAATATGCTTTTTTATCTTTATACATGGTCGATACATTAAGAAGCTTACTGCTGTAATTAGTTCCTCTATTTGAATTAATAAACTCTTGAGCGTTGTCAATTAACGAAGGCATTAAGTTATTAGCTGTATATGCCTGAGTTCTAATATTTGGTGAACCGATATAACCTTTGTATAAGCCATACATAACAAGGGGGTTATTCTTATTTAATGGCATTAATATTTTGTATTCGATGTCATCTAAACTCAGTGCTTGACCATTATATGTAAATTGCTTTTTATAAAAGAAGCTACTTTTATCAGCCACGGCATAAGATAAACTGTTCGTGTTTTTTGGATAGCGCTGAGCTAATTCGTTTATTACTGTTACATTATGTAGATTCAGCCAAAATGCAGTTTGTTCTTCATTACTTAATTTACTAAGTTGGTTATTTTGTAAATAACTAAGAAGGTTACTTTTTATAGCTGCAATTGACTTTGTCAATTCTGGATGATCAATAAATTGCTCATAATAAAAGCGGTTTGCTTCTGCATCAGTTGCTCGGTTACTTCCTAAATTAGGACCTTGCTCATTTTCATCATAGGAAATATACGATCTATCTGAACGAGCTAATTCAAGAACAGAGGCTTCTAAAATAGTATTGTATTGAGAGTAGTCAACTGCAAAATTAGCAGTTGCTTGATTCTTACTGTTTAAAGAATTTGTTGTATTATCGTTTTCAGCAAAACACGGGGCTGACAGCAGCGTACTTAGTATTAAAGATTTAGCTATTAACTTGATCATATTATTTCCCTCGATGATTATATCCAATATCATTTACAATTGTTTTTTTTGTGAGCAAATCAATAGTATGTATTGAATTAAATTTAGTCAAGATATGGCATTTTATTAGCCATTTTTCTTAGATTAATTTGCTTTAAAGTACTTTATCTTGGTTATCAAAGCCCCTTACAATAAGTAAAAAAATCACTGCAGTCAGTTTTTACTTATTGTGAAAGCTTATTGTTATTTGAGTATTCAGTACTAAGATTTTTTCTATTTAGGGATGTTTAATCGCTGCACGAGGTTTGTAATCAGGTAGGCTCAGTAGGTCCTTCCCTAAACGTACAAACAATCTTTAGTGCTTTTAAAAATGCTTTTTATCCGTCACTTACAAGTTATGATCGCACTGCATATGCGTTGTTTAGCCAGAATCACACATAACTGAAGATACAACTTTATTGTATGTTTTCTATTCCATTGAGTTTGAGTAAAAATTAAGACTAAGTTGGTGACATTAAGGGCGGGCTAGGTAAATGCTATTTTACTTACGGGGTTTTAAATAATTACGTTTTTATTAGGCTAGGTACTACTGTAGGTATATTAACTTTTGTTTTAATCTTTATAAAAGTAATGGCTAAAGTCTAAGAACTATAAAATAAAAATTAAGTTATTTAATGAGTTATATAATATTTCAGAGTGTTCATACTGAGTTTACTTGACCCTTTTAAAAAAATTATTGAATTGATTGCATTTTAAGCGACTTGTATGGTGATGTTCGCTTGAAGTAATGCTATACTCCCGCCGAATAATTTATCGACTTTATTAAGAGTAAAATAATGGCAGATTTATCGAAGTACAGAAACATTGGTATTTTCGCGCACGTTGATGCGGGTAAAACCACTACTACTGAGCGTATCCTGAAGCTTACAGGTACTATCCATAAAACAGGTGAGGTTCATGATGGTGAATCTACTACTGACTTCATGGATCAAGAAGCTGAGCGCGGTATTACTATCCAGTCTGCGGCAGTAAGCTGTTTCTGGAAAGATCACCGTTTCAACGTTATCGATACTCCTGGACACGTTGACTTCACAGTTGAAGTTTACCGTTCACTTAAAGTATTAGACGGCGGTGTTGGTGTATTCTGTGGTTCTGGTGGTGTTGAGCCACAATCAGAAACTAACTGGCGTTACGCTAACGAATCAGAAGTTGCACGTATTATCTTCGTAAACAAATTAGACCGTATGGGTGCTGATTTTTACCGTGTAACTGAGCAAGTACGTAAAGTACTTGGTGCTGTACCACTAGTTATGACTTTACCAATCGGTATTGAAGATGACTTCGTTGGTGTTGTAGACGTTCTTACTAAAAAAGCATACGTTTGGGATGACACTGGTCTTCCAGAAAACTACGAAATCACAGACGTTCCTGCAGATATGGTAGAAAAAACTGAAGAATACCATGAAATGCTTATCGAAACTGCTGTAGAGCAAGACGATGACCTAATGGAAGCGTACATGGAAGGTGAAGTACCTTCTTTAGAAGATATCAAGCGTTGTATCCGTAAAGGTACTCGTGACCTTGCGTTCTTTCCAACGTTCTGTGGTTCTGCATTTAAAAACAAGGGTGTTCAACTAGTACTTGACGCTGTTGTTGATTACTTACCATCTCCTACAGAAGTTGACCCTCAACCTCTTATGGATGAAGAAGGTAACGAAACTGGCGACCATGCAATCGTATCTGCTGATGAAACATTTAAAGCATTAGCATTTAAAATCATGGATGACCGTTTTGGTGCATTAACATTCGTACGTATTTACTCAGGTAAACTTAACAAGGGTGATACTATCCTTAACTCGTTTACTGGTAAAACAGAGCGTGTTGGCCGTATGGTTGAGATGCAAGCTGACGAACGTAAAGAGTTAACTAGCGCACAAGCTGGTGACATCATTGCAATCGTAGGCATGAAAAACGTACAAACTGGTCACACTCTATGTGATCCGAAAGACAAAGTAACTCTTGAGCCAATGGTATTCCCAACTCCAGTAATCTCGATTGCTGTACAGCCTAAAGATAAAGGCGGTAATGAGAAAATGGGTGTTGCTATCGGTAAAATGGTTGCAGAAGATCCATCTTTCCAAGTTGAGACTGATGAAGATTCAGGCGAAACTATCCTTAAAGGTATGGGTGAGCTTCACTTAGATATCAAAGTAGATATCCTTAAGCGTACTTACGGTGTAGACCTTATCGTTGGTCAACCACAGGTTGCTTACCGTGAAACTATCACTCGTGAAATCGAAGATAGCTACACGCATAAGAAACAATCTGGTGGTTCTGGTCAGTTCGGTAAAATTGATTACCGCATCAAGCCAGGCGAAGTGGGTTCAGGCTTCACGTTCACATCATCAGTTGTTGGTGGTAACGTACCTAAAGAATTCTGGCCTGCAGTTGAGAAAGGCTTTAAATCAATGATGCAAGAAGGTGTGCTAGCTGGCTTCCCTGTACTTGACGTTGAAGTAGAACTTTTCGACGGTGGCTTCCACGCCGTGGATTCATCTGCAATCGCATTCGAAATCGCTGCTAAAGGCGCTTTCCGTCAATCGATCCCTAAAGCGGGCGCACAACTTCTTGAGCCAATCATGAAAGTTGACGTGTTCACGCCAGAAGATCACGTTGGTGACGTAATCGGTGACCTTAACCGTCGTCGTGGTATGCTAAGCGACCAAGAAGCTGGTTTAACTGGCGTTCGCATTAAAGCTGACGTACCGTTATCAGAAATGTTCGGTTACATCGGTTCACTACGCACTATGACATCAGGTCGTGGTCAGTTCTCTATGGAGTTCTCACACTATGCACCTTGTCCAGCTAACGTATCTGAAACGGTAATCGCTGCAGAAAAAGAGAAAAAAGCGGCTAAGTAATTAGCGCTTTAATTCTTTAAAAAAACCCGCACATATTGCGGGTTTTTTATTGCCTATAATTTATAGAGTTAAAGTAAAGACACAGTAAATCATTGCTACATACCCTATGTAAGTGCCTGTGTACTTATTCAATAACATACTTTATTAGAGCCGTTCTCTAATTAAAAAAACGGTTATTTCGATTCGGCTAAATTTTAGGTAATAAAAAGGAGCAATTCATTGCTCCTTTTTTGTTAGTTACTGATGACTATCGATTTAGCGCTAATTGAACTTTTTAATTGCTTTAGCTTTTAGCGCTTTCATCTTTAGCTTGCGAGGCTTACTAAAGCTTTGAATAGGCATCGTGACCATATGCTCTTGAGGAAGAGCAGGTGTGGTTTGTGGGTATAAACCTTCCTCTGGTACAGAAATCTCTTTTAAGTGTGTTTTAAGTGCCTCTAGAGTTGTGTCGTTATCGACTTCACTAGGACAAATAAATATTCCCATTTTTCTTAATTGTACACCTAGTTTAATGCTGCTTGTGTAGCGAATAATTGGAGCCCCTAAAATCAAACCAAGTAAAATAGGGGATAACCACCAAAAGAATACAGGCGTGAAGTAATAGGCAACGCTACCCCAGGCTATGGCTACCAAGGTTGAAAATAATGTGTAACCAAACGCTTCTTTCCACGGAACCATTCGTCCTTCGCGAGGTTGCGCATCCCATTTTACTTTCTTACCTAAAAATACACATAGTACAAAATAAGCATGAAAGACCATCATTAATGGTGCAACAACAATTGCAAATACGGTTTCGATAATTGAACCCAGTATAAGTTTAATTGAGCCTCCAAAGCGTTTGTTCCTGTGGATCAGAGTAACAATGACGCCCATTAATTTAGGCATTAACAAAATAACAATGGTTAAGTAAAGTAACGAATCAATTAGATCTGTTTTAGCTATTTGCCAAGTTGGGAATAACTGATAAACGCGGTTAAAGTAAACATCACTGTTTAGCGCACGAGTAACAGCATCTATAGTGCTAAGTGCAAGCATTGAAAGCCAAATTAATGACGAGATATACGCTGTTGCACCTAATAAAAAATGCAGTTTGCTCATGAGTTTTAATTTTGATGAAGATAATAAGGCTAAGTGCTGAATATTACCCTGTACCCAACGTCTGTCGCGTACAGCATAGTCTAGAATATTACTAGGTACTTCTTCATAACTACCTTCAATTTCAGATAACAGTAGTACATCCCAACCAGCACTATGAAGTAACGAAGCTTCAACAAAGTCATGGCTTAAAATTTCGCCGCCAAAAGGTGCATTACCTTTAAGCGTTGGTAAACCACAACAGGTAATAAACGCCTCGACTCTTATAATTGCGTTATGACCCCAATAGTTGGCTTTATCTGTTTGCCAAAATGCAGATCCAGTGGCGAGCATTGGGCTATAAAGCACTGAAGCAAATTGTAAAAAACGACCAAAAAAGGTGTCTTGGCGTACAGGAATAGGGATTGTTTGAATCAAACCGGCTTGTGGGTTATTAAGCATGCTAGTTGTTAGCTCTAACATACATTTACCCGTCATTACGCTATCGGCATCAAGTACAATCATGTGATCGTACTGGCTACCCCAGCGTTCACAAAAGTCGGTAAGATTACCTACTTTACGGTGTTTGTTGTCTTCACGGCGACGATAAAATACATGTTTGGCAGTATCACCAAGACGTTCACATAATGCATGCCACGCACTTAACTCATTTTTGGCTATTTCTGAGTCTTGTGTGTCACTTAGTAAATAAAAATCAAAATTATCAAGCTGACCCGTTTCTTTTAAAGATTGTAAGCTTACTTCAAAGCCCGCAATAACTCGGTGAGTATCTTCGTTATAAATAGGCATAACTACAGCCGTTTTTTGCTTAGCAAGGGCTGCATTATCAAACTCAATAGGTTTAATACGTTTTAATGTGAGTGGGTCGATACGCAACAATTGCAGCACAAAACCAATGGTTCCACTACAAAAAGCCGTTACAATCCATGCAAAGGTAATAGAGAATAAAACCAAAAGGGCATATTCAAGCAAAGTCATGCCGTTTGAGCTCAAAATCTCAAACATAATTGATATGCCGTACCCAGATGTGCCCAAGGCAGCAATGGCAAACAGCCATACTCTTAATGTTTTGAATGGCATGGGTGTGCCTTTTCCTTTATTACTTGATGTCATTTGGGTACCAAACATAACTCCATACCTCGCTAATTTCTTTGTCACGTAGTTTTAACGATAAACGCATATCAACAGGTTGATCGTCCTGTGGTGCAATTTTAAAGGCTACACGCCATCCTTGTGAATTTGGCAGTTTTTGCACATTTACATCGGTTACTTCGCCCGTTGTAAGTTGAATGTCTGCATCTAGTTTTAACTGCTCAGAAAGGTGATTTATATCTGAGCCTGTAAAGTCCACGGTAAACTGGCGGTGACTTGGTGGCGGCGGATTATCTTCACCTGGCAAGGCTGCACTGCCAATTCTGGTTCTTAGTACGCGTGCTTTTTTGTGCTGAGTTAAAAAAGCATTAAAGGTAGTCATTTTGTAGCTTAGCTTTAACGAGTCACCTGCCTTCATTGGCTTTTCAGGTACCCAGTAACTTACAATATTGTCGTTAGTTTCTGTATCGGTTGGTATTTCTACTAGCTCTACACGGCCATTTCCCCATTCACCTTTTGGTTCAATCCATAGGCTAGGGCGGTTATGATAATGCGCTTCTGTATCAAGGTAATTATTAAATTCACGGTCACGCTGCGCTAAACCAAAACCTTTTGGATTATTGTAAGAGAACGATGTAACACTCAACTGAGAAGGATTGTTAAGTGGGCGCCATACCCATTTATTATCAGCTGATTGAGTTAATAAGCCGTCTGAGTCATGAACTTCAGGGCGGTAATCATCAAAGAACTTAGTGCTGTTTTCACCGTGATAAAACATACTTGTTAGCGGTGCCACGCCCAGCTTTTTAATATCCTTACGGGCAAAAATTTGCATATCAACATCAACAAGCATATTTGTTGTCGGGTCTACGTTAAACTTATACGCACCAGAAACTGACGGGCTATCTAGCAGAGCAAAAATAGTAATATTAGTTTGTTCAGGTTTTGGTTTAGCTAGCCAAAACTCTTTAAACACTGGAAATTCTTCTCCCGAGTTTTCAGCGGTATCTATAGCTAAGCCACGGGCAGATAAACCATACACTTGATTTGGCCCAACAACCCTAAAATATGATGCTCCTTGAAATACCATTACTTCGTCTTTGTATTCATTAGTATTCAATGGGAAATGTACACGAAAGCCTGCATGACCTAACTGAGTGCCAGCAACACTTTTTGCTATTTCTTCTTGTAAAGGGGCTGCTGTCCCATCGTATTGGTAAAAATCGGTGCTAAAAGGTAAGCGGCTACGGTTAGAGTCGCCATCAACAGTATTTATAGTAACGGGTGTTTTATATAAAAACCCAGGGTGGAAGAGTTGCAATTCGTATAGGCCTTCATCTTTCCAAACTGACTTATCTTTTTTAAATCGAATTGAACGATAATCTTGATAATCAATATTATTTAGCGCTTCAAGTTCAATGTTTTTAGGCGCTATGTACTCTTCGCTTGCTAACTTTTTAGCACGAGCGCTGATTACATCAAATAAACTGCTTTGTGGTATGGCAACGTCGCCGGTTGCAGCAATTGCTTGATTGCTATTGCCCCAAGTAGAAAAAATAATAAGTAGACCCAGTAATGGCGCTGACTTTTTTGGCCATTGTGGCAGTTTTTGGGTTAATTGTTTCATTCTTATTCCTTAATAAAAACACACTTATTTTTACGTATTAGGGTAAATATTGATTTTTGTTATAGATTGTAAATATCGGCTTACCAATTACAGCAAAATGTGAGCCTGTTTAAAAAATTAATTATTCAATAAGTAGCTGATTTTAAAGTATAAGCACAGATTAAATTGAGTGAATTTGCTCTGGTTTATAAGAGTACAGATTACTTATTAGGGCATTTATAGACAATATGTACATATTACGAGGGCTTTAATGAAGCTTATCTGAATTACATTTGTATAAAACGAAAAAAGCCGCTTAATAAAGCGGCTTTTATTGTTAACTAGGTGCGTTATTTCTTTTTCAATCTGCGTAACACAGATAGCGGTGCTAAAAGAAGCGTTAACCAAAGTAGTGAGCCTGAGTCATCATCATTTTGCACTTCATTGATATTGATTACTACAGAAGTGGGCTCTGAAACATTGTTAGCGCTATCTGTTGCTTGTATTGACAGTGTAATTGTATTCTCGACACTGTAATCAAGCTCTGAGGCCACAATTAGCTGTCCTTGTTCATTGATTGAAATTTTATCACTTCCTGTCAACGTAAAACCAATAACAGGAGAAACATCTGCGTTAGGATCGCTGAAAGCCAGCTGTCCAATCACGGTATCAAGTGAGGTACCTTCATCAATTGCGAAAACCTGATCCGGAGTGATAACAGGTGTTTGCTCTTCTGGTGTTAGCAAAACCTCAGACTTAATATCGATGATCACCGGGTCGTGATCAGAGGCACGGTAAGGGCCTTCGGCGTAAAGTGTAGATTGTTGGCCGTCGCTCTTAAACTCAACGTTGTAATCAAGCACGATAGGTTCATCTGCATTAATGTGCCAATCAGTCGCCGCGACTACTTTACTTAGTAGTGACTCACTTGCCAATGCATGATCGAGACTACCTGCACGGCCTGAGAAACTATAAGAATAACCCAGCGTATTGCCATCAAGTTCAGCGACTATATTTTTGTAGCCTTTTTCATCGAACTTGCGGATTGGATCTTCCATTGCGTAAGCATTCATATCACCCACAAGAATAATATCTTCATCGTCTACACCCGTTGGTTTACCATCAAGCCAGCTACTAAATGCCGTTGCAGCTTCTGTACGAATTTCATTCCAACAGCCTTGGCCATCACCTAGGTCGTCGTTATTGTCATCGCCACAGCTACCTTTAGATTTAAGGTGCGCAACAGAAACCGTAAACACTTCATCGGTAGAGAGTGATTTAAAGCTTTGTGCAATAGGAGCACGGTTGCTGTAATCAAATGGATAATCAGTAGTGATTGCCGCTGTGCCTACCTCTTCTACTTTATCTGCGCGGTAAATAAGGGCAGTGGTAATTGCATCAGTACCAATTTGGCTTACATTAAAATCAACATAGGCGTAGTTGTTAGCGGTATCTGCTTCGTTTAATGCATTTACTAAACTTGCAATAGCGCTAAACTCACCGAAGCCATCGTTTTCAATTTCCATTAGGCCAACAACATCTGCCTGCATGGCACTAATTGCACTTACAATTTTTGCTTCTTGACGTACAAATTCTTCTTCTGAGTCAGCACCACGACTAGTAGGAAAATCACCGCCTTGTCCGTCACCATTAAAGTAGTTAAGTACGTTAAAGCTGGCGATTCGTAAATCGGCTTCTTCACTTTGCTCTGGCGCATCTTCACGCGCATTCGTTGCTATAAACTGTGGTGTAACCGTTGGGTGGATGCGATACGTGCTAAAGCTGTATGCAATTACGCCTGTTACTGCATTTACAGTATCACCAGTACGTAGTGTATTTTCTGCAGATAAACCTGCTGCTGGGTAAGCTGATAACTCCGAGTTTTGAGCTGTAGAGCCATCATCTAATAAGATTTTTTTAGTTAAGTTAGCCGCTTCAACAGCATTTGCTGCATCGCCTGGCAATGCAACTTGTGTACCTTGGTACAAACGCTCAGTGGCAAGTTCAACTTCTCCGTAGCGACCTAAACCATAGTTGTCAGTAACAACCAATGTTTGATCTAGGCTTACCAACATTCCTTCATAGGCTTCTAGGTCTGCCTGGCTTTCTAAAGGTAAGCTTACAGTGGTTGCAGAAGCTACTTCACCAGTACCACATATAGCAATTTGAGTTACATCTGCTAGCTGTGTTGAGTCGAAGTATTCATCAACAGTACCCTGTACGCGTACGTAGTTACCTACATCAACGTCGGTATCGGTAGAGTATACGAATAGGCCTTCCGAGGTCACTGGATCGCTATCTACGTCTGCAGCTAGTGATGTAATAAAGAAACCATCTAAGCCATCTTCACCTTGAAAATCAGCCGTTACAATACCTTCAATTTCAACCATGGTATCGACTAGTGGGCTTGCATCGCCTGCGCCTTGTACTGCACTAATTAGGGTTTTATCTGCACCACAAACAAGGGGTTCTAGTGGTTCTGGTTCAGGGTCTGGCTCAGGGGCCGTGCCACCGTCACCAGCGTGCGAACCTAATCCATCAAAAGTGTCTATATCAAACTGTTCCCATTCATCGCTAGGATCAAATGCGCCGGTCGAGTCAGTTCGGCCCGTTGTAACACTATTTTTTCTGCGCAATGTTTTGTTAACTGTCGCTACACCGCCTTCAGACCACTCAGAGCCCGGATCAACACCCACTTGACCAAAACTATCAACAATCACACCGTCTTTAGTTAAAACAAGGGCATCATCACCGTTGAAATAAGTGGCTGTGCTAGTTGCATCTGCAATATCAAGAATTGCAGCTGCTGCACTAGGGTTTGAGATAATATAGGTGGTATTAGCACCTAATGTACCTGTTAAATCAATTGAGTTACCAACCGAGCTACTACCATTTGAGTAGAGTCCTAAATTATAACCTTCAAGAGAAATTTCAGTGTCAGCATTATTATAAAGCTCAATTGCCTTGTTGTTACTGCTTCCCTCTATATATTCTGAAATGATTAGATCAGCAGATGCTGGCGCACTGAGGCTTGCTATTACAAGTGCTAATGGTGTTATTTTTGTTTTAAACATTTTTAATTATTCCCGTGTATCAATCCCAAAATGGGACAACAGTGTAGAGAATATAAATGATAAAAATAACACAAAAGTGTTAATGATTGTTAATGGATGTAAATGAAAAGGCGCAGAACGCCCTTCTTAAAAATATTTACTTATTAGATAGGTACAATGCGGCTTGTTTTGCAAAATAGGTTAAAATACCATCAGCGCCAGCGCGTTTAAAAGCAAGTAAAGACTCCATTATGGTGGCTTCTTCCGCTAACCAACCGTTATCGATTGCAGCTTTATGCATTGCATATTCCCCACTTACCTGATAAGCAAAAGTAGGTACACCAAACTCACATTTTACACGGCGTACCACATCCAGATATGGCATACCTGGCTTAACCATCACCATATCTGCGCCCTCTTGTAAATCAAGAGCCACTTCACGAATCGCTTCATCTGAGTTAGCTGGATCCATTTGATAGGTTTTCTTATCGGCACCTTTTAAATTACCTGCTGAACCAACGGCATCTCTAAAAGGACCGTAATAGCTTGATGCATACTTAGCCGAGTACGCCATTATACGAGTATGAATGTGACCATCCGCTTCAAGAGCCTCACGAATAGCGCCAATACGACCGTCCATCATGTCCGAAGGAGCAACTACGTCTGCGCCAGCTTGCGCGTGTGAAAGTGCCTGCTTAACCAAAATTTCGGTTGTTACATCATTTATTACATACCCTGTATCATCAATAATGCCGTCTTGACCATGGGTGGTAAATGGGTCAAGTGCTACATCAGTAATTACACCTAGTTCAGGAAAGGCTTCTTTTAGTGCACGGACAGTTCGCTGTGCAAGCCCATCATCGTTATAAGCCTCTTCAGCAAAAAGAGATTTTTTATCAGAAGGTGTTACCGGGAAAATAGCTATGGCAGGCACGCCTAATTCAACAAGTTCTTTCGCTTCGTCTAAAAGTAAATCAATAGATAAGCGCTCAATACCCGGCATTGATTCAATAGCTTCACGGCGGTTTTTACCTTCGAGCACAAATACGGGAAATATAAGGTCGTTTACAGATAGTTGATTTTCAGCCATTAATCGGCGAGAAAAGTCACTACGGCGCATTCTACGCATGCGGGTATATGGGAAAAGGTCGAGTCCTGATTGGGCCATAATCTATGCTCCTACTGTGGTATTGGAAAACTAATTACTTGGTTACGACCGTGTTGTTTTGCGTAATAAAGTGCTTTATCGGCGTTATGAGTAAAAAGCTCAGGGTTGTTTATATCATCTATAACGGCGGTGTATGTCCCCGCACTTACGGTAGTATTAATAAATGTGCCAGCCACATTTATTTGGTTGATTTCAATTGCTTTACGTATTTTTTCAGCAATATCAAGTACGCCATTATGGGCAGTATTTGGTAACAAAATCACAAACTCTTCACCACCATAGCGTGCAACATCATCAAGGGGGCGCTTTAAATGTTGTTTAATTGTATCAGCAACTGCGCGAATAACTTGATCACCAGTTAAATGTCCGTAATTATCGTTGATGCTTTTAAATCTATCTATATCAAGCATAATTATACTTAATGGCGTTTGTTCACGTCGTGAGCGACGAAGTTCCATAATGAGTTTTTTATCAAAAAAGCGGCGGTTTTTTACACCTGTAAGCGCATCCTCCATATTAAGCTGCTCGAGCTCATGATTTTTATCTTCAAGCTCGCGAAGTGTAACCTGCAGCTCAAAAGTACGCTCATCAACTTGCGATTCAAGCTCTTTTTGCGCTTGTTCTTGTAGCATTAAACGCTCTTTTAGAAGTGTATCTTGGGCGGCATTTTCAGCAATTAGGGTTTGCTGTGTAATTACTTGCTCATCGCGCTCTAATATAAACTGCTTCAAAACGCCAAAGCATAAACAGAATGTACTGCTAAAAAAGCAAATAAATATAAACGCTAAGCTACTTATACTCAGCGGGTACAACCCAAAAACAACAATAATTAGGTAAGCAAGAGCGAGTAAAAAGAATATCAGGGCAACGGTTAACGCTTGTACTGGTTTTGATGGTGTATGGTGCATGTACATTATTGTTGTAGCGAGATAATAGCAAATAACAATAGGTGTAGCTGTTAAGCAAAAAATAGTCAGTAGTGCGTTAGGCAGGGCCCAAGTAAATAGTAAGGTCACTGCAAATATACTCGTTATTATGTTTTGCCCTTTAACAAGTTTAGATGTTTTTATTTCACATATTTGATTTTGAAGTGGTAAAAACACAAGTGTTGTAAGCATGAGTAATACAGGGATCATAAACTGCTGTGCAGCAGGCGTGTTAGGGTGAAAGTAACGCACCCCAAAACCGCACAAATACGCTAGTAACACGCCTAAAATGAGAGTGATTACACCAGCGTAAGCAAAGTATAACTTGCGCGAAAAACCATATAAAACTAAGCAGCTGATAGCAAGTGAAAACAAAAAGCCTATGAGTAGTCCATAAATCAAATTAAGTTTTGATTTATGGACAAGGTATGCGTCTTGTTGCCAAAGTGTAATAGGCACACGTAATCCTGCAGAATTACTTACTTTTATAATTATAGTACTCACACTGTTTGCGGGTAGTGTTAGCTTTGCTAGTAGAGATTCGCTCTTAAGCGTTCGCTGTGAAAGCGCAAATGCATCGCCAAGCTGAGTATGCGATAGTAATTTGGAGTTGTAAAAGTGATAAATCTGTACTTCATTTAAAAGCGGGTTATCTAAAGAAAGCAAAGAAGAGGTATTCACTGTTAACGTATTTTTAATTGTAAATGCTAGCCATACAGGGCGCTGCTCAAAACCTAAGTTTAGAGGCTCATTAGTTATTGCTCGCCAATTAGACTTATTATTTATATAGGCATCTTGTGCAGAGGTAGGTGAGAAAGAATAACTTAATGTATCTACTTTTACAGATTTAAAGTTTTTAGTTACAACAGGATTAGCAAAAGAGCAAAAAGAACAAAGAAGCAATAACAGGCCTAAAAATACCTTTGCGTGCGTCATTAACGATTCTCTAAACCAAAAACATGGTAAAAGTTTTTTGTCGTTTGATCTGCAACTTCGCTTTCATCAATTTGATAAAGCTGAGCAATTGTTTGGCAAATATAAGGCAGTAACGCGGGCTCATTTTTACGTGATTTCGGTTTTGGCTTTACTGTTCGTGGAATTAAAAAAGGTGAATCTGTTTCTATTAACAGTCGTTCTAAAGGAATACTTGGAACTAATTTTTGCAGTTCTTGACCGCGCCTTTCATCACACACCCAGCCGGTTATGCCAATATAAAGGCCCAACTCTAAATAGTTTTTTAATGCGTGTGTATTACCTGTAAAGCAATGAAGAACACCGCGTACGTTATATTCTCGCAAAATATTTAGCATGTCTTCACTTGCATCGCGTTCATGCAAATATACTGGTAAATCTAGCTTTTCAGCCAAAGCGAGTTGGCGTTTAAAAACGTCACGTTGCACATCACGAGGTGAAAAATCACGGTTATAATCCAGCCCACATTCACCAATAGCTATAACCTGATTGTTATTTGCAAGCGTGGTTAATTGCTCTTCTAATTCACTCGTCGCCAATTTAGCATCATGTGGATGAATACCTGCTGTTGCATATTGGTTGTACTTAATCGCTAGCTCTAACGATTGTTGGCTGCTTGCGATATCACAACCTATAATGAGCATTTTTGAAACGCCCGCAGCATCTGCGCGGGCAATTACGTCATCATGAACTTGATCAAATTGATGATTAGTTAAATTAACACCTGCATCAATTAAGGTATTAGTCATTACTGAGTGCGCTTCACACGAATAGAGCGGTTTTGACCCTCTTTACGTAGTAGGAATGAATTAAATACACCTCGGCTAATAGTCACGGTATCTGTTTCTTTCAAGCGCATGCTATCAGAGCCGATTTGGCGCCATTGTTGATTATTATCTAATGTAATTATTAGCTCGCCATAAGCTGCTTTCTCTACAGATGTAACAACTGCCTTTACCTGCGTATCTTTTTCTTCATCTGCTTCTTTATGCTCTAGACCAAAGTCATCAGTTTTTGCTGCTGATGTTGCAACTGCTGCAACGGGAGCGCTTACGTTAGGCGTTATATTAGCAACTGGTTTTGGCGGAGTAAGTGTTTTTTTCTCGCTTGGTTTTGTTAGTGGTTTGCCTGCAACCGTGTTGTCGTAGCAAAGTAAGCGATTAAAATCATTTTCAATAAAGCTACATGCTTGCAATGCTTGAACGTTAATTTCTTGTGCTGCAAATGTGGGCGCGCTTATTAAAACCAGTAGTGAGAGTAGTTGCTTTTTCATTTTATTCCTCAGATTCTTGTTGTTCTTTAACTGTATAAAATTTCGCTAAAATTAGCCCTAGCTCAAATAAAAGCAGCATGGGAAGTGCTAATAAAGTCTGTGATAATACATCGGGTGGCGTTAAAAACATAGCCACAACAAATACACCAACCACAATGTAAGGGCGCTTTTCTTTTAAGCTTTTAGTTGTTGTTGCACCGCTCCAACATAGCAGCATAATAGCTACAGGTATTTCGAACGCTACACCAAAAGCAAAAAACAGCTTAAGTACAAAGCCCAAATAGCTGCTTATATCCGGTGCAAGTGTCATCATTTCGGGGCCGGCACTTGTAAAAAACCCCAATATAATTGGCAACACTACAAAGTAACAAAATGCGATACCACCATAAAACAGCAAAATACTTGAAGCCAAAATAGGCATCAGCATTTTCTTTTCATGCTGGTAGAGCCCTGGCGCTATAAACCCCCAAATTTGATGCAATATCCACGGTATAGAGGCGAATAAAGCCACAAATAACGTTAATTTGAAGGGGGCAAAAAAGGGTGCAGTTACATCGGTTGCAATCATAGTTGCAGTACTTGGTAAATGTGAAACCAAAGGTGCAGCCACAAATGCATATATATCGTTTGCAAAATATACTAGCGCAATAAATATCACTAAAATACTAAGCAGTGATTTAATAAGCCGATCACGTAGCTCAATTAAATGCGCTACAAATCCCGATTTAACTTCCTCAGCCATTATTTTTTATACCATGTAGTAAGTTGACCACAAAGTGAGAAATAAATTTCACTTTTTTTCATCACGTTCGTTGTTGTTTGGTGCATCAGGTTGGTTTTTTTTGTAGCTGTGGGTAACAGATTTAGCTGCTTTTTGTAGCTCTGTTAATGAGTTTTGTAGCTCTGGGCTTAAATCTTTTAGCTCTTGTTGTTCTGCTTTTTTTAGGTTTTCATGAAGTTCATGAACGCGCAGCTCTTCGCTTACTTCGGCTTTAACTGAATTAGCCATCGACTTAGCTGTTTTGATCCATTTACTCACTGTTCTTATAGCAACCGGTAAACGCTCAGGACCCAGTACCACTAAGCCAACAATAAAAATAACAACAAGTTCCCACATTCCCATTCTAATTAAGCCTTATCGTTTTCTTTGGCTTTTTCAGTGGTGGTAGTATCGTGAACTGTACTTTTCTCTGATTGCTGAATTTGCTCTGATTTTTCTTGCTCGGTTGTCGTATCGTCCGACATTGCTTTTTTAAAGCCTTTAACAGCACCGCCAATATCACCACCCATACCACGTAATTTTTTCGTGCCGAAGATTAAAACAATAATTGCCAAAACAATTAATAACTGCCAAATGCTAATACCACCAAGACCCATGTTTTTCTCCAATAAATAAACGATTAAATACGTATTTTAAAAATTAATTATACGCCCAATAGCACAAATAGCACTTTGTTTATGAGCTACGCCATGCTGCTATAAAGCTTATTGTTGATAAGCTAATAGCAATACCCGCAACGATAAAATCATGTTGCAAGTAACAAAGCGTTGCCATAACCATAGTCGCACCACCAAATACACTCAATATTAAAGGTTTATGAGAACCCTTTTGCTCTTGAGGGTAAACCTGAGGTGTGCGCTTTAAATTTTGATAAATTAAATCAGGCAGCTCTGGCATTTTTTCAGCCCAGAACGGCAAGTTAGCATACATTTGTTTCAGTACTGATAATGGGCCTACTTGTTGTTTTACCCATTCTTCTAAAAATGGTTTAGCCGTTTTCCATAAGTCGAGCTGTGGGTATAACTGTCGGCCTAGCCCTTCAACATAAAGTAATGTTTTTTGCAGTAATACCAGTTGCGGCTGTACCTGCATATTAAAACGTCTTGCTGTATTAAATAAATTAATTAGTACATGGCCAAATGAAATTTCAGCCAGTGGCTTATTAAAAATAGGTTCGCACACGGTACGTATTGCAAATTCAAACTCTTCGATGCTGGTATCGGGTGGTACCCAGCCAGAGTCAACATGAAGCTGTGCAACTTGACGGTAATCGCGATTAAAAAAGGCAATAAAATTTTCAGCGAGGTAGCGCTTATCTTCTTTGTTTAGCGTGCCAACAATGCCACAGTCGATACCAATATACATCGGGTTTTCAGGGTGTTCGCGAGAAACAAATATATTGCCTGGGTGCATATCTGCATGAAAAAAACTGTCTCTAAATACTTGTGTAAAAAATACCTCTACACCGCGCTCAGCTAGCAATTTCATGTTCGTGTTTTGCGCAATTAATGATTCGGTATCCGATACTGGTATCCCGTAAATACGCTCCATTACGAGCACATTGCTTCGGCTATAATCACTATAAACTGCAGGTATATATAATGATTCTGAGCCTTCAAAATTACGCTTTAATTGAATGCCATTGGCCCCTTCGCGCATTAAGTCGAGTTCATCGAGTAGTGTTTTTTTGTATTCTTTTACTACTTCAACAGGGCGAAGACGCTTAGCTTCGTTAAGTATTTTAGCCAGTACTTTAGCGAGCTTTTCCATTAGCGCTAAATCGGCATTAATTTGTTCGTGAATATTGGGTCTAATTACTTTTATTACTACATCTTGCTCAATGTTTTGAGTATCAATCAATTTCGCTGTGTGCACTTGCGCAATAGAAGCTGATGCGAGTGGTGTTTGTGAAAACTCACTAAATAGCTCGCTTATATCGTTAATTTCGAGTGCTTTTTCTATTATTTGTTGTGCAAGCTCACCTTCAAATGGCTCAACTTGGTCTTGTAAAAAAGCAAGCTCTAGTGCGATATCGTGTGGGAGTAGATCACGGCGAGTAGAGAGCATCTGGCCAAACTTAATCCACACAGGGCCAAGCTCTTGTAATGCTAAGCGTAGGCGTAAACCAGCTGGTTTTTCCTTATGTTGGTTACGTAACCAAAACAAACTACCTCGCGCTACTTTACCAAACCAAGGGATTTTGTGTTTAGGTACTAACTCGTCTAATCCATAGCTAAGTAGTGTTTTAGTGATGTAATACAAACGTGCAGTCGACACAAAAAAGTCCTTAGCGTGTATCAGAAGGTGAGAAAGAGTTTAACAAGGTGTTTATGCGCTGCTCAACAGCCGCTACTTTACTTTTTAGCGCTCTATTTTGCTGTTTAAATTGCTCGAGCTCTAACGGATGAATGGTTATCGCGAGCTCATCTTGGAATAAGCTGCTAAGCATTGTACTTATTTTTGTGTGAGCTTTAGTGCCTTGATGTTTGAGCATCGTTAAGTTTTGAAATAACAGTTGAGCAGGAGCATCACCAATGTAGTTAGATAGTTGCTCAGGCCAATCAATATCAAGGCTTGAAAACGCACTACTATAGGTTTGTGCAATGTTTAAATCGCCTTGTAAGTCGAGCTTATCTTGGCGAATCAATTGAGTAAGCATTGCAGGGTTTTTAAGTGCTAACAGCGTATTTATATCGGCGCTTATCATGCAATCTGCATTTTCGTTATTTAGTGCGCTGTATAAATGCAATTGTTCATCACTGTAAATTAGCTGAATACTTTGCTGCCAGTCTCTTACTTCAACTACTAAGCGCTGATGTTTAACTGTACTTAGCTTTTGTGATAATTGCGGGTCAAGATTAAGCGCTTGATTTAGTACTCGCTCAATAAGCGACAGTATAAAATTAGGTAACATAAAAAACTCAGCGGGTGTTACGCCACTATTATTGTTAGCTGTGTTATCAAGCGCCATAAATGCCTGCCTTAATATTTAAAACCACGGTGTAGAGCAACAATTCCGCCAGTAAGGTTTTGATATGTTGTTTGCTCAAACCCTGCATCTTCCATCATTGCTTTTAGAGTGTCTTGGTCTGGGTGCATACGAATGGATTCAGCTAAGTATTTGTACGATTCGCTGTCATTAGCAACTACTTTGCCCATGGTTGGTAATAAATTAAACGAGTAAAAGTCGTAAGCTTTACTAAGTAGTTCATGCTCAGGTTTTGAAAACTCTAATACAAGTAAGCGACCACCTGGCTTTAATATACGGTACATAGAGCGTAATGCTTTGTCTTTATCGGTTACATTACGTAACCCAAAGGCGATGGTGATCACATCAAAGCTATTATCTGGAAATGGTAGCATTTCGGCGTTCATTTGAACGTAATCAATATTGCCAACTAAGCCAAGATTATGCAGTTTTTCACGACCAACTTTAAGCATAGATGAGTTGATATCACCCAATACAACTTGGCCAGTTTCGCCAACCAATTGACTAAATTTTGCTGTTAAATCGCCAGTGCCTCCGGCTAAATCAAGAACGTGATGGCCTTTACGAACACCTGAGCTTGCAATGGTTTGGCGTTTCCACAAACGATGCACACCAAAAGACATTAAATCATTCATTACATCGTATTTTGCAGCAACTGAGTGAAATACATCAGCAACCATAGAAGCTTTGTCGTTCTCGGCTACTGTTTTATATCCAAAATGCGTGGTCTTTTGTTCGGTTTCGTTCATGATTAATCTCTATCGTGACAATAGAGGTTAGTGTACTTGATTGTACGCGGTAGGTGCAATTTGAATATGATTTATCAGGTAATTTATTGACCAGCGGTGTAGCTGCTAAGCCCTAAAGAGCGAGCTTTAAATGCCGCTTGGGAGGCTTTTTTAGCTAACTTATTAAAATCATCTTCATGTTGATGCTGAGCAATTCCTAGTGATAGGTCAATACTAGGCAGTTTAATACCTGTTTTTGAGCTCACAAAGCGAAGTTTTTCAACACCGTTACGCACTTTTTCAGCTATTAAGTTTGCGGTTTCAGCATCAATATCGGCCAACAAAACAATAAACTGATCTTTAGCTGTACGCCCCGGTAGGCCGCTTTGAAAAACATATTTTTGTAATTGTTTTGCTACCTTATTTAATATTACTTCACCAATGATGTCTCCATAGTTTTGTGTGAAGTGTTCAAGGTTGTCTATTTGAATAGCAATAGCGCAAATTGATTTTTGTTGGTTGCTCCAAGCTTGAGCTTGCTGCGTTAAGTAATAGCGTTTATAGAGGCCTGTTTGGGTATCTACAATGTGTTGCTTTCGAAGTTGGGTTAGCTGTTTTTGTGTTTTTTGATGCAGCTGTTTGGCTTTGATTAACTCTTGTTTAAATTGCTTATGTTGATTCAACAACTCAGCAGTTTGGTTGTTAAGGCCTCTAAGCGCTTGGCGACTTTGCTCTATATTATTTTCATCAAGTGTATGCACACATTCACTTACGTGGCCTGCAAAGCGAATTATTTGTTTTTCCGTTGCTTGGGCGTTGTTAGAGAGCGACGTTATTACACTATCAACATTTTGAATCATATTGATTTGTGTTGTATGGCCAGTATTTAAAAACTCACTATAGAGCTGCTCTATTAAAACACTATCAATATTATCATTTTTAGAAATTATGCGGTCTAAGGCATCATTTAGTTTGTTATTAACTTGGCTAGTATAAGTATAAATAACTTGATAGTTAAGTGGCGTAGGGGGAAGCGAAAAGCGCTCTAAAAAAATACACACTTTAGTCATTTTTTCTTGAGCAATAGCCATGGAATCATGGAACATCATTATTAAACACCAACTAAGTACGCATTAATCGCAGGTTTAAAATATCTCATTCCGTGAGGTGGTAATGCGTCCGAGCTTTTATTGTTTTAAAACAGTAACCATATTAGCGGCCATTTAAAAGCAAAAATGAGGGTTAGGGAACATAAATTTAGTTTTAACCGTTTAACCGCTGCTTTTGTCATCAATTAAACTGATTTTTATATACTTTTATGTATAAAACCTTAAAGCTTGGGAGGCCAATACAGTAAAGCTCATCTCATTTACTTGCTATTTATTTACTCTACGATAGCTTAAAGCAATCTGTTGCATTACTAAGCTAAATTATAATGAATTATTTATTACCAAAAACGTTTCGCCAGTCTCTTTTTAGTATGGCTGTTTTATGTTCATTAAGTGCATGTCAAATAACAACCCCAAATGCAAATGAGCAATTTACTAAAGTTGCACAATCTATTGTGCAATATAGAGAAAGTACAAGCCCTTATAGCAGCCCTCAGGGTGTTGATGGTTATTTGTTAGCTAACTTATCGCCTGATTATTTAGAACAAGAATATAAAAATAAAATACAACTCTTGGCTGATTTAGATGCAGTTGATACTGCTAAATTGAGTGATGAAAACCAAATTAACTTTAGTATTATTCGTGCGCAGGTCCAAAACAGCGTTGATGAATATGTATTTCATGCGCACTACATGCCACTCACTTCGGAATATGGCTTTCATTCTGGGTTATCTTACATAATAAACAGCTCTCAATATAAAAAAGAGCAAGATTTAGAAGTGTATCTTGCGCGTTTGGCGCAAATTCCACGCTTTTTTGAGCAAAATATCTATTGGATGAAAAAAGGCCTAGAAACCGGTCTCACTCAACCAAAAGCTGTACTTAAAGGCTACGAAGACTCTATAACAACCTATATTGTTGACGATGTAACCCAATCAGAATTTTATAAACCATTTTTAACCAATACAGCGGGCTTGAGTGATAGTGACTTTTACGCTCTTCAGCAACAAGCTAAGGCTGTGTTAAAAAATAAAGTTATCCCTGCTTATAAAGATTATTTAACGTTCTTCACCCAGCAATACCAACCCGGAGCTCGTACAAGTATTGGTATTTCAGATACGCCTAATGGCGAGGCATTTTATAAAAATAGAGCTAAATACTACACCACCACAGATATGACACCTAAAGAGATCCACGAGTTAGGCTTAAAGGAGGTGGCTCGTATTCGTAGTGAAATGGAAACGGTCATAGCGGAGGTGGGCTTTAAAGGCACGTTTGCTGAATTTGTTCACTTTTTACGAACCGATCCACAATTTTATGCAACAACACCAGAGCAGCTTTTAAGGGAAGCGGCTTATATTGCAAAAAAAATGGATGCGCAGCTACCTAAGTTATTTCATACATTACCGCGTATGCCTTATGGTGTAGCGCCGGTGCCTGCAGCTATAGCGCCAAAATACACAACAGGGCGTTATTCAGGCTCAAGCCGTGACGATCAGGCTGGCTTTTATTGGGTAAACACATACGCGCTTGATAAGCGCCCACTTTACGTTTTAGAAGCGCTTACTCTGCATGAGGCTGTACCTGGGCATCATTTACAAATATCACTAAATGCTGAGCTTGAAGATTTACCGAGCTATCGTCGAAATGCGTACCTTTCTGCCTTTGGTGAAGGGTGGGGGCTTTATTCTGAATATTTAGGAATAGAGGCTGGCTTTTACCAAGACCCATACAGCCGTTTTGGGCGCTTAACGTATGAAATGTGGCGAGCTGCACGTTTAGTGGTTGATACAGGTATGCATATGTACGGCTGGAGTCGTGAGCGTGCTATGAACTTTATGAGCGAGAACACGGCGCTTTCACTTCATAATGTAAAAACCGAAACCGACCGTTATATATCGTGGCCTGCGCAGGCACTTTCATACAAGATTGGTGAGCTAACAATTAAACGTTTACGCACAGAAGCTGAGCAAGCACTAGGGCAAAACTTTGATATACGTGAGTTTCATCATCAAGTATTGCGACATGGCTCTGTGCCATTATCGGTGCTAGAAACACAAGTGCGTTTATACATTAAAAACGAGCTAGAAAATTCGCAAAATTAACGCTCAAGGCGTATAAACCTTGAACAAATAAAGGTGTTGTGTCATTTTGGCGCAACACCTTTTTTATTTTTTAAAACAGCCATCAAGGGGCCTTGGATGAGCAACTTTATAATTTTTAGTATTGATGTATTTGCGAGTATTTTTATTGTCGCACTTGGGCTAATTGTTCTAACTGTTATTATTTTTTATTTTCGTGATATTACACAAACAAAACATGCAATTAGGCGCAACTACCCGGTTATTGGCCGCTTTAGGTATTTTTTTGAACGCCAAGGTGAATTTTTTAGGCAATACTTTTTTGCCCAAGACAGAGAAGAAATGCCATTTAACCGCGCAGAGCGAAGTTGGGTTTACCGTGCGGCAAAAGATGTAGATCGCACAGCGGCATTTGGCTCAACACAAAGCCTTGAAGTAACCGGTACAGTCATGTTTATGAACTGTGCTTTTCCTACTTTAGATGAGGAAGCACTCGACCCAAGTAATGTTACTCTTGGGCCGCATTGTAAAACGCCTTACACCACAAACTCATTATTTAATGTGTCAGGTATGAGCTTTGGTGCACTTTCAAAACCAGCGGTACGTGCTTTATCAAAAGGGGCAAAGCTTGCTGGATGTTGGATGAACACGGGCGAAGGGGGCTTGAGCCCTTACCATTTGGAAGGTGGGGCCGATTTGGTGTTTCAAATTGGGACAGCAAAATATGGTGTGCGTGATGAGCATGGAAACTTAAGCACCGACAAGCTAAAAGAAATTGCAGCTCATGATCAAGTTAAAATGTTCGAGCTTAAAATGAGCCAAGGTGCAAAACCTGGTAAAGGCGGTATGCTGCCTGGTCGAAAAGTAAATGCTGAAATAGCAAAAATTAGAGGAATACCTGAAGGACAAGATTCAATTAGTCCAAATGGTCACCCTGAAATTAAAAAGCCTAGTGATATTTTAGATATGATTGCCACAGTGCGCAACGCAACAGGCAAACCGACTGGCTTTAAAGCGGTAATTGGTGATTACACTTGGCTTGAAACACTCTTTGCTGAAATAAATCATCGCGGCGTTGAGTCAGCCCCTGATTTTATTACAATTGATAGTGCCGATGGTGGTACGGGCGCTGCGCCGCAACCGCTATTAGATTCGGTTGGTTTACCACTGCGTGAAAGCTTACCGCTTGTTGTTAATATGCTTGAAAAGCATGGACTTAGAGAGCGTATAAAAGTTATAGCATCAGGTAAACTTATTGTTCCTTCAAAAGTGGCGTGGGCACTTGCGCTTGGCGCAGATTTTGTTGTATCTGCTCGTGGGCATATGTTTGCATTAGGGTGCATTCAGGCAATGCAATGTAATAAAGATACCTGCCCAACAGGGATCACCACCCATAATAAACGATTGCAAAAGGGCTTAAACGTTGCAGGTAAAGCGCAGCGAGTTGCTAACTATAATAGGTATATTCATTATGGCGCTGGATTAATTGCTCACTCATGTGGTGTAACAAGTGCACGCGAATTAGGGCGTAAACATGTGCGAATAGTGCAAGAAAGCGGGCTTTCTGAGCCGTTAGATAAAATTTATGAGAACTATCAATAAGAGCGCAAATAAATGCGTCAATAAGCGCTGGTAACTGCATTACAGGTAAAAAGGCGCCTTTGCGCCTTTTTTAATTAAGCTGGCTTATTAACAAACTAAAAAAGGCATCTTTTGTTTCGCAGGTTTGCGCATTTAAAATCAGTTGCTCGCCTAGTGCCAGTGTTTGCTTTTGTACGTTAAGGCGTGTGCTTTCATCGCTAATGCTATCAATATCAATTACGTGTGCTAACCCTATGGTACGTCTAATAAGCTCTGCGCCACAGTAACCTATAGCATCTTGCAACACGTTTTTCATAAAATATTGCGCATAAGCATCGCTATTAAGTGCCTCATCTACTGTTTTGGTATTAATTAAATTAAGCCAGTGTTGTTCAAATAAGTTGTAGGTTTCGACAATGCAGCTAAGCAAATGTGTTTGATAGTTACGACGAGCAACAAACTCTTCTATATGCCCTGCTTGTGCGCAGTAGTTTAGTAGTAAGTTGCCAATAAAAGAGCCAATATCAAATCCTATAGGGCCAAAAAAGCCAAACTCGGGATCAATCATCTTAGTTGTGTTTGTATCAACAAAAATGCTGCCGCTGTGCATGTCGCCGTGTAGTAATGTTTGCGGGTTAGATAAAAAATTAGCTTTTAATTTAGCTATCTCTAACTTAAGTACTCGGTTATCGCGAAGAGCTTTCACTTGCGCAGCTAGCTGCGCCGGAAAGTTATTGCGCTCATGATCTGTGTACGGATCGCTAAAAAATAAATCTTCGGTTATTTGGCAAAGCTCAGGGTTAGTGAATTGCTTAACTAATGCTTTTTTGTGTTGAGCGGCTAAGTAAAAATCTGAGTTGTAAAAACCTGTGTGGCTTAAGTAAGTAGCCACATGCTGGGCTAATTTAGGGAATTGCTGCGCGTTATTTTGTGCAGCGCGCAATATTTGTAAGCTGCCTAAATCTTCTAAAATAGTGAGTGCATAATCATGATTGTAATGCAGCACTTTTGCCGTGTATTTGGGGCAAATAGCACCATGATTAAGTAATACTTGCGCTTCAATGCGGGCTCTATCAAGCGTTAATGGCCACGACTCACCCACGCAGCGGGCATAAGGTAGTGCCTGCTTTAAAATAATGCTGTTGCTTTGCTCATTACTCACTCTAAAAACTAAATTAAGGTTGCCGTCACCAAACTCATACGCAGATAAGTTTTGCCCTGCGATAAAAAAATCACATTGCTTAGAATCAATTAACGAATTTACGTATTCGATTGCGCGCTGCGGATTAAAAGCGACATAGTTAGCCATGGTCAAATCTCACATTAACTTTTTGGGCATTCTATACCTTTAAATGTTTAGATGTCTACAAGTCTAACTTGAGAGTTATTCAAACTGATGTAAAATACCTTTACGCATTTAAATTAAGCAAAGTCACCATGCAAAACTTAGTAGCAAGCAGTTTAAAATATGAAAACGGTACATTGAGTGTACTAAACCAATATTTACTTCCGCATCAGCAAGTGTGGCACGAGTGCAGTAGCGTTGAAGCCATGAAAGAGCTGATCATTAGTCTAAAAATTCGTGGAGCGCCCTTAATTGGTTTAGGTGCTAGCTTGCTTGTTGCTTATTTAGCAGAGCAAGGCGCTACAAAAGCAGCGCTTGATGATGCTATTAATGAGCTGGAAGCCACACGCCCAACAGCGGTTAATTTAATGCATTGCATGGCCGCATTACGAAAAGCGCTTAACCAAAGTGATTTTGTAATAGCTATAGTAGCCACTGCCGAGCGCCTATTTATTGAAGACATTGAGTTGTGTGAACGTATGGCAACCTTTGGCGCTGAACTTATAAACAGCGGCGATAACATTTTAACGCATTGTAATACCGGCGCATTGGCAACCGCAGGGATAGGCACTGCTTTAGGTGTTATTTATAAAGCGCAGCAGCAACATGGCAATGTACATGTATGGGTTGATGAAACCCGTCCATTATTACAAGGTGGGCGTTTAACTGCGTTTGAACTTGAGCGCTGGAAAATATCGTACACACTCATTTGCGATAATATGGCAGCAAGTTTAATGGCGGCAGGCAAGGTTGATAAAATAGTTGTAGGGGCAGACCGTATTGCCGCTAATGGCGACTTTGCTAATAAAGTGGGAACGTATAATTTAGCGGTATTAGCGCATTTTCATAATATTCCTTTTTATGTTGTAGCCCCCGTGACCACACTTGATACACACACCATTTGCGGAAGTGATATAGAAATAGAGCAGCGAAATAGCGCAGAAGTACGTGGTGTAAGTGGCAGTTTTGGTGAAGCGTTATGGGCGCCAACTAATGCCAATGTTTACAACCCCGCGTTTGATGTAACACCTGCAAAATTAGTAACAGGTTGGGTATTAGATACCGGTGTTTACGATAAAAGTGATGTAGAAAGTGGGGCATTAGCGGCGCTTAAGTAGTTTTAAATACCGCTCCACTTTCCCCTTTGCGGAGCGTATTACCTTACCTATGGAAGCAACGGAAATTGCTTCGCAATCTCAGATTCAGTGCTTTTTGCAACCCAGCCCTCGGTGTTATTAAATAGTCTAATAGCGGTAAATTCTGGGTCGCTACCCATATCAAACCAATGCGGGGTAAGGGTTGGTACTGAGATTAAATCGCCTTTTTGGCATAACACTTGGTAAATTTTAGTGCCCATATGTAGACAAAATAGCCCTTGGCCTTTTACAAAAAAGCGTACTTCGTCTTCACTGTGAGTGTGCTCAAATAAAAACTTTTCACGCATTTGTGGTGCAGCCGGGTTACCTTTAGCAAGCGAAATAACATCTACAGTTTGGTAACCGTTTTTTTCTTTTAAGCGTGCTATATCATTTTTATACGCATCAATGATCTGCTCATTTGTAGTGCTTTCGTTAATTTGAGCATTTGCTTGCCACTGCTCAAAGCGCACATTTACTAAAGCTAATTGCGCTGCAATTTCATCTGCATTTTCTGTACTGGTAAGTACATTTTTAGGGTTGTTGTCAGCATAAATTGTTAATTGGCTCATATAAATTGCTCTAATTTAACATTGGTAAAATCATGCACATAAGGATGCTCGCTTTGCGTTTGTCCATCACGTATTAAATGAAGTGTTTTAAGGCCTGCAGCTTTTGCGGCATCGAGTTCTGCGGCTACATCACTTAAAAATAATACCTCGCTTGCATCAAATGGCAGCTGTTCAATAATGGTGTTATATGCTGCTTGCTCTTGCTTTGCGCCTACTTTTGTATCAAGAAAGTCGTTAAAAAGAGCGCGAATATCACCGTAGTCGCTGTATTTAAATAGTAACTGCTGCGCTCTAACTGATCCTGACGAGTACACATAAAGCGCAATATTTTGTGCATGTTGCGCTTGTAAAAAGTCGAATGCATCTGGGTATAAGTGACCTTTAAAATCACCATGTTCGTAACCAGTTTGCCAAATAAGCCCCTGTAATTGCTTTAAAGGCGTTATTTTTTTATCTTCTTCAATCCAAGTGAGTAAAACGCTAATGACTCGTTCTAAATCGGCGTTAGGCTCATCAATAATCGTTTTTACAGCCGTTATTTGCTCTGCAACATGGGCTTTTTTAGCGTTTAATCGTAAAAAGGTGGCCAATTGCTTTGCTGCATACGGAAATAGCACGTCTTTTACAAAAGAAATACGTGTAATGGTGCCTTCAATGTCGGTTAAAATTGCTTTTATCATTATAGGTTTGCCTCAATGCCTTCTATTTTTATGCGCTCTAGTTCACAGCTAAATAAAAACTCTAGGCCTTCTAAGTGGCGAAGTGCTTCTTTGTAATTGCGTCCAACTACGTACACGCCATGTCCACGAATTAATACAGCATGCTCAATAGGGGTATGTAAGTGATGATCGCTTAACAGCAAACCTAAGCGTTCTATATCTTGGTCGTTTTCAAAAATAGGGATGCTTAGGGTATCTAAGTGTGAGGTAACACCACTGAGCGACTTTTGCATTTCGTAACCTGATAAATTTAACGTATGGCTTTTTATCACTCGCGATAATACGGTTGCTGCAACCGAGTGCGTATGCAGCACTACGTTAGCGTGCGGTATAAGTTTGTACATACCTAAATGCAGTTGCGTTTCGGCCGATGGGTTGCCAGCACCTTTAATGCGGTTTCCTTCATGGTCAAGCTCAATAAAGGTGTGTGTACCCAGTTGGCCTTTATCAAAGCCGCTAGCGGTAACTACAAACCCTGATGCAGTGCGTGATGAAAAATTGCCACCAGTTGCAGGTACCCAGCCTTTTTGGCTTACCCACTTTCCAGCTTCAATAAGTTGTGAAATAGCGGTATTGTTTTGCATACGTTCCTCACTAATGAGCATTAAGCTTGTTATTTTAGACGGCTATACTTCTGTTTTAAGCAATGATAGCATCGCTTTGAGCGCAAAACCATCATTAAGGGCATCACGTGTTTGAAAGTAAATTACCAAATTTAGGTGTTAGTATATTTAGCCAAATGAGTGGCTTAGCTAATCAGTTTTCAGCAATTAACTTATCGCAGGGCTTTCCTGAATTTGACGCTCCCGCACTTTTAAAAACACAGCTAAATTACTATGTTCAGCAAGGTGTAAATCAGTATTCGCCCTCAAGCGGTGTACCACGATTACAGCTGCAAATAGCCAATTTAGTTGAGCGAAAATACGCTGTAAAAATTAATGCGGCAGAGCAAGTTACGATTACATCGGGTGCTACTGAGGCGCTATTTGTTGCTATTCAAACTATAGTACGCCCTGATGATGAAGTCATCGTATTCGACCCCGCTTATGACTCTTACCAACCCGCTATTGAGTTAGCAGGCGGTAAGGCAGTACATGTTGCGTTAAATGCGCCTAATTATACAATTGATTGGCAGATAGTTAGCCAATCAATCACTAAAAATACTCGCGCTATTATTGTTAATACGCCACATAACCCAAGTGGTAAAATACTGCAGCCGCAAGACATAAAAGCACTTAAAGAGTTGGTAAGTGCTCACAAAATCTTTGTAATTAGCGATGAAGTTTATGAGCACATCACTTTTGACGGCCAGCAACATTTAAGTATGCTGCGCGATGAGCAACTAAGAGAAAAAAGCTTTGTTATATCAAGCTTTGGTAAAACATTTCATAGTACAGGTTGGAAAATGGGTTACTGCATTGTACCTGCACACCTAGCTACTGAATTTAGAAAAATCCATCAATACGTTACATTCTCAAGCTTTACGCCAGCGCAGCATGCACTCGCCGATATGCTAGAGCAACAGGGCGAGCATGTAGATGAGTTAAGTGGTTTTTATCAGCAAAAACGCGATTTATTAATAAAGCATTTGAGTGATAGCCGCTTTAATATTTTACCAAGCCAAGGTACTTACTTTTTATTGCTCGATTATAGTGATGTGTCTGACTTAAACGGTGTTGATTTTTGTCACTGGCTTGTAGAGCAGGCAGGTGTTGCGGCGATTCCACTTAGTGTGTTTTATAAGCAGCCCTCAAATGATAAAGTGATTCGACTATGTTTTGCTAAAAACGATGAAACCTTAATAGAGGCTGCGCAAATATTATGTCAACTTTAACGCTTACCTTAGTGCAAAGTGAGCTGCATTGGCTCGATAAAGACGCCAATTTAGCCATGTTCGATAAAAAATTAGCAGAGATAACCGCTAACCCCGATTTAATTTTATTACCCGAAACCTTTGCCACTGGTTTTGCTATTAACCTTGATTGTGCAGAGCCTGAAAACGGCAAAGTACTCACTTGGCTAAAAGCGCAAGCACATAAGCATAACGCAATTATTGCAGGGTCGGTATTAGTTGTACAAGGTAATAAAAAAGCCAATCGGTTTTATTGGGTAACCCCTAAAGGTGAAGTGAATTATTACGATAAACGCCATTTATTTAGGTTAGGAAGTGAGGGCGACTATGTTGTAGCAGGGCAAGCGCGTAAAACATTTGAAATTAATGGCTTTAAGCTACTTCCACAGGTGTGTTACGACCTTCGCTTTCCGGTTTTCCAACGTAATAATAACGACTACGATGTAATGATAAACGTAGCCAATTGGCCTGCAGTTCGTCGCCACATTTGGGATACGTTATTAATGGCGCGCGCAATGGAAAACTTATGTTACGTAGTGGCTGTAAACCGTGTTGGCGATGACGGTAACGGCGTTGCGCACAATGGCGGTACGGCCGTATACGACTTTAAAGGCGATACGCTCGCTAAAGCAAAAAATAATACGCAAGAGTTACTCACTGTAACGCTTGAAAAAGCACCGCTGGAAGATTTTAAAACCGCGTTTCCCGCTTATTTAGATGCCGATCCGTTTACGCTAACTTAAATTATCTTCACGTAGCACTAAAAATATTAAGTGCTAAAATAGCCGCTGATATTTTTATTGGCGGCTTTATGAATACATCCCTTATTACACCGGTAATTTTAGCGGGCGGCATTGGCACTCGGCTATGGCCGCTTTCTCGCCAAGCGATGCCTAAGCAATTTTTACCCTTGCTTGATAACACGCACTCGTTATTACAAAGCACTTTAGCGCGTGTATCAGGTGATCAGTTTGCAAAGCCAATACTTGTTTGTAACGAGCAACACCGTTTTATTGCCGCCGAGCAAAGCACAATTGCTAACCCGCAAGGGCTTTTACTAGAGCCGCAGGGTAAAAATACGGCACCTGCTATTGCGTTAGCTGCGCATTACGCACTACAGCAGGGTATTGAAGGGCCAATGTTGGTGATGCCAGCCGATCATCATATTGAAAATTTTGCTGAGCTAACACTTCAGTTAAATGATGCTGTTAAATTAGCTGAGCAAGGCATGCTAGTTACATTTTCAATCACACCCACCAAGGCGCACACCGGGTTTGGCTATATAAAGCAAGGCAGTAAAATTTCCGGCTCAAACTGTTTTGAAGTCGCTGAATTTAAAGAAAAGCCAAATCTAGCTACGGCGCAAAAATACTTAGCTGAAGGCCGCTATAGTTGGAATAGCGGCATGTTTTTATTTACGCCACGTGCTTATTTAAATGAGCTTGAACGTTTTGCGCCAAAAATAGCGCACAGTGTGAAAGCGGCATCTCAGTTTTCACACGACTTAGGTTTTACAAGGCCAAACATAGAGCCACTTAAAAGCTGCCCAAGTGACTCTATTGATTACGCTATTTTAGAGCGCAGCAATAATGTAGCGGTTATGCCCGTTGCGCTTAAATGGAGTGATGTAGGTAGCTTTAGCGCTCTTGCAAGTCTTACTAAGCAAGATGCGCACGGTAATAATGAAAACCAAAATCATATAGCGCAAAACAGTACTAATAATTTTGTTATTAGCGAACATGACCATAGTATCGCAACGCTTGGGGTAAGTGACTTAGCCATTATTCACACTCACGACGCCACACTTGTTGCCGATAAAAATAAGCTCGATGGCTTACCTTTATTACTAAAACAATTAGCAATGGGCCAAAGCGATAAACTCAATCACCATCAGATTGTGTATCGTCCATGGGGTAACTACCGCACTTTGGTTGAAGGTAGTGGTTTTAAAGTTAAAAAAATAACCGTTAATAGCGGTGCTAAACTTTCGACGCAGCGCCATCAGCATCGTGCAGAGCATTGGGTGGTGGTATTGGGTATTGCTGATGTTCGTATTGATGAGCAAGCATTAACACTCAACCATGACCAATCTTGCTATATTGCAGCAAAACAAATACACAGTTTAGCTAACAATCAAAAAGAGCCGTTAATAGTCATTGAAGTGCAAACCGGCGCTGTACTAGATGAAAGCGACATAGAGCGATTTAATGATAAGTATGGTAGAGAATAAAAACCTTAACCTGTAAAAAAGCCCATTACCCCAACTGCCCGCGCACGTACTTTAAATATTGCTCTAGGCTGCGCTGCCATAGTTCTAACGCTTCATCAAGCAGGTTGTTATGGGGTTTATTATCAAGCAATCGGCGCTCTATCTTTTTCAGTTCAATGCCGTAGCGGTTAAATCCGAGTTGTAAAGCGGTGCTTGCTTGGCGGTGCAATAACTTAATGCATTGCTCGGGTTGATGGTCTATTAAACCTTGGCAACGTATTAGTTTGTTACGCGCAGAGAGGACAAACTCATTATAAATAGACGACACTTCGTCTTCACTAAACGAACTCGTTAGCGTTTCTGCGGCGGTTTCATCATATAAGGTATCAACAAGCTCTACGGCAATATTTGTTGTCTGATTTGATTGAGAATCACTAAGCGCTTGTCTTAGTTTTTCGTGTTTTATTGGCTTACCCACAATGTCTTTTATTCCTAAAGATAAATATTCCTTTACTTCATCAGGGCTAAGGCTTGCTGTAAAAGCAAGTACAGGGGTGCGCTGGTTTTTATGATCTATGCGTTTTAGCTGCTTGAGTACTTCTTGCCCTGTGAAGTCAGGTAAGTTCATATCAAGCAATACAACATCGAAATGATGGGCTTGCATCAGCTCAATAGCGCTTTTACCATCTTTGGCAAGCTTAATTTTATGCTCATCATCGGCCATAAATTCAATGGCAATTTTTTGGTTTAAATCTAAATCTTCAACCAGCAAAACATCTAGGCCTGTTAGGTAATCCTTTGTTTGGTGGCGTTGCTCTACAAGGCTTAATTCGCCTATAGCAAAGGTTACAGAAAAGCTAAATACACTGCCTGTGCCTAATTGGCTGGCTATTTCTAAGCGACTGCCTAGTTTTTCTAAAAGTCGACTAGTAATAGCAAGGCCAAGGCCTGTGCCGCCTTTTTCTTTGCCGGCACTACTTTGTACATAAGGCTCTGTGAGATAGGCTATTTCGTCGTTTTCGATGCCGGGGCCTGAGTCTTTTACACTAACTTTTATGGTGTGCTCAAGCTGCTTTTCGAGGACTAAGTCGACCTGAATTTTAACACTTCCGTAATCAGTAAACTTAATGGCGTTGCCCACTAAGTTAATAATTATTTGCCTTAATTTTTGTTGGTCGCAGTAATAACATGCTTGCTCGGGAATATTACAAATTAGCTCAAACTTAAGCTGCTTTTGCTCTGCAAGCGGGCTCAATAACAAGCATAAGTTATTAAGCCATGTCTTAAATTCTATATCCTCCTCGTAAAGCGCTTCATCGCTTTGATCTAGGCTTGCATAGTCGAGTACTTTATCGACCAATAAGTTAAGTGACTCGGTGGAGTTAATAATTGCCTCGCAGTAGGCTTTATTTCGCGTGTCACTTGTTTGGTTCATAACCAGTTGCGCACTGCCGAGTATGCCATTAAGTGGAGTGCGTATTTCGTGGCTAATCGTTGATAAAAATAAGCCACGTATTTCCAAATCTTTTTGTGCTTTGTCGGCTAATTGGTTTAAGTTTTGCTCTCTGCGTTCATTACATAATAGTGCCATGCCTGCGGCATAAAACATGGGAGCAATAACACCATTCAAAAAAAGTAATAAACTAAACCAGCCGCTTTCTGATAACGTTGCTTGGTTGATGTTACCCATAAAAAATGAGCGGCCAATAAAGCTAAATACAACCAACGTTAAAATGGTTATGTAAACAATACTGCCATTGGGGTAGGGCTTACGGGCATACTTTATAAAAATATAAAGTAAAAATATTGCTTCGGTTATGTGTTGTAAATCTGAGGCTAGTATTCGCTCTTCTAATGATGGGTTTATAAATGAGTAGTAAAATAGCATTACAGCGCTAAAAAGAGTAAATGAGCACAGAAATTTAAAGCTTAAGCCCCGGTAATTTAAAAACTGGCTTAACGACAAGCAATGCACCAGTGACGCTGAAAACATCATTAGGGTGGCAATGCTTACTACAACAAGGTTGTGACTTTCGACTACTGTGGTAAAGCCTATTGCAGCACCCAGCAATAAAATGGGATAAAAAATATAAAGTAGCGTACCAGGAGTATTTTTATTTGTTCGCCATGTTAAAAAGTTAAGAAAAGTCATGACGATCATAGTCGCAATGCTGGCAAAAAAAAGAGTAAAGGAGTCGAGCATTAATATTCCAGCAAAAGGAGTTTAGTTGAGAATAATAAAAAGTATGGTATTAGACAAGCATATAACACATACAAAAACAGACACTTAAGTGTCTGTTTTTAAAGTTACCAATAAATATTTAGGTTAGCGAATTTCGTCTGGAATATTTTGCTGTGCCCAAGATAGTAGCTCAATACGATTACGACATTTAGTTTTTCTAAATGCGCTGTATAAGTGAGTTTTAACTGTGTGCGGGCTAATACTTAAATCTTCTGCAATCTCTTTGTTTTTAGAACCTTTGCTCATAAGTGAGATTATTGCTTTCTCTCGCTTTGTAAGTTTAACAGGCTCTATATCACCTTCGGTTAGTTTATGTAGTGCATCTTTATTAAACTGAAGCATACGGTTTAGTGCGTTACACATTATATCGCGGCGGTACCAAAGTTGATCTTCAAGTAATAAACGAATGCCCTTCATTAATACATCGGCGTTATCTGTTGTGTAAAAAACACCACGAATACCGCTTAATAGCGCGCGGTTAGCGAGCTCTGGGTTTTCGTCTAGATTAAATAATATGATATCGCATTTAATACGCAGGTTTACTAATTGTTCTTTTAGCTTTCCCCATGCATCTTTACTAGATGTTTCAATAAACAGAAGTCGAGTCCCTTCAGGCACATCTAAAATGTTTGTACCAGTGGTTACGTCAAGGCCTTGCGTTTTTAACAAAGGTTCTAAAACGTTAATACCAATAGTGTTAATTGGCTCTTGATCTAATAACAAAAAGGCTGAACTGCTCATGTTTTTTACTCTTTTATAAAGCTGACTGATTGAGTTTACCACGACTTCCACACCTTTTGTATTAGAAAGTCGCCGATGTACTCAAGAACAAATACGATTTTACGATTATTTAAACATAAAATGTTGCAAATAAGTAACTGTTTTTCACTTTATAATCATGAAAAACCATAACATTTGTAACTAAATATTTGAGCCGGATAATTTCACTAAAATAATTAATTTACTTTTTAGTGCTCTGATACGGTGGCCAACCCATTTCTTTACCGCCAAGCATGTGTAAATGTATGTGGTAAACAGTTTGCCCACCATGTTCATTACAGTTCATTACTACGCGGTAACCCTCATCGCTAAAGTTATATTGTTTTGCTAATTTAGCAGCAACCACATACAAATTACCGACTAAATGAGAGTTCTCAGGCGTAATATCATTGATTGTTGAAATTGCTTTTTTTGGGATAATAAGAGCATGAAAAGGAGCTTGTGGGTTTATATCTTTAAATGCAAGTGTGTCTTCGTCCTCATAAATAATGTCTGCTGGGATTTCTTTATTTATTATTTTGGTAAAAATAGTTTCTTGGCTCATGCTGTGTCCCTAATTAAGTGGTACGAAATTTAAGCTCACTAATGACAAACTTTCAAAGCAGTGTCAAACTGAAATCAAATAAAGGAGTTAATATGCTTAAACCAATTTTAATAGGTAGTGCTGTTGCATTACTACTTAGTTCTTCTGCTAATGCTGAAAATATTCACTTCCCAGAAGAGTTTGTTCCTTTGCAAGTGGGCGATCGTATACTGGAAAGTTCTTTGTTTAGCCGTATTGATGATGTAGAGCTTGCACCGGGCACTTATCAACTAAAACTCAAATATACAGACTTATACGAAGATGATTACGATACACACGAAGTTGTAGAGTCAGAACCGTTTTGGGTGAATGTAACTATTGAGGCTGGTAAAGACTATACCTTAGTGTTTAACCGTGCTGAAAATGCAGTGTCTGCAAAAGTGTTCGCTGAAGCACCACAAGTAAGTTTAAAAGCAAAAAGTAGCGCGGTGGCGAAACCTTTAAGTGTTGTTTCTAATACCCAGCTTGCAAGTAATAAACCTGCAATGCAAAACACAGTTCCAGCAGGGCCCTCACGCCCTAGTCAGCCAATAAAGCCTATTGCGCCTATAAATGGAAAAGGAATGCCAAGTGCACCCCAAATGCTCGACTTTTGGTGGCAGCAAGCCACTGCGACGGAGCGAAAAGCATTTTTAGAAAAAGTAACTAAGTAAAATAG
>NZ_JAGJEJ010000002.1:0-343131 GCF_018101025.1 Pseudoalteromonas sp. MMG006
TGCCACCCCTCCAACTGATTTAGCCGAAGGGAGTTACAGTGTTAGCGCCAGCATTACTGATGCTGCTGGCAATACTGGCACAAGCACAGACAGTGGTGAAGTGGATGTAACCCCACCAGATCTGAGAATTATTCCTGCATTTGCAACTGGTAATTTAGTTTCACTTTCGGGAGAGTCGGATTTACCTGAAGGTTCAGTGATCACAATTACTCAGTATTTAGTAGGTGGCGCTGTAGGCGCGATTTACACAGCTACGACAAATGCTGATGGCTCATGGGGTGTTGCAAATATAACAGTTCCCTTACTTGGTCTTGCTTATGTAACAGCAAGTGCAAGTGATGCCGCTGGTAACGTTGTTACTGTTAACTCGCTTGATTTTGATAACGAAGCACCAGCGCTCACAGTGACTGTTGATGCCTTATCGAACGATGCTACGCCTGTAATTTCTGGCGTCACTGATATGGAGGAGGGAGCTGCGATACAACTTACCGTTGTTGATAGCGCTGGGCAGAGTCAAGAATTTACGGCTATTGTTCAAGCAAATGGAGGTTGGTCTGTTGAAGTACCAACAGAACTCTCTCAAGGTCAGTACACTGTAATTGCAGAGGTAAGTGATGAAGTTGGTAATTTAACTAGTGAGCAAGCACAAGGTGAGATAGACAGTATTGGACCGACTCTTAGTGTTAATCCTATTGATACTACAGCAGATACGACGCCAATTATTTCAGGCACAAGTAATGAGATTGGTGCTGATGTAACCATTATTATCGGCGGTCAAACACTAATAGCAACGGTGGATACTGATGGTAATTGGCAAGTCGATGTCCCCGTAGCACTTGTTGATGGTGATTATACTGCGCAAGTAAGTATTACCGATGTCGCTAATAATACCAGCAGCACGACAATTGATTTAACAATTGATACCCAAGTACCTGTTGTTGTGCTTAATGATATAACGGTATTTAATACTGCTACACCAATAATAAGTGGTACTTCAACTGAACCACAGAATACGGTGGTCGATATAGTTATTACAGATAGCAACGGTGATAAACATACTTTAACCGCAATAGTTGATGCTAACGGCGATTGGCAAGTTACGGCGCCAAGCTTGCCAGGTGGCAATTATGATGTAGAGGTAAGTATTACCGATGACGCTGGCAATGCAGGCTCCGATACAGGTTCGAGTTTTATTGATACTCAAGCACCAAGTATTACTATAAACGCATTAGGTACAATTAATGAGAGCACGCCAACTATTTCAGGCACATCTAATGAACCTGAAAACACGAGTATTACAGTAACTGTGACTAACGGAGGTAATACCGAGATTTACACAACTGTTGTTAGTGCAGGAGGTACTTGGACTGTAGATATTACAGATGCACTGACTGATGGTGAAGTTACTGTTTCTGCAAGTGTTACTGATGTCGCAGGGAATGAATCCGTTGCAAATAGTACCGCAATATTAAATACCAATGCGCCTACAATTAATATTAATACAATTGTTGATACAAACGATCAAACACCTGCAATATCAGGCACAAGTAGTGCGACAGATAACACAGAAATCACAGTCGTTATAACTGACGTTAATAACGTTTCACATACTGTAACTACATCTGTGGTAGGCGGGGTGTGGAGTGTCGATGCGACAAATATTCTCCCAGAAGGTGAATTTACTGTTTCAGCTAGTGTTACTGAAGGTGGCTTAACGAGTAATGCAGCGGGCGAGGGCGTGATCGATTTAACTCCACCAGCACTTAATATTACACCGCCGGTAATGTCTAATGATACTACACCTACAATTTCAGGAAGTTCGACAGCTCCACAAGGCGCAATAGTTGTGATTTTACTTACTGACAGCCTAGGCGATGAGCAAACGATTAATGCGACGGTAGGGGCTGATGGTACTTGGTCGGTTGCAGCAAGTATAGAGCTGAGTGAAGGTTCATATACTATAAACGCATCAACTACAGACACAGCTGGTAACCCTGTAAATACGAGCTCTACAGGTATAGTTGATATAACCGCACCAATCGTAACCATTGACGACATTGTTGGCAGTACCGATTTAACTCCCAGTGTGTCAGGTAGTGTTACCGGAGCAACAATAGGTGATAGCGTTGTTGTCGTATTTATTGATGCACAAGGTAACGAGCACTCTGTAAACACAACAGTGCAAGCCGGCGGTGCTTGGACTGTTGAGGCCGGTAATAGTCTCTCACAAGGAGATTATTCTGTTGAGGTGTTTATTACCGATAATGCAGGAAATACCGGTGATGCACTTGTCACCGCGACTATAGATACCATTGCACCTGAGATTAGTATTAACCAAAGTTCACTAGTACTTACACAAGACAGCACACCTCTGATCTCGGGCACATCAAACGAAGCCAACGCCAATGTTATTGTTACCTTTACTGATTCTGCAGGGGCTTCTCATCAAATGACAGTCCAAACAGACGCTGATGGTAACTGGCAAGCGGCTGCTGATAATATTTTGGCTGACGGTGTTTACAGTGTAAGTGCAACTATTAGCGATGCTGCAGGCAATATTTCTACTGATAGTAAAACCGGTGGCGAAGTTGATACCGTTGGACCTGAGTTAACAATAGTGCCTTCATTTTTAGTTGGAGGGCTATTGTCACTATCTGGTACCTCTGATTTGGGCCCTAATCAAACTGTAACTGTAACAACTAGACTTGCAGGAAGTTTAGTTGATAGTACTTATGAAGTACTCACCGACGCTAATGGTGATTGGGAATTACTTGGCCTGACAATTAATATTATAGGCTTGTCTACAGTGACTGCATCAGCTACAGATGAAGCGGGTAATACAACGACTATAACAACAGCAGATATAGATAACACAACGCCGCTACTCGATGCAGTCGTTAACTTTGTAACTGGAGAGGGGGATCTGCCTATAATTAGTGGGTCAACCGATCAAGCACCAGGCACGGAAGTGTTAGTTAGAGTTGTTGATAGCGAGAACGCGGTACAAGAGCTAGTTGCAATAGTGCAAGACGATCAATCTTGGGCTATTCGAGTACCACAATCTCTCGCTGAAGGATTATTTAATGTAACCGTAGATATAGTAAACGAAGTCGGTTTAACAACAACAACCTTAGTGAGCGATGTTGTAGATACCATATCGCCAACACTTGGCTTAGAGGTTATTGGATCAACATCAGATTCATCGCCAATAATTCAAGGTACCAGTGATTTAATTAATGGTGTGGTAGAGATTCAGCTGGACGGTGGTTCAGTACTCACAACGACAGTGAATGCAGCTGGGTTATTTTCACTCCAGATAGATGCGCTAACTGAAGGGCAACACGTTGCTAATGTGAGCATTACAGATGATGCAGGAAACGTAGTTACCGATACGCTTGAATTCGTCGTTGATACACTGGTGCCAGTGGTTGATATTTTACCACTGAGCATTAGCAATACTGATATATTAACAATTTCAGGTACATCAGAAGAAGCACCAGGTACAGACATTGATGTAACTGTTATTGGCAGTAATGGTGAAGAAACAGTTTTCGATGCTATTGTCGGTAGCGATGGCAAGTGGTCTTTAGTAACAACTAGCTTATTAGATGGTATTTATAGTGTGTATGCGAGTATAACTGATGCTGCAGGTAATACTGGGCAATCACTCATTGAGCAAGTGACTATAGATACCATTCCGCCTGCGTTAGAAATAGATGCGTTCGGAGTACTTAATACTTTAACACCAACAATTACAGGCTCTAGCGATGAAGAAGTAGGGAGTCTAATTACAGTAAATATCACTGACTCAACAGGTGGTGTACAAACAGTAACAACTACTGTTCTTGGAGATGGTAGTTGGTCTGTGATTGCTTCTGCATTACCTGAAGGAGAAATTACAGTGGAGGCTATAAGTATTGATAGCGCTGGAAATAAAACCACTGTAAATCAAATTGGTACAGTTAGTACAACCTTGCCAAGTTTGTTGATAAACCCAGTAATTGATACAAGTGATATAACGCCGACCATTAGCGGCACAACAGATGTATTAAATGGCAACGTAGAGGTCGTTATTACTGACAGTGACGGCACGGCTACCACTTATAATACAATGGCTATAGCAGGTTTATGGACTTTAGTACCTGCAGTACCATTAGCTGAAGGCACTTTTACAGTGATTGCTACGGTTGAAAATTTAGGTGGTACAAGTACTACAAGCCTTGATGGCGTAATTGATTTAACACCGCCAACAATTGAAATTGAGCAGTTAGCAGTTACTAATAATCCGCTACCTACCATTACAGGGACAAGTAATGCACCAGCAGGTACAACGCTGAGCGTAGTTATTACTGATGCTAATAACGATTCACAAACTATTACCGCTCAAGTTTCAGGAAGTGGCACATGGTCAGTAATAGCGAATACAGCACTGAGTGAAGGTAGCTTTAGTGCAACAGCATCAATAAGCGATACAGCGGGTAACTCAGCTAGCGATACGATGGTGTCAAGTACCGATTACACAGCGCCAACTGTAGTCATAGATCCAATTATAGTTGTAGGGCAAGAAACAACGCCTACTGTTACAGGGTCTGTTACGGGAAGCTTTGCAGGTGCAGCGGTTATAGTTACGTTTACAGATTCAGCTGGTGCTTCGCACAGTGTTGAAAAAACAGTTGGTGATGGTGGAACCTGGAGTGTTGAGGCTGAAGAAGTGCTTAGTGAAGGTAATTACACTGTAGATGTAAGCATTGCTGATGGTGCAGGTAATATTGGTACGCAATCCACAAGTGGCACAATTGACTCAGGTATTACAATTGACTCTGGGTTAGAAATAACAGCAGATCAAACCCCAATTATAACAGGTACAGCCGCTCCTGGTGAGTCTGTAACTGTTACCTTTAGTGGTCCAACTGAAAGTATTGTATTAATAGAAACTGTTGATGCATCAGGTGTATGGAGTGCTACAGCTAATACGACCTTATCTGAAGGGGCTTATACTGTAACAGCAGTAGCAACTGATGCATCAGGTAATACAACCTCAAGCGGTAGCGTATCTGGGTTGGTTATTGATACAACACCAATTAACTTTACAGTAACGCCTGAGTACCTCCTAGATGTGTCACTACCATTTCTACCTCCTGTGAGTGTTTTAGTTGGTTACGAAGGTACATCTGATGGCGGTGAGGGAAGTAAAGTCTATATTTTTGACTCATTAGTTTTAAGCATTGATTTAGCATTAACTTCAGCACCATATGCAGTTGTAGATGCTCAAGGTAATTGGGACTCTACTAATTTAGATCTGAATCTCTTAAATTTACTGGGTACAGGTCTTGAAAATGCGTATTTCTATACTGTGGACGAAGCCGGTAATTACCAAGTTAAAAATGGTAATGATGTGTTTATAGAGTCCGGCAATATTTACGATAATGGAGCAAGCTCAGGTGCTGGCGACACTATGCCAGCATCATTTTTTGATGAGTCAGCATTGGGTGATACGCAAGGTGATGAAGTGTTAAACACCGAAACCATCAATTTAGAAAATGTAGGAACAATGGCAAGCACGGCAGAGCAGGTGGTAGAGGTTAGTGAAACAGAACCACTGAGCATAAACGATGTAATAATTGACTCCGAAACAGAGCAGTTAGTCGCTTTAAATAATCTACTTGATGAAGAAGGCTCCGCGATTGCTTATAGCCCAGCACAAAGTGGAGGAAGTATTGACGATGCCACGCCAGCAGCAGATGTTCAAAACCAATCAGAGGAAATGATTAAGCACTTAATCGAAAATGGTAATAACCAAACAGATATTTAATCTTTGGTTATGAAGCTAAATATTAAATATATAGATAAGGCCAAAAGTATTTACTTTTGGCCTTATTATTTTTAGACAATAGTTCCCTTTTATTTAAACTGTATATTTATAAGTTCAAAGCAGTGCTTTTAATTTATAAAGCAGTTCGTGCGCTTGGCGAGGCGATAAATTATCAGGGTCAATAGCACTTAATTGTTCTTCGACTTGTGAAGGCTCAATAACAGCGTCGTTATTAAATGAAAACGTTTGTTGCTCTGTATTAGGCGCAGTAACACTTTGGTGATTTTCAAGTAACTTAAGTTTTTGTTTAGCTTGCGCAATTACCGCTTTAGGCACACCGGCAAGTGCAGCTACTTGTAAACCAAAACTCTTGCTTGCTGCACCGTCGAGAACTGTATGCATAAATGCGATTGTGTCGTTATGCTCTATTGCATCAAGGTGTACGTTTACAAGACCTTGGGTTTGCTCTGCAAGCTCTGTTAGTTCAAAGTAGTGGGTTGCAAACAGTGTTTTAGCTGAAATTTTTGATGCTAAATGATCAGCTGTGGCATACGCAAGCGAAAGCCCGTCGTAGGTACTTGTACCTCGCCCAATTTCATCCATTAACACCAAAGACTGCGCTGTAGCATTATTTAAAATAGTGGCGGTTTCGGTCATTTCAACCATGAAGGTTGAGCGGCCAGAGGCTAAATCATCACTTGCACCAATACGCGTAAATATACGGTCTATATTACCAATTTTTGCGCTATCAGCAGGGACATAACAGCCAATGTGCGCCATTAATACAATAAGCGCTGTTTGACGCATATAGGTTGATTTACCACCCATATTTGGACCTGTAATAATCAACATTTTGCGCTGGCTATTAAGCTCTACGGGATTTGCAATGAAGGGTTCTTTCATTACCTGTTCAACAACTGGGTGACGACCTTGTTTAATGCTAATGTTGTCGTTGTCGCATAATTGTGGTTTAGCATAATTAAGTGCAAAGGCACGCTCTGCTAAGTTATTTAATACATCTAAATCAGCAAGCGCAGCGGCCATTATTTGCAGCTGTTCAATGTGCGGGGCTATAAATTCAAATAACTCTTCGTATAGTTGTTTTTCGAGCGCGAGCGCTTTTGATTGGCTGCCAAGTACTTTATCTTCATGCTCTTTAAGCTCTGGAATAATATAGCGTTCATTATTTTTAAGTGTCTGGCGACGAATATAATCAGCAGGTACTAAATGTGAATTTGCGCGACTCACTTCTATAAAAAAGCCGTGTACTCGGTTATAGCCAATTTTTAATGTACTAATGCCTGTACGTTCACGCTCGCGTTGTTCAAGTTGCTCAAGTACATCTGTTGCGCCTTTACTAAGGTTACGCCACTCATCTAACTCGCTATTATAACCCGGCGCAATCACGCCCCCATCACGAATAAGTACTGGCGGATTATCAATAACAGCACGCTCTAGCAATGCTTGTAGATCTGGTAGTTCTGGCGAGTGTTGGATAATACTTGTTATGCGCGGGTCACTCGCATCACTTAATAAATTATGCAGCGGGGCAAGTGCTTGTAGAGCACTGCGCAGGCGTGTTAAATCTCTTGGGCGTGCAGTGCATAACGCTAAACGCGCTATTACACGTTCTATATCGCCGATATTTTTAAGTGACTCGTGTAATTCGCTGTAAAGTTGTACGTCTAAAATTGCACTAATAGCATTTAAACGAGAATTAAGCTCATCTTTATTACGTATAGGTGTGTGAATTCGGCGTTTTAATAAACGTGAGCCCATCGCTGTTGCCGTTTTATCAAGTACTTGTGCGAGGGTGTTTTCAAATCCACCTGATAGATTAACCGTTAGTTCTAAATTTTTACGGGTTGCGGCATCTAAAATAACCGCATGCTCATTGTGCTCAAGCGTAATAGCACGAATATGAGGTAAAGCAATACGTTGTGTATCTTTTACGTATTGCATTAAACAGCCGGCGGCTACGAGTGCAGAGTGAGCTTTTTCTACACCAAACCCCACTAAATCCTTGGTACCAAACTGATCGCACAATAAGTGCTGCGCCGTATCTAAATCAAACTCCCACTCAGGGCGACGACGAGCCCCTTTAATATGTTCAATTAAATGTGTATTTACAAAGTTTTCGCTATAGAGTAATTCTGCTGGCGATAAACGCTGTAGCGTTGAGCTAAAAGCTTCGTCAGTATTTACTTCTACAATGTTAAAACGCCCTGAGTTTATATCAAGGTAAGCAATGCCGTATTGGCCTTTTTTGTTTTGCCAAACACTGGTCAGTAGATTGTCTTGTCGCTCTTGTAGTAGTGCTTCATCTGAAATAGTGCCGGGTGTGACAATACGTACTACTTTTCGCTCAACAGGGCCTTTACTGGTTGCGGGATCGCCAACTTGTTCACAAATAGCAACCGATTCGCCCATTTGTACTAAACGGGCTAAGTAGTTCTCTACGGCATGATAAGGGACACCGGCCATAGGTATTGGATCGCCGCCCGCTTTACCGCGGTGCGTTTGCGATATATCAAGAAGTTGAGCTGCGCGTTTAGCGTCATCAAAAAAGAGTTCGTAAAAATCTCCCATACGATAAAACAATAAAATATCGCGATGCTCTGATTTTATTTTTAGATACTGCTGCATCATAGGGGTTTGTTGTTTTATAGTGTGTGGTGCATAAAGATCAAACGACATGTATTTACCCAAAGGCTGAATATGGAATTACATCAAGAGATTAAAACACTTGCTGCGCAATTAGGCGCTATTTTAACGGATAAATGCTTATGGATCACTACTGCTGAATCATGCACTGGTGGCGGAGTGAGTTATGCGCTTACAGATACCCCTGGTAGCTCGCGGTATTTAGGGCGTGCGTTTGTTACATACAGCAATGAGGCAAAGCACGAATTAATTAATGTAGCGACGAGCACATTGAAGCAATTTGGAGCGGTAAGCGAGCAAACAGTGAAGGAAATGGCATTTGGTGCCATAAACGCGGCTAATGCCGATGTTGCTATTGCTATTTCAGGTATTGCAGGGCCGGGCGGCGCTACTCCCGGTAAGCCTGTTGGCTTTGTGTGGTTTTGCATACAAATTGCTGGTAAGCAATTCACTTTTAAGCAAGTATTTAGTGGTGATAGAACGCAAGTTAGAGTGCAAGCTATTGAATTTTCATTGAAAAAAACTATAGAGAAGATAAATTTATAAATTTCGCTTGATACTGTGGTTTCATACAGTATACTTGTTCGCATTAGCTGGATTTGGAGAACAAAATGAACGATAACAAACAAAAAGCGTTGGACGCTGCACTATCACAAATAGAGCGTCAATTTGGTAAAGGATCAATCATGAAACTGGGCGACAATAAAGCCCTAAACATTGATGCAGTATCTACTGGTTCATTAGGGATCGACATTGCTTTAGGCATAGGCGGTTTACCTATGGGTCGTATTGTTGAAGTGTATGGTCCTGAATCTTCAGGTAAAACAACACTTACTTTACAAGTTATCGCACAAGCTCAAAAAGAAGGTAAAACATGTGCCTTTGTTGATGCTGAGCATGCTCTAGATCCAGTATACGCACAAAAACTAGGTGTTAACATTGATGAGCTTTTAGTGTCTCAGCCAGATACGGGTGAGCAAGCACTAGAAATTTGTGACATGTTAGTACGTTCAAGTGCGGTAGATGTTGTTATTGTCGATTCTGTTGCTGCACTTACACCAAAAGCTGAAATTGAAGGCGACATGGGCGACTCGCACATGGGCTTACAAGCACGTTTAATGTCGCAAGCATTACGTAAGCTTACGGGTAATATTAAACGTTCTAACACGTTATGTATTTTCATTAACCAAATTCGTATGAAAATTGGTGTAATGTTTGGTAACCCTGAAACAACAACTGGTGGTAACGCTCTTAAGTTTTACGCATCAGTTCGTATTGATATTCGTCGAATTGGTTCTGTAAAAGAAGGCGATGAAGTTGTTGGTAACGAAACGCGCGTTAAAATTGTTAAAAACAAAGTAGCACCTCCGTTTAAGCAAGCCGAATTTATCATCATGTATGGTGAAGGTATTTCTAAGCAAGGCGAGCTAATTGATTTAGGTGTTAAGCACAAAATTGTTGAAAAAGCAGGTGCTTGGTACAGTTACAATGGTAATAAAGTAGGACAAGGTAAATCAAACTCAATTAAGTTTTTGAAAGAAAACGTAGAAATTGCAGATGAGATTGAAGGCAAACTACGCGACATGTTATTGCTAAAAGCGACTATTGAACCAGAAGACGGTGAAGATAAGTTAGGCGATGACGCAGACCTTTAAGGTTTAAAACGTTCTCAAAGCTTGATTTGACCCGAGCTTTATAAAAAACGCTAACCAGCAATGGTTAGCGTTTTTTTGTTTGTGGGGGCCTGCAATATAAAATAGCAGTAATACTTATTACCAACCTGCATAAGTATTGGTGAAGCCAAACGAATTAAGTTACACCATAAGGTGGTTAAAAGTTTTATTTAGCACAACCAGATAAAAAATATTGCCTAGATTTAGCGCAATTTTTTTAACGCTAGTAAGACCTTATATAAGTTAAATTAATATTAATTATTTTAAGCTGCCAGCTTAATGCAGACTATTTGACTGCTTGCAATATAGAGCAATTAAATAGCAAGAAAGTGATGATGTTTTAGCACTCGATAGCTAATAATATAGATTGGAATTTAATTAGCTTTAAAACTGCCGCCTAAAAATAAAAACGACACATATAATGTGTCGTTTTTAAATTAAGCTTATAAAAAATCTATGGTTAGATAGCGCATGAGCATACACTAGTAATTGCTTTGCTCAATTCAGTGCAGAGCAATCATGCGCTATAAATTTTACCCAGTAAAAGCATTTTCTAATAGTTAAAGAATGAGCTCTAAGTAAAATAGTATTTTAAAAGCGGTAAGTTAAGCTAACTTTTCCGCTAATAGGTGAGCCATAAAATCCCACATTAGCTAAGCTAGTAATATATTTTTCATCTGTAATATTATCAATGTTAGCTTGAATTGATAGGTCTTCGTTAGCTTCCCATCTAGCAAATACGTTCATTAGTAAATAAGAATCCTGTTTAACATTACTGGCTATATTTGCTGTTTTTGATTGCCATTTACCGGCTAAGCCGAATTGAAATTGAGGTAGTTGAGGTAGCGTATAATCTAATGAAAAATTAACAACATTTTCAGGCTCCCACTCATGAGAGCTATCGCCAGCATCATCATTAATATCTAAGTATGTATAAGCAAATACAGCGTTTAGATCATCAGTTATTTGTCCTGTTAATTCTAATTCAAAACCCTGCGTATCTTGGTCGGCTCCTTTATAGTAAGTAAACCCAGATGCATTTAGCCCAGCATAAGTTGCAATGTTATCTTGCTTTGCGCTAAACACTGCAAAGGTTGCAAGCAGGTGATCATCAAACCATTGAGTTTTAACACCTACTTCGTAATTAACGCCTTTACTTGGATCTAAAAAGTTACCGTCGTAATCGTATTGTTCTTGTGGTTGATAAATATCGGAGTAGCTTACGTACAAGTTAACATCATCATTAATTGCATAGGTTGTTGCTAGGTAAGGGCTTACTTCACTCTCATTATTATCTATATCAACGCCTTGGCTAAATCCTGAGCGCTCATAATCAATAGCGTTAAAGCCTGCAATAACAAATAGGTCACTTGTTAGGTTTAATTTAGTTGAACCAAAAAAACGCTTCAAAGTAACATCAATATCAGCATATTTAGTTTGCTCGCCCCAAATAGGTTCAGCGATCGCATCTAAAGCATATGGAAAAGCAGGAGCTAAACCATAAGCTTCTGTCGTTGCAGCATCGTAAGAGTTAGTAAAAGAGTAGGATGTGCTTTGTGAAATACTTCCACCAAGCATTAATTCATGCTCTTGACCAAACAAGCTGTATTCACCCTTAGCCGTTATATCAAATAAATCAGCTGAGAACTCTGTATCGTATCGTCCAGGAAGACTGACTAAACCTAAATTAGTTTCACTATCAAACATTCCATAAGCGTCATAAAGATAAAGTAATTTGCTTTGATCTTCAGAGTCTTGATAATTATAAGTTGTTTTAATTTCCCAGTTATTATCAAATACATAAGTATATTCAATAAAAGCAGTGGTATTAAGAGTGTCCCATTTAGTCCACTCTTGAGTTGGGCTTGCGCTTACGTCCCACTCTGCTTGCGTACCATCAGCATAAGATAGTGGCAAACCTCCCCACATTGTCCCATCTGTATTTGCATCTTGATATGAGGCACCGAATGAAAGTGTTGAATTACCAGTAAGTTGTCCATCAATTACAGCAGAGAAGTAAGTGCGATCGTTTTCTAAGCCGTCTAGGTATGAATCAGAATCCTCTGCAGCAGCAACAAATCGAGCAGCCCAACTGCCTGAGTCTGTTAATAAAAATGAATAATCTGCTTGCAAGCGTTTGAAGCCATATGAACCTACAGATATACCCACTTCACCTTCATTCTCATTTGTTGGGCGCTTTCGAACATAGTTAATAGTGCCCGCAGCATTACCTACACCTGTTAATTGCCCATTAGCACCACGAATAACTTCTATTTTTTCATAACCGTAGCTTTCCATAGCACCTGTAACAAGGCCCCAGTTATTAGGCAGTCCAACACCGTCAACTTGAGTACTCTTAATATCAAAGCCTCGTGAGGTATATCGTGTACGGTTAGTTTCACCTTGCTCTACAGTGATGCCTGTAGCCATTTTCATAGCGTCATTAATGCTGTTTGCTGCAAAGTTTTTAAGTTGTTTTGCATCTATTACACTAATAGATTGTGGTGTTTCATTAAGCTCCATGGTTAAACCTGTAGCACCTTGACTAACTCGGTCTTGACGTACACCAACTATTAATATTTCTTCCATTTTTTCATTATTATTTTCAACTGTACTAGTAGCTGCTGTTTCTTGTGCGTGAGCAGAAAAACCCATAGCCAAAACTAATGAAGAAAGTGCAAAAGTGCGATTGAGTTTCATGTTTTCCCTTAATTAATAGAACTTATTATTTGAGTTTATTTAAATATTTGCCATATTCTACTATTTGAAAATCACAAATTCAAATAAAAACTATTATCATTTGTAAGTGTGTTTCTATTGTTTAAAATTAGACATTTATTTTTTAATATATTTCCGACTGACGAAACGATATTGCTAATCAGAAATATGCTTGTAATTAATAGGGCTTCTTTGAGGATTGCGGGAAGGTGGCAGTTTTTTACAATTTATCTTGGTTGAATCTCCCAACTATTAAACTAGCTCACATTAAATTAATGTGGATATATTTTTATGCTCTAAGTTAAAGTTTTATAAAAAGGCGCCTCAATAAAGTCTCAAACTCAGGTAAGTAAAGGCAAAGCTCCATATCGTCGTAGGGATTTATAACAATATATTAGATTTAAGTACAAAATAGCCATGTGATTAGGTGAATACTTTTTTAATTTAGTTAAAAAAAGCGGCCTAGGCCGCTTAATTGATTATGCTGTTTTTATTTATTAAAAAGAGTATTTAACAGAAAATTGTAAACGTTCTAAATCACCATCAACACCGCTTTCAGTTTCTCGTTCTGCGTGCTTAAATTCTGCACCAAAAGTTAAACGTTTAACCGGTGAGTATAGAATGTTAGCGCTGTAGCTTTGGCTTGATTCAGTCGGATCTCCAGAGATAGAGAGCAAATCAGTGTTATTATCAGCAGAGAAGAACGAGTATAGGAATGTTGAGCGCCATTTACTCGTCCACTTATGCTGATAAGCTACAAAGCCAGATGTTGAATCAATTGCATCTAGTTCATCACCATTAAGTACTGCGCCATGTGCAACGTTCAAGCCTACGTAGCGGCCTAAGCCTTTACCTTGAGTAAGCATAAATTTAAGGTAGTCTTCACCAAAGTTAACGCGACCAGACGCGCTAATACCAAATGATGTTTCGTCAGCATCTACATCGCCTACTTTATATGTAAGTTGGCGCGCAAGTGCAGCAACTACAATGTTACCCCAATCAGCTTTGTGAGTATAACGGGCGGTAAAGTCAGGCAGTGATGCGTCGTCAGTTTCTACGCGTGTGCCGCCTTGTGTAGTAATAGTGCTTTCTGGGTTTTCTAATGAGAAAGACCAAGCGCCCGTTGTGTATTTAATTTGAGTTTGACGAACAAACACAGTGCCTTCAGCTGGGCCTACAAAATCGAGTGTTTCGGCCAAAGCGCCAACATTTTGAAAGTTTGACCATGTTTGACCAAATAACCAACCATCGTAAGTAACAAAAGCATGGCGAATACGCGGTGCGTATGAATTTGATACACGCTCATTGCCGCCAGGCGCTGATGCTAAAAAGTCTAGCTCAATTTTGGTTTTTACTGTTTTACCGTTATCCATTAACGTAGAAGTACCAAAGTTGAAGCGAGATTCACGTGCATGCATATCAAACACAGCATCAGAGTCATTGTCATCGCCAACAGTAAGTGTACTTGGTACGTAAAAATCACGACCGACACTTGAGCCAGAAGGTGCACCCGCAGAGTAATCACTCCACATTGTGTCTAATTTAATGTATCCACCGTAGGTAAATTCGGTATCACCAATTTTTGCAGCTGTTGCCGCATAAGCAGTACTTGATAGTGCACATAGTACAGCGCTTGCTGCCAATGTTTTTAATGGGGTAAATTTCATTGTGGTGTCCTTTATAGGCTACTTGTTGTTTGTTGCTTTTTTTTTCATATAAGGCTGTATTACTTGCTACTAGTATTACTTACGAATAAAAAAGGGTGCTAATTTGGCTTTTCAATACACATATTGTTTTCATTCGTTAAATAAAGCTTTGGCATGTAATACTGCAAATAACTTTATTAATTACACAAACACTTTTGAATATGCGTAATATTTACTCAATTACCTATTGGTCTATAAGACTAAGGTTTTAGAGTGAACTTGTTTGTATTTACTTACATTTAACATCTTGTATTGGTTATGTAAAATAATTGAAAGCAGACGGATTATAAACTACAAATAGATAAATAAAAGCAGAGTACAACTAAGGTCTAATACTTAATAAAGCACTGCTGAGTAATCCTTGAAAGGAGCCTAAGGCAAGCAATCTTAATGGAGACGAAGATGTCACAAAGTATCTATTCAGTTCCGGCGCATATTAAAGATGCGACTCTTGTTGATAAAAATAAATATAATACGCTTTACAAGCAATCTATTGATGACCCTGAAGGTTTTTGGGGGGAACACGGCAAACGCCTTGATTGGTCCACTCCCTATACTAAAGTTAAAAATACTTCTTTTGATAAAGGCCATATCAGCATTAAATGGTATGAAGATGGCTATTTAAATGCGTCTTACAACTGTATTGACCGCCACTTGAAAACTAAAGCAGACAAAGTTGCGCTTATTTGGGAAGGTGATAACCCCAATGAAAGCGAAAATATTACTTATCAACAGTTACACGATGAAGTGGCTAAATTCGCTAATGGCCTTAAAAAGCTAGGTGTACAAAAAGGCGATCGTGTTGCTATTTACATGCCCATGACTCCTCAGGCAGTTTATGCAATGCAAGCGTGTGCACGAATTGGTGCAATTCACTCTGTGGTATTTGGTGGTTTTTCACCGTCCGCTATAGCTGACCGTATTAAAGATTCTGGCGCTAAAGTGGTGATCACCTCAGACGAAGGGCGTCGTGCAGGCAATTGTGTGCCACTTAAAGCAAATGTTGATGAAGCAGTATCGCAAGACTCAGTAACTACAATTGAGCACGTTATTGTGCATCAATTAACGGGCGGTGAAGTTGAGTGGAATGACCATGATATTTGGTGGCACGATTTAGTCGCTGATTTACCAGCGCAGTGCAAACCAGAGCCTATGAATGCTGAAGACCCTTTATTTATACTATATACATCAGGTTCTACTGGTCAGCCTAAAGGCGTGGTACATACCACTGGTGGCTATTTAGTTTATTCATCAATGACTCATGAATACGTATTTGATTTACAAGATGATGATGTTTATTGGTGTAGTGCCGATGTAGGTTGGATCACAGGACACAGCTATATTGCATATGGCCCATTAGTAAATGGGTGTACTCAAGTATTATTTGAAGGTGTACCTACTTATCCAACTGCTGGGCGCATGGGGGAAGTGGTTGATAAACATAACGTTACTATTTTATATACGGCTCCAACTGCCATTCGTGCCTTAATGGCCAAAGGCGATGAGCCAACTGAGTCTTCGCATCGCGATAGCTTACGTATTTTAGGTTCTGTAGGTGAGCCAATAAACCCAGAAGCGTGGACGTGGTATTACGAACAAATTGGTAAGTCAAATTGTCCGATTGTAGATACGTGGTGGCAAACAGAAACCGGTGGTATTATGATTACACCACTACCGGGTGCGACCGACACTAAACCGGGTTCTGCGACACATCCATTTTTTGGTATTGCACCTGCATTATTTGATGCAGAAGGTAATACACTAGAAGGCGCTGTTGATGGGAACTTAGTTATATTAGATAGCTGGCCTTCACAAGCGCGCACTGTTTATGGCGACCATGAACGCTTTGAGCAAACTTACTTTAGCGCATACCCAGGTGTTTATTTTACAGGTGATGGTTGTCGCCGCGATGAAGATGGCTATTACTGGATCACAGGTCGCGTAGATGATGTACTTAATGTGTCTGGTCACCGTTTAGGTACTGCTGAAATAGAAAGTGCATTAGTTGCGCATGAAGCCGTAGCTGAAGCCGCCGTTGTTGGTTACCCGCATGACATAAAAGGCCAAGGTATTTATGTATATATTACGCCTAACGAAGGCGTAACTGTGAGCGATGAGCTAACTAAAGAGGTACGCAGCTGGGTTCGTAAAGAGCTTAGCCCTATAGCATCGCCGGATATGATTCAGTGGTCACCGGGTTTACCAAAAACACGTTCAGGTAAGATTATGCGCCGTATTTTACGTAAAATTGCTGCAAATGAGCATCAACAATTAGGTGATACGTCAACACTTGCAGATCCGTCTGTAGTGGATGATCTAATCGAGAACAGATTAAATCGTTAAATGCGCGTTAAAAGCTTGATTACAAGTTGATTCTAAACGTAGTATATCGGCTGTCAGAAAAGATTTTATATCTTACTGGCGGCCGAATTTATTAGGAGTGAACCATGAGTCAGTTTTTAATAGCGGACGATCATCCGTTATTTCGCGAAGCACTAAAGGGCGCATTGAGTGCAAAGTTTGAAGATTTAGAGGTTTTTGAATCGTCAGATTTTGACAGCACATTACACGTGTTAAGCGAGCAAGAGGATCTTGATATATTACTGCTAGACCTTCACATGCCAGGAAATGGTGATTTATATGGTCTTATTCGTATTAGAGAAGATTATCCGAGCTTACCCATTGCAGTAGTTTCAGGTAGTGAAGACGTTAATATAGTCTCAAAAGTAATGGGCTACGGTGCTATGGGGTTTATTCCTAAATCGTCATCGTCTGATGATATTGCCAGCGCAATAAACCAAATACTTGAAGGCGATACATGGCTACCAAAAGAGCTTAAAAATAAAGTAGCTGAAATTGAAGGTGAAGATAGAGAAATTGCAGCACAGGTTGCATCACTAACACCACAGCAATACCGAGTGCTTCAATATTTACACGAAGGTTTACTTAATAAACAAATAGCTTATGAATTAAACATATCAGAAGCAACAGTAAAAGCACACATTACAGCCATATTCAGAAAGCTTGGAGTTTACAATCGTACTCAAGCCGTTTTAATTGCAGCTAAATTACAATTAGAACCAATAGAACAAGCATAAAAATTTTAAAAGAGCTTACACGGCTCTTTTTTTATACTTAAAATCTACACGTTATTTACCTTTTATACATGATCTCATTTGCAAACAATGCTAGGTTAGCGAAATTTTGTAATTTATAGAGCTAAGTATGACAGACTCCACACATTCACCTAATAGCCAACCTAAAGGCAATAACGGTTTATTTAATCGCTTTTTAGCGACCGTTGAGTTTTTAGGTAATATGCTACCCCATCCTATTACTTTATTCGCGATGTTTGCAGTTTCAATCGTGTTAATCAGTGGCATTGCCGACTGGTTTGGCTTAAGTGCTATTGACCCGCGCCCGGTTGGCGCAGCAGGTCGTGCACCTGATGGTGTTATTGAGGTTGTAAGCTTACTCAGTGCAGAGGGCCTACAACGTATTATGGCAGGTCTTGTGACTAACTTTACTGGTTTTGCGCCCTTAGGTACCGTATTGGTAGCATTACTCGGTGTAAGTGTTGCAGAGCACTCAGGGTTACTCTCTGCAGCTATGCGCGGCATGGTAATGGGGGCTTCAAAACGCTTAGTTACCTTTATGGTGGTGTTCGCGGCCATAATGTCTAACACTGCATCTGAGCTTGGGTACGTTGTTTTAATTCCTTTGGCTGCAATGATATTTCATAGTTTGGGGCGCCATCCTTTAGCTGGCTTAGCGGCTGCCTTTGCTGGCGTATCTGGGGGTTATAGTGCTAATTTATTATTAGGAACAATAGACCCTCTATTAGCAGGTATTACCACGCCTGCAGCACAAATGATTGATCCTACTTATGAGGTTGGCGCTGAGGCTAACTGGTACTTCATGATGATATCGGTATTACTTATTGCTGCGCTTGGTACGCTAGTGACCGAAAAAATAGTCGAGCCACGGTTAGGTAAATACAACCCAGACGAAGCAAGTATAGATTTATCGCAAAACAATATTGATACGTTAAGCGCACATGAAAAGTTAGGTTTGAAGTGGGCAGGCGTTGCTTTATTGGTTGTTTTGTCGTTATTTGCTTGGACGATTATTCCTGCTGATGGCATTTTGCGCCATCCAGAAACAGGCCAAGTGGCAGGCTCACCTTTTTTAAAAGGGATTGTAGCAATTATATTCGTCACGTTTAGTGTGCCAGGCTTTGTTTATGGACGAGTAGTTGGCAGTATGAAAAACGATAAAGATGTTATTAATGCAATGAGTAAAAGCATGAGCTCTATGGGCTTATATATTGTGTTAGTTTTCTTTGCAGCACAATTTGTAGCCTTTTTTAAATGGACAAACTTAGGCACTATATTGGCAATTAATGGTGCGGCTCTTTTGCAGGCGTTGAATCTGACTGGACCAGAAGTGTTTGTACTATTTATTTTAATGTGTGCACTGGTTAATTTGAGCTTAGGTTCATCATCGGCTCAATGGGCCATTACAGCCCCTATTTTTGTACCTATGCTTATGCTCATTGGCTACGCACCCGAGACTATTCAGGCTGCTTATCGTATTGGTGACTCCGTCACAAACTTAATTACCCCAATGATGAGCTATTTTGGGTTAATTTTAGCTGTTGCAGTAAAATATAAAAAAGACATGGGGATAGGGACGTTAGTTGCCACTATGTTGCCATACAGTATTGTGTTTTTTATTGGTTGGGTAATTTTATTTTACGTGTGGGTGTTCGCGTTAGGGTTACCTGTTGGACCTGAGTCACCTATTTATTATAGGCCTTAATAAGGTGCCAATTTTTACTCGGTTATTATATTTTTAAATGAAGAATTGAGTTAAATTATTTGGTATAAAAAAGCCAGCATTAGAGAATCTAATTGCTGGCTTTTAGAATGTATAAAGGTGTTTTAGCTAAACACGACGGTTTTATTGCCGTTAATAAATAGCTTGTGTTCAGAGGCTAGTTGTAGAGCCTTACTAAATACGGTTTTTTCTACGTCTTTACCCATTTTAGCCATCATTTCGGCGGTATTTGCATGTGTTACGCTGGTTACGTCTTGCAAAATAATAGGGCCTTCATCTAGCTCATTGTTTACAAAGTGAGCTGTAGCACCAATAATTTTTACGCCGCGTTCAAATGCTTGATGATAAGGCTTTGCGCCAATAAAGGCAGGCAAAAATGAATGATGAATATTAATGATTTTATTTTCAAAACGACCAACAAACTCAGGGCTTAAAATACGCATGTATTTAGCTAAGCCAATAATATCTGGGTTGTAAGAGGCAATAACATCACCTACTTGTTTATCGTGCTCTGCGCGAGTTAAGCCTACATGCGATACAACATGAAAAGGTACATCAAAACCTTTTGCTAAGGGCTCTAAATCAGGATAGTTAGCTATTACAGCTAATACTTCAATATTTAATGCTTGCTCAAATTGCTTAAGCAACACAGTGCCTAAACAGTGTGCCTCTTTAGTGGCGAGTAAAACTACTTTTGTTTTTGCGCCATTATGTAAAGTAAGCTGAGCGCCTTTTGGTAATAGTGCTTCTAACTTATCTAAAAAGTCGCTTTGAGGTTCACCAGTTAGTTCTGTGCGCATAAAAAAGCGTTTTGCGTCTTTATCTACAAATTCGTTATTACGTGTAATGTTTAAATTGTGTTCATGACACAGGCCTGTAATTTTGGCTATTAAGCCTACATCATCGGCACATTGGGTGGTTAGTATGTAACTCATTTTCCTCATTCTACCCTGTGGTTAATACCTTATTATTTGGGTTTTAGCGTATAAAGCAAGGGCTTTGTGCACTAATACAGTATTAATCATGTTGTTGAGTATAAAAGAGGTAATGAAGTTAATTGAGGCATAAAATAATGCCACCTTATTTACAAGGTGGCATTATTTGTAACGTTTACTTAGGCTTTAGGTTCGCCAGATAAATTTTCTTCTTGTCTGAGGTAACCCGCAGCTTCCTCGTCATCTTTCGTGATAGCTTGCTGAGTAGGCATCGCACGGGTTTGTTGGTTTAGCTGATGTATTTGCGACGCGTTACCTAAATCGCGCTCACTCGTAATTGAAGCAATAGATTCGCGGTCTTTCAAAAACGCAACTACGTCGTTTTTGATAGCCTGTAATTGGCCTTCGTCTTTATGCATTTCCATAATATGGCGAGGGTGCTCTAGGTTTTTCATACCTGTTGCTGCAAATGTTGTAGAAATAACACGAGATACAATAATCCAAGGCGTTATACTACTGCGCACTAATGTATTTTCAGAGCGAGTACTGTCGTGAATACCTGTACCCGTTGAAATTTTCGATTCAGTAAAAGTACCTTCACATTTAAAGTACACAAGTAATGACTCAAATTGCATCTCGGCAAAAAACAGGTGCGCATTATTAATAAGCAACTGAGCAAACGCTTTTATAAGTATACCTATTAGTAAAAAGTGAAAACTTGTCATAAGTAGTTCACTAAATTGAATAATGTGCTGGCTATTAAATGCTTGCTCAAGAGTATTTATGTTTGTCGCATCAACATAGTGGTAAATACTAATAAGCGAGTAGGCAAAAAGTACAGTGAATGTGAGTGCTACTATATAAAGTAAATTACCGCTTAATAAAGCAAGCAAACGGGCAAGTGAGAAGTTTTTACCTAAATCCATAGGATGTAATTTAGGTTGAATCTCTTGGATCATTTCACCTTTAAAGCCGCCTTTACCTTCTATTTGCTCTTGTAGTTTAGGATCTAATTCGCGGTAAACTCTATTTGGAACCTCTTTATAGCGGCGATTAGCCATTACTAGGTTATCAAGGTTTATAAATATTTCATCTGGATGAACAGACTCTTGCCAATTCTCACGAAGCTCTGATACTTCAGCTGTAGGCGTTACCGAATTTAAACGTGCTTTTATCATTACAAAAACAAGTGCACAGCTAAGAGTAGCCAATACAATAATAGCCACTAAATATAAGCCTGCATGTAAGCTAGGTAATTGTTCTAACCAGCTATCAATTTGCGATTTACTTATATGCTGCTCTTGCATTAACCACGACATAGAAAGGCCAATAATAATAGGTAAAATAAACGACAAAGAAATAATCTTAGCAAGTGCGCCAGTACCTAAAGCTTCGATATTTTTTTCTGCATTACGCGAAATAGGTTTGCCTGAAGAGCGCCAAGAAAAAAGCACATAAAACATCAATATGGCACTGTATACAGGAAAAGCTAATTCACCGGCTTCACCAGTAAAACCAGATAGAGACACAAATGCCACAAGTGCATAAGCGACAAGGGCAACTAGTGTGCTGACCCATGAGCCAAATAAGCGCTGAGCAATGTTACGAATAGGATAAGGTAAAAATAAAAGCTTAGGGATTAGGCTGTGTAACAAGCGAGATAAAAAGCCGTTGGGTTCTTTAAATGTACTGTTTTTACGACCAACTAGCATTTCTTCAAGAGATTGAGCTGAGTAGGCTACCTCTTTTTTCTCTTCTTGTGCGGTTGAGCTTTCTGATTTACTGAAATTATAAGCTAACGACGTTGGGTGGTTTCTGCCAACAAAATACTTGAGGATAGCGTATATTCCCGATGATAAAGAGCGAATGCCCATTGCTAAAATAAGCATGCCAAATATCATTAAAATCCAACCGGCAGTTGCATCCTCTTTTACAGAGCCAGCTGCAATCACAAGTAAACTCACACCAGCAATAGACTCAATAAGCCCTCTTAGTGCAGTAACTTTACCTTCAAGCTTGAAGGGGTTTTTTAGTCCAAGATCAATCGATCCATAATCAAAAGCCATTGAATGCTCCTTTTTAACAGCATACCCAGTTAAGGGGGGATATAAGCGTTATTAAACTAACGAATATAATATGTATTTTTATCTTTTCTGGTTTTTGATTATATATCAATAATCTTGTTCAGTTTAAGGTTATTTTAAAATGGTACATTTTATATTTAGCCGTATGCTTTAAATATAATTGGAGGGTAAATGAAGCTAATTTACGTTGACGATAATCTGCCAGGGATCACTCGCAAACTAAAGCATAAAAGCTGGCTTTACTTTGATCCAATCGGTAAGCAAATAAAGGAACAAAATATAATTGATCGTTTGAACGGATTGGCGTTTCCGCCTGCCTATAAAAACGTTTGGTTTTGCCCTGAAGAAAATGGACATATTTTAACGACAGGGTTTGATAGTAAGGGGCGAAAACAATACCGCTATCATCCTGAATTTAGATCGCAACAAGAGGCAAAAAAATACCAAGCATGTGGAGTATTTGGTAATAAACTACCTTTGTTAAGATCGCGTTTAGAAACAGATTTACAAGGCGATGAGCTTAATATTGAACGTACTTTAGCGGCAGTGGTAAGGCTTATGGATTTAGGTGCGCTGCGGGTAGGTAACGAACGTAACGTAAAGCAAAATAAAAGTTTTGGCGCCACAACACTACGCACACGCCATGCAAAACTCACGGGTAAAAATATCCAGCTAAAGTACCGTGCTAAATCAGGCAAGGAGCGTGAAGTAAACATAACCGATAGGGTGCTTAGCCATGTAATAAAAGACTTACAAGATTTGCCCGGGCAGCATTTGTTTCAGTATATAAATGAGGGTGAGCGCACTAATATTACATCAAGTGAAATAAATCAGTACATTCAACAAATAATGGGTGAGGAGTTTAGTGCAAAACATTTTAGAACTTGGCGAGCAAGCGTGGTTGCATTTAAACAATTAGCTAAAGCCAAAGGAGCGCTTACTTTAAAAAGTATGCTTGATAGTGTCTGCGAGCAACTCGGTAATACCCCCGCTATAGCACGTAAATCGTATGTGCATCCTGATCTAATTACGCTGTGTAAAGAAGATGAAGATACTCAAACCACATGGAGGGAGTCACTTTCATTACCACGAAAAACGAAGTACCTGAGTCGTTATGAGCGTGGCTTTTTAGCTTTTTTAAACGATTAATTGCCATAGCAACTTTACACACTTGGGCATATTAATTACATATTCACTCATCTAATTTATTTACGTATAAAACACGAAATTTAAAAAACCACTAACTTTCAATGGTTTAGTTTGTTTTTTTAATTTGGCATTACCGTTGCACCTTCAAAGTACTATTTAGTGGTAAGTATATAAGCATTTATCAACGATATTTAGCGAGGAGGTACACAGTGAAGGGTTCATTTTCAAATCTAGCGTTTACTAAAGCAAAGCGTTTTACTTTAAAAACTGCATTGTTTATTAGCATGAGCGGCTTATGCTCAGCACCCACTCTTGCTGCAAATGAGCTTGAGAGTGTAGTGCTTGCAAACTCTTCACTAACTACTTACAACTCACAAAAGTATATGCAAGCTGATGACAGCTATTACTTTGACCAATATTCAGCGCAGTTAATTGAACGTACAGAAAAAGCCATTAATTGGTATCAAGAAATAGTTAACAACGGTGGTTTTACACACTTATATAACGACGAATTACTTGAGCTAGGCAGTAATAGTAAAGAGGTGAGCTTACTTGCGCAGCGTTTATATCAAGAGCGTGACTTAAAAAGTAATGGTTGCGACGAAACCATATGCATGTTCGATAAAGATATAGAACAAGCTGTAAAACAATTTCAAAGTCGTCATGGTTTAAAAGTTGATGGCCGAGTAGGTAAGCGTACCTTTGCAGTGCTTAACATTCCCGCAAAGCAAAAGCTTGATAAGTTAAAACTTAACTTTTACAGAATAACTAACTTTGCAGGCGCAAGTGATGAGCAATATGTGTATGTAAACATTCCTGAGTACAGCTTACGATTTGTAAAAGCGGGCGACGTAAAGTTAAAAAATAATGTAATTGTAGGTAAACCAAGTTGGGAAACACCTGCATTTAGTGACGAAATAGAAAAGTTTGTAGTTAATCCTGAATGGCGTATACCCACTTCAATCGCTACCAAGGAAATTGCTCCAAAAGTAGCCGAAGATCCTGACTATCTTGTAGAAAATAATATTGAGATTAGAAAAAACAGCTACCTAGATTCACAAACTGTCAATCCTAGCAGTATTGATTGGGATTCTATTAAGCCGTACCAATTTGATCATTTTTTAGTAAAACGAGCAGGGAGCCAAAATCCTCTTGGAGAGGTTAAGTATTTATTTCCTAACGCTGAAGCAATTTATGTTCACGATACACCAGCTAAGCAGCGCTTTAACCAATCAAATCGTGCTTTATCGCATGGCTGTATAAGGATAGAAAAACCTTTTTCGTTAGCGCGTGAGATCATTAAGCACGAAGGAGAGGCACAAACACTTAATCATATAGACAGCGCTCGTACCCAAAATAGTACTCAAACGTTTCATTTAGATGAGCCTCTTCCTATTCATTTAGTCTATTGGACTGCATGGGTTGATGAAAACAAACTGGTTAACTTTAGAGATGATATTTATCAACGTGATAAAAAAGCACTTTTAAACAATAGTAAACAGTCGGTAATTGCTGCTTTGTTAAAAAATAAATAATGAGAGGGGTTATGCAATTTATTCATTATATTTCTATCGCCATATTCACACTTATATTTAGCAACAGTGTATTTGCTGAAGCGCCTGTAAAGGCTGCGCATCAAGTGGTTGACATAAAAAATAAAGCTAACTTTGAAGATGCAGAATTTAGCCTAAAAATTAACGATATAGTTATGCCGTACTCCGTGTTTTCGCTATTTGTAATGCCCCAAGAGCAGGTTGAGTTTGAGGTGCTTTTTGCCCAGTCAAAAAATGCCTACACGCTAATTAACACTCAAGGTAAATCGAAGCTTACAGACACCAACCGTTGGCAATGGCAAGCACCCAAAGAGTCTGGTTTAACAACGGTAATTATTGAGTCGCCCGATAAAAAGCAGCGTATGAAAATCAACGTTTTTGTAAAAGTACCCGCAGACAACGTTGAAGGAGGAAAGCTCAAGTATTACCATATTGGCCACTACCCTAAACCTTCGCAGATTAAAGACACTGCTCATTACATAGTGCCCGATGGATTTGTTGAGGTGACGCCTGAAAATGAAAACGTAAAAATTTCACCTCACTTTTCACTCAAAGAGTTTGTTAGTAAACAGCGAAGTAAGCACCCAAAGTATTTATTTTTACAAAATAAGTTACTACTTAAACTAGAAAAGATACGTAAAGAACTCATTTTAGAAGGTATACCTGTTAGTAACATGGTGGTTATGAGCGGTTATAGAACTCCCTACTACAACAAATCAATTGGCAATGTAAAACTTAGCCGACATGTATTTGGTGATGCTGCCGATATTTTTATAGATAACGATGGTAACTACCGTATGGATGACATTAATAACGACGGTAAGCATTCAATAGGGGATGCTAAAGCGATGGCAAATATAGTTGAGTCGTTAGCTAGACGAGAGTCATTTAAAGGTTTACTAGGTGGTTTAGGTGTTTATGGGCCTAAGTCGCACAGAGGCGCATTTATTCATGTTGATACACGTGGTTTTAAAGCGCGCTGGGTGAGTAAATAGTTATATTAATAAATATATTGGCGCAATTATTACTTAGCGTACTTAAAAAGTGTTAGTAAAACTCTTGTTACTAACACTTTTTGAGACTAGCTTATCAAAAGTTAATAGCATTAAGATAACAACACCCATGTTATTAAGATGCTAAGTGCGTACGATTCGCTAAAATTAATTTGGCGAATTTTAAAAATATCTGAAATTAAGCGATTCCAAATTTCGTTAAATAACTTCGAAAAAACCAATGCACTTGCGACCCATATTGCTAAAAGTAATGTCATTTTTACAATCAGAGAGTCAATATATATATCTATGAGGGCATTTGATTCGTATGTACTTCCTACTTCAAAATTAGTTAACGCAAAAACTAAGCTCATAGTCCATAAAGCTATCGTTGCCAAGATATTAAAACGTATTGTAATTCCCTTTTCCATAAAGTACTTCCTTTGATAATAAGTTTTTATTACATAGATGTTGTGGTTAATTTAGCCTATATAGTTTCCATTAAATGCACAATACATTATTGCAGCATAAACGTTTCATATTCTAAATCTTCAAATTGTTTAGAAAGCCAAAATAGCCCAGCAACAGAGGTAATTATAGTGGCTAACGCAAAGCCATAACCATAAAACTGTGGCCCTAAAGCAATTGAAAGTAAGGTTAAAACTACATTTATAACTAAAAATAATCCAGCCAAAAATAGCACGGTTGACCGTTTATCTAAATAAAATAAAATATTTAAAATAGACAAAAATATAACCTGCACACCTACACCGACTACATCAATAAATAACAGTGTTTTGTAGTTAGGATCAATACCAATAAAGGTAAGTATTTGCTCGCCCCATAACAACAAGCAAGCCACGGTTATGCCTTGAATTTTAAATATGTCGTAAAGCCCAGAGCGAGCGGTTTGGATCATATTATCTTTTAAATAGTAAATTTCTTCTAACGATGAGCCTTCACGAATAGCGGTATAAAAACGGTCGTACTCTTCTACAAAGTCGGTTTCCATTTTTACTAAAAATACCGCCATACCAGGAATGATAGAAAGGTAAGCTAAAAATATTGGTAAGTCGTAAATTGGGCTGGCCCTGAGAGTGCCAATAATTTGAATTGACGTACTAGGCGAATACCAAAAAATAATTTTATCAGCCCACACGCCAATGTTATAAAATAGGCCACAAAAAAACAGACTGTAATACACTTTTTTATTATTTAAAAAATCAAAGCTTATAAACTTCTCACCTGGATAGCGACGAATAATCATAAATAAGAAGCTAAAAAAGAGTAAAGCCTCTCCTGCAAAAAAGGCAAAAAATAACCCATCTATTTGCCAGTCTCGTAGTAAAAAAGCCAGTAACACCATAAAGCTGTAACCACTGAGCATAGTGATGAGTATTAACCTGTACTCTTTCATTCCAGAGAGAAATATAGCGCCTAACCATTGATTACATAGGCTTACAAAAGCGCCTAAAATTATTATTTTAGTAACAACTGGCAAGGGTAATAATGGCCACACAGCTAGCCCTACTAATAGTGCCGCTATAGTCGTTACAAGTTGTGCGCCAAGTAAGTTAGGCAGTACCTTTGCATCTTCTTTTTGAAAAAATAAATCAGCAATAAAGCGAGTTAAGAGCAGTTGTAGTCCACCGGTTAAAATAAGTGATGCTGCCATCATGTAAGTTACAAGCGTTAAAAACTGAATGAGCAGTACTTTTGGCAGTACTATTCCTAAACTTAATATACCAATAAGCATTAGCGCTACAATTGAAAGCAGCCAAGGCCCAGAGCCAATTAATCCAGCATAACCATAAGCTTCAAAAACTGAGAGTAGGGTGTTCTTTTTGAGAATTTTACGTATCTCAAAACCTATTCCGGCCATGCCATTGTATCCTTATAAAGTTTATCGTAACGGGCAAACATGTGGCTCTCGTCATAAAATTTTTGCACACGGGTTAAGCCGCTTTGTTGGTACTCTAACCACATTTGCTCATTAGTTAGCATGTTTGAAATTTGCAGTGCAGTTTCGCTTGGAGAGGCAATTGAGACTACTTCACCAGCTTTACCTAATGCTTTATCTTCTTCAGAACCGCCTTCTATTATTTCACGGCACGACCCTACATCACTAGCAAGTACTGGTACACCTGCAGCCATAGCTTCTAAAAGTACTAATGGCTGCGCTTCAGAAATAGATGTAAGCGCGACAATTCCTAGCTTTGGTAAAATTTGAGCTATATCTTGCATACCAGTAAATTTAATGGTGCTTTGTAAGTCTAAACTGCCTACGAGTAATTGGCACTCTTTGTAATATTGAGGGTCTTCTTCAAAGGGGCCTATGATCCAGCCTTCAACATTTGGCAGGCTCGACTGGGCTTCTTTAATAGCACGTATAAAGGTTTTAATGTCTTTTATAGGCACTACGCGACCTATTAAACCTACTACGGGTGGTATTTTGCTAGGTCGCTTTGCTAGAGATTCAACAAAGCGTGAGGTTTTTATACCATTGGGTACCACAAAGGCTTTATTGGGAGTTGCGCCATCTTTTATTTGGCGCTGCCTGTTTCCCTCATAAAGAGAAATAATTCTGTCAGCTTCTTGATATGTTGTACGGCCAATTTGTTCAAAAAAACTGATCCACATACGGCGTATAAAACCCATTTCGGTATTTAAGTTTTTTCCTAGACTTTGCTCAGACTCTTTAATCCAACTGGCTTGGATAAGATCTATTTTCCGCTCTTTGGTATAAATACCATGCTCGGTTAGCAAAAATGGCGTGTTACTTATTACACTGGCACCTGCGCCTAAAATACCCGCATAACCTGTAGATATAGAATGAATGAGTTTAACGTTAGGAAGTCCGCGTGCAATTTCGGCTATTTTAAATAAAGGTTTATATAGATTACGATACGACCAAAAAAAGTCGATAAAAGAAGATTCATCACAATATTTTAAATAGTAATTAGCAAGTACTTGCCACGATGATTCGCTATATAAAAAGTCAGCTTCGTTTATGCCATCTTTTTTAGACAATGTTTCAAAAGCAAATTTTAATAACTCTGTAGGTATAGGCTCGTTGCAATCTCTAAAGTAACTTTGCAGTTGCTGCCAAAAATCAAATAACTCTTTTTTATACTTAACGCCATGCTTAGCTTTAATTTCAACAGTGTTATTTTCAACTAAATAATGAACATGCAGTTTGGTTACGTTTTTAGGCAATGTATATTGAATTTCGCTATAATGCTCAGGTGCTCCACCTACAAATATAAGTTCAAAGTTATAATGAGGGAGCCCCTCAATAATCTGATGAACCCAGCTCGAAACACCGCCACGCACGTAAGGGTATGTACCTTCTAAAAGTAGCAAAATATCGGCGTTTTTATTGCTCATGCCAGTACTCCTGTAAATGACGTAACTCGCTACCTTTAGGCTGCATAGGAAGCTCGTTTAGGTAGCGTTTACAGTCATCAAACTTGTTCATACAAAAAGCTACTTCAGCTTTGTATGGCAATACATGCCGCCTTGCCATACCAAGCTCTGTGGCGAGTGCTAAATGCTCATGTGCTTGTTGATACTTGCCAAGCGCAAGGCATATTCGACCTAAAAATATAAAAGTGGCAGGGGTTTTTACTTGCTCAACGCTTTGCAGCGCAAGTGCTTGTGCTTTTTCTAGGACGTATTGTTTTAGTGCGCCTTGCGCTAAGCCTAAATAGCTTAGCTCCCAGTACAATTGAGCAAGCTGTTTTTGTAAATTGCTTAGTTTGGGTTGCTTGGTTGTATGGGCTATTTCTTGCTGATATAGACTGACTTTTTCATTTATTTTGGCTTCTTTACCATCAAGCGTTGAGTAGGCTAATAAGCGAATATCGTCTTCTAAATCTTTAAGGGCTAGTTTTAATATAGGAATAGCTTGTGAATCGCTCATGTGACGTGCGGCCATCACAGCGCTCAAGCGTTTATTAGGCTCACTGGCATGTTTTAAAATTGCTTTTAAGCCGCCAATTGAGTAGGTTGGCGTCGCTGATATATCCCTGGCTTCAAAGGGAAGCTCAGGTATTTTATGCTCTTCTATTTCTATATCATCATTTTTAAGTGGTTTACAAAGTGCGTATGTGATCATAAGCACTACACCAATAATTCCTAGTACAGGCAGTGTAAAAAGTAGTAAAAACAGTAATGTAAAGGCGCTAAAAAGTGTGGTTTTATAATTTTGGGGTATAAAAAAATAGCTAACCACAGCAAACAGAGCGCTCGCTATGGCGTGTAGTGATATTGCCAAAAGCCAATTAGGTTCTTTTAGTACTTCTATTAGTGCAAAGTATTGGCAAATACACCCCACTATAGCGGCCACTATAATTATAATCATGACAGTGAAACCATTCGCTTTATGTCATCAGAGCTTACTGGTAAAGAAACTTGTTGCTCGATAACAATATCAAGCTCAGCTAAGGTGTTGCCTGTACGCTCTTTACACCAGGTGTTCATTCGGGCAATAAAACCTGCTTTTTCAAGCTCATCGGCAAGGGGCATTAATAGCAGTAACACTTGGTTTTGATTGTCGTATAAGTAAATATCTAGCCCACGGCGAGCTTCATTTAAATACCCCATAAGTTGGGTCGATTTATCTGAAATACTCATGGCTCTTATTTTGAGCAGCTGCGATGGAATGTTGTAACGTTCGGCTTCTTTGTTAGCACGTTTAACTTGGCTAATAAAGTAAGGTGACTCTTCTTTATTCATAACTGGGTTTGTTATTTCATGGCGAAGTAGATCGCCAATGTGCCCAGCCATTACGGCAAGAAGCGTAAGTGTGGTATTTTTGAGTGCAAAAAACTGTATCTTTTCAACCAATATAGCGCCATAAATAGTGTTGTTTACATCTATTAGAGGAATAGCGATATGGTACTTACTTAGGCCTGATGATGCTTTTTCATCTTTTACAGATACAAGCTCTTTTTCTTCAAACATAGCAAGTACAAGCGGATCATTCGCCTCAGGTGTACCCATTTGGCCAATGCTTGCAAGGGAAGGTTCCAAAATAGTATCGTTTTCTACTTTGTATAAAGCCGCTTTTTCCAGCATGCCGTACTCGACAAATAGATCGATAATTTTTGATGCTGCACTGTCTAATCGTCTTTCTTGTAACTGGCCTATGGAGGTTCTAACTTCTTGTAAAGATTCGCGTAAGCTCAGAGTATGTCCTGCTAACATTTGCTCTATTTTATCGTGCGATGAGCTAATTAAATGATATTGGCGAGTAAAGGTTTCTAGTCTGTCAGTTACGTATTCAAGCTCAATACTTTGCTTTTGATTAGTACGTTCCCATATATCTCTAAATTCGCCTGCAATCATAATAACAATGATATAGCCAATCATCGCGTTAATATTAAACCCGCTTTGGGCAGATAAAATAGTTACTTTTAGTAATAATAATTGCCCTACAAGTAAGCATAAAATACTAATAAAACCTTTTGAAAAACCATAGCGTAAAGCAACTAATAATGGGCCAAGTACTGGCCACGAAAAGCCTCCCTCAGTCCAAAAAGGGTCTTCGGCGTTAAATAATACAGGCAGCCCTAAAGCAAGCGCGGTAAATATAACCACCTCAGCCCATATTTGTAGCTCAGGAACCTCTCTGGGTCTAAGGAAATGTGTTTTCACTCACTAACCTCTATGTACGAAATTAAATCAGCAATTACATCTTGTGCTGTTGCGGCAATACTATCTCGGCCCCAGCCACTTTTAGCTATAGTGCCAGTCCATACTGGAGTTGTTTGTCCATTAACGCTAAGTGATAAAGTAAGCGCTACAACTGGTTCGCCATCAAGGCCTGCTTTATAACGCCACTCTTCAATACTGCCAGATAATACATAATCGGCTTGTTGAGTACTTAACCATTGCATTGCATTATCTAAACGGTATTGATCGTCAAGAGGAGGGAGTTCTTTGGTATTAACGCGAGGAGCACGGATTAATGCCGGTAATTTATTTTGTTGCCAAATGCTTGCTAAAATATCCTCAGCGCGCTCACCTGCAAGTGGGGTTTGTGCGTGGTTTACAAGCGGTAGTAAAGCCACTGTAACACTAGAGTTTAGCTCTACATCATCAGCTACTCTGCTGGTGGTACATGCTGATAATAGTAATACCAAACACGGTAAAATTAAACGAAACATACTCTCTCCTAACATTTAAAAATGTACGTAATAACCTAATTGTAATTGTGTATCTGAGTTACCTACTTTATTGCTACTTTGATAACCCAGCTGTAATTTAAATAAATCGTCGCCCAGTACAGACCAACCTGCGCCACTTGAAACAGATACATCAACCGTATCGTTAAGTGTTTGATACCCCGTACTTATGTCGAATAGCCATGAAGGACTTGCTCCTAAATACGGTGGCTCTAGTGAGCCCGTTGATGCAAATGAAGTACCTAGCGCAAAGCGTCTAAAAGGTTGCAAATCAATTATTAATGGTCTTTGCTCTGTATTTATTAATGCGTTAACGCGTTCAAAATCTTGCCATTGGGCGCTAAAATACGCATTCCAAATTGGGCGATCTTTTAAAATACTGTACTGGTAACGAGCGTTATACTCTTGGCCGTTAATTAATGAACTGCCATTATCTCTTTGAGAAAATGACATTGCTGCCGCAGACAGCTGCACGTTTTGTCTATTATCAATGTTGTAATTAACGTAGGCCGTTGCTTTATCTAATTGGGCATAGCTAAGTAGCGCTTCGGACTGGCGATTCTCTACGTTATATTCAAGCTTTAAACCGACTTGTGTACGCGCATTCCACTGATAACGTGAATCTAAACTTAGGCCTTGGCGTCTTGCAAAACTTCCCTGGTGGGAGTCAATTTTGGCATCAAAGTACCAACGGCCTCGCGTTATTTTGTCTTCAATAGCAAACAGCAATCCATTGTTATTTAAGTTTTGCTGATCGCTAATACTAAGCTTCCACTGACCATTAGCATACGGAAAGTAAACATTTACATCGTATTGGCTGCTGTTTAATCCGGCTTCCGGGGAGAGGTTAACTTCAAGTGCTCTAAAGTACGATGTACGAGCATTTCTAAGTAAGCTCAATTGTGATTCGTTAGGCTCATCGGTTAGCTCTTCGTACCATCGCTGCATAGTGGCATAAGGCTGTTTTAAATAAAGCAGTGCATTAAGTTCATCAAGTTTACTTAGTGAGCCCTCAGCCATAAGCTGTTTAACTTTATTAAATTCACCATTGGTCATATAAAGTTGAAGCTTTTGCCAAGGCTCTAATTTTGTTGCGGCCCGCCTTGCAAGCCACCAATTTGTTCGCGGCTCGCCAATGGTGTCTGAGGCTAGTTCATCCATTGTATTAAGTTGCATTAAGTGAGGCATCGCCATAGCACCTGCCCAGCGAAACATTAAGCCTCTGTATGCGTACTTATCTTTTGGTAAATGCTGCAACAAATAATGATTTAACTCAGTTGCGTTTGCGTAATAGCCTAACTGCTTCATTACGTCAGCTAAGTTAACTAAAGTTGTTAAGTCGCTAGGGTCGCTTATGGCTAATTTACGTAGGTAAAAATAAGCGCTGTTATATGATTTTTGATGTATTGATAAGCTAGCTAAAAGCTGTGTCCACTCGTAACTCGGATCATTTTGAGAGTAATTAGCTAAAATACGCTCTATCATTACAGTATCGTGCATTTGTAGTGCGAGCCAACCTTGCGCTAACACAACATCAGGGTTGTATTCACTCAATTTAGCCGCGCGATTTAATGTAGTGTACGCATAGTTTAAGTCACTTTGGTTTTGATACCAGTTAGAAAGCAGCAACCAAGCAGGGTAGAGCGCTTTGTTATAACGCTGCTTATCAAGTTCAGCATGAATACGCGCAACCGCTTCTGCATCATTAACTTGTGTACTAAGCAATGCTATTTGTATTAGCTGTCTGTCGGTTTTATTTTCACTGGCCCATAAATATGCTAGTAATTCTTTTGGTTTACCTGCAAAGCGTAATTGTTGGTAATGAAGCATATCACCAACGCTTAAAGGGCTAATCTTTTTTAGTTGCTCAAGCGCATATAGCTCTTGGGCTTTATCTTGCACTCGCATAGCCATATCTACTTGGGCACTCCAAAATTCATCATCTGAACTTTGTGTTTTGTTTTTGAGCACTTGTAATGCAGTGTTAAAGTCGTCTTTTAGCCAAAATGCACGAGCAATCCACAGTAAATCTTCTTCGTTTTTAGGGCCCGTATACGTTGGCCATAAAGCTCTTAGGGCTTTTAGATTTCCTGTATCGTGCAGTACTTTTGCTTTCCAGTATTGAGAAAGGGTACTTTTACCATTTATTTGCTCAAAGCGTTCTATATGGTTTAGCTCTTGTTTTGGATTACCAATAAACTCATTCGTTTGCATCCACTTTGCAAAACCATTGCCTTTAAGATTTCTATTTTGTGCTTTGTATTCGTATATTTCGTCAGCATCTTGATACAGATAAAGTGCATTAGCATCATTAATGCTGTCGGTGAGCATCGCAGCGGTTACTGCTCTATTATCCATTAACCACTTAAACTCTTTGAGCGCTTCTCTTGGTTTATTTTGCCAACGCTTAATTTTCCAATTAAGCAAATGAAGCTCTTTATCACTTGGGCTTTTTAACAATAGCTTTGCTAATAACTGCTCTGCGCCTTTAGCATTACCATTAGCTAAACGCAGTTGCATGGCCTGCGTTAAATATTGGGTGTTATTAGGTTGTTCCTTGAGCAATACTTCAATAGCTTTGGCGGCATCTTCAGTGTTACCAGCTAAATTAGCTAAATAAAGAGTGCGTTTAGTGTTTTTTGCATCGCCGTAGGTTTTCCACCATGCGTAAGCTTGTTTAGGGTTATCTGCACCTAGGGCGGTTTCAATGGCTTTTACGGCAATATCAGCATTTATATATTTTTTATAAATGGCGAGTGCTTTTATTGGCATGCCAGCACTTAGCCAATAATCAGCTGCAACAAGAGGTTGGTTTTTTTGCGCGTAATATTGTGCGACTTTTTCATTTAAGCCAATTGCTTTGGCTATTTTGAGTACTTTTTCATTCCAGTTATTAAATGCAGTAATTTTAAGCGAAAGCTCTTCTAACCTGTCATCTTCTCTGGCGCCACTATCTACCCATAATGCATAGAGTAGCCTTATTTCAAGCTCCGTTTTTTTATCGCTTTTAGGAAGCTTGTTTAGTTCGTTAGTTGCCTGTGAATATTCGCTTAGCCCAATATGCAGTTCTATTTTTTTTGCACGTAGTTTTTCATTATTTGGGTCAGTATTAAGTGCGGCATTTAAGTATGATTTTTCAAAAGTGTAATCTTGTGAAAGTGCCTCTTCTTCAAAAAATAAAGTGTTTGGAAACAAAGCATAAAGTGCAAAACAACTAACCGCTAAAATAGCTAAAATTGTTTTAAAAGAAACTAATTGAGGGCGTTTTTTGTTATTCATTAAAATGCACCTCTTTTGCAGTTTAAGTAACCATAAAATTGACCTTTTGGCAGCTTAAATTGTGTTAGTTTACCGCGTGAAGTCCCTTTGAAGTGCTTACCCATGTGCGAGATAAATTCACAAGAACGTGCATTAATTAAATCTAAAGCAGCGGGAACCCATGCCTTGAAGCTTACAGGTCCATTAACTTGCCATGCATCAATAGCAACGTTTGCTGATGCTAAATAAGGACTGTTATTGGTTTGAGTATGGTCAAAGCTTAATTGTGCTATATCGTCAGTTATGTGTATGTAATCGCCTTTTTGTGTAACACCTGAAATCCCGGTGCTTTGAGTAACATTAGGTACATCAAAGTCACTTGGGATACGCAAAGTACGTATGCTTTTAGAGCTAAATAGCCACTCATCGTCACTGTTTTTTGCAAGTGCAGAGAAATAAAAGTCTTTTGCTATTTTTGCATAATCACTTAAATGTACGGGTGTATTTGGCCTCGCTAATACGTAGTCTATGTTGTGCTTTAGTGCATCAAGCCCTGCAAGCACTTCTGCAGAATAAAAGTGAAAATAGATAGTGTAGGGCTTTAATCTGTATGGTTTTTCTGTAATTTCAAATGTTTCGGTTAAGCGCTTAAAACCATAATATGGGCCGTGCCATAAGTTGGTATAAACATTTTCATTAAGAATAGGCGCATAAATTTGATAAAGTAAATCACGCTCAGGACGGCCAATTGGTGAAACATGTGTAAGGCTAGGATTATCTGCATTTACGTCGGTGTTACCACCATTAACGTTTAGCACGCCAGCATCGCGAGCTAGCTCAAGTGCCTTAGGGCCAGGCGTTGCGTCTCCCGACCAAAGCATCATGACTGTTTTTTTGTTTTTAGGTGTTAGCTTTTCATCAATATATTTTATTGAGTCAGTAATTTCTTTTTTAAGACTAATACTATCGTAACCAGGTACATCTAAATGAAACCCATAATCGGTATCGTCTACGTCAATTTTCTTTCGTCCAGAAAGGGCTGTCCAAAAATATGGATGACTGTAAGTATGTGAAGCAACTTCTACGTAGGGCAGGGCAAAAATATCACGCGCAATAGCTTCAAGTTTCGGGCTCATTTTTGAGTGCAAGCCGCCTTGTTCAATATCGGCTTGTATTACTGATGAAGTAAGTGGCAGTTTGTAATGTTTAATGATTTCATCACGAATGACTTCTGCTGAATAAGGTTTACCCGAAAAATGCGCAACGCTTGTAAATCCATCACCATCTATATGAATAGTGAGCATACGTCGGCCACTAAGTGTGGTGGTATCGGGAACTAAAATTGGCGGTAACCCCATGGCTTTTGTAAGCAGTGTTTTAGGGTCGATAACCCATTTACTACCTTCCATTGGGAGAGTGTCTATTAACCATGGCGCGACTACTACGGCGCCGTACTTCGTTTTTGCCGCTTGAATAACGGTTGAATTGTCTGCAGAGTTAATAGTGATTAATGGCGTTGCATTTTTTGAGAGCTTTAAAAAATAAGGTTTAGTTATCGCCGGCGCAGTCGTTGCTTCGCCTTTTAGCCAAGGCTCAAAGTGAGCTAACTCATAAGGCGCCTTAGGCAAGGTGTTTAACGACTCTACACCTAATTTTAATAACAGCTTAGATGCGTTAGGTAATTCACCTAAAACAAGTTGTGGGACTACACCTAAATTAGATTCAAGCCAATTTGTAAGTGTAGGAGTATAAAAAGCATCACTAACTGTCCACGAGATAATACCTGCATGTAGGCTTGGATCCACCAATGGCAGCGGGCGCTTTGCCATATCAATGTAATCAGGAATATAACCTAAGTACTCAATCATGGTGGCTAGTTTTAAATGAACAAGTGTGTATATAAGCGGTTTAACATTACTGTTATAAGGGATTAAAACTCGCCTAGGTACCGGTTTTATGCTCGATGTGCCCCATGTTTGTAGGTGCCCATCGGTAACCCACGGGGTAAAACCTGCTTGTTTTATTTTAAGTGCCATTGCAAGGCGGTTATTTGGCTTTGCATAATCGATAACTTGTACATTAAAACCTAAGGTTTGTGCTTTATTAAGCTGTGTAATTAACCATGCCTGATCGTCCTCTGTGGTTAACTTATAGCTGTTATCGCTTGGGTTATAATGACTGTATAAACCTTCAGCCACTATATCGTTGGCAAAACCCGCTAATTTAGGCAATACCTCAAATCCCCGATTAAGAATAAGGTGTTTATTAAATGTATTCGATAAGTTTTTTACGATGTCTACTAAGCCCGCTTGTTGCTCTGGCTTACTATGTTTAGCATCTAAAAGTTGGTAGCTATCTAAGGTATCTAAAAACAAACCACTAAAACCACGCGCTTTTAACGACGCTGCGCTGTTTTGCATATGTTGTTGCCAATGCCTTGAAGTTAAATCGGCAATGTGACTATTCCAGTTAGGGTTTAGTGAAAGTGATGATTCACTTTTATTGAATGATTCACCCACGCTTAAATAGGCATAAACGGCTATGTTACGTTTTTTAAACCATGCAAGCTCATGCTCAGTTACTAAATCAGGTTGTACGACAACTCGAGAGTAAAAAGTCATTTCGGCCAGTGGCATAGGGGATGAATAGTAAAATGCGATACTATTATTTACAGGTTTTGCAAATACATGGACTGATACTAAGAGCGCAAGGTATAAAAAATACTTCATTTGTAATTCATTTCTATTAAATTATAACTATGACTCAAAGTGATGTTTTCCGTTTTAATGCTAGTTATTCTGTATTAGTAATATAGGCTTATTATATGTTAGTAGGCTGTTGATATCTATAGATGCTGTGATGCTCAACATAATTACTTAAATTGACACGCCACAGGTATGAACTTGTCAGTATAACGGCAGGCAAACTTGCGACGTAGTGAAATTTGATTTAGATCACTCTATAGGTTAGTTTTTATTTTTACTAATTAAAGAGCTAGCCATTGTAAAGTGTTTACGACTAAAGTGTTGGTATTATTAGTATAAATGCAACACTATAAAGACTATAATGCTTTTAATAGACCAATCTGAATGTTTGCGCAGTCTAGCTTTTATTAATACTTAACTAATCACTTTAAAACTTTAATAAAAATAGAGTTGTAATTATCGTTACCGATAGTGTTAGAACCTGTATTTAGATGGGTATGAATCCTACCACTCAATATATTTATATACTCGGAGAAATAATGAGTAATCTAAGCTTAAAAAACAAACTGTTGTTATTAGCTATTTTGCCACTAATGCTACTTTTGATTAGTTTAATGTTGAGCTCTTATTATTTGGAGAATAAAAATCAGCAACAAAATTTTGACTCATTTAAAACCAAACTTATAAACGATAAGCAAACTTTACTACGCACTGAAATAGAAATCGCCAGTAAGGTTGTTCGTTATCAATTAGCGAATGGTTCACAAGAAGATGCAAAAAAAGCCTTAAGAGATTTAACGTTTGGGCAAGGTGGTTACTTTTTTATTTACGACACTAATGGTGTAAGCGTGTTTCATGCGTTGTTAGGTGATGCTATTGAAGGTCAAAACAAAATAGGTATGACAGACCCTAACGGTAAAAAAATTATTGTGGGGTTACTTGATCAAGCCCGAAAAGGGGGAGGCGCTTTTAACTATCACTTTCAAAAACCAGGCACTACCGGCTTAATTGAAAAAATGGGCTACGCAGCCATGATCCCAGGAACAAACTGGATGATTGGCACAGGCGAGTACATGGATGACATTGATGCTGAACTAGCTAAATATCGTAATACTATGACAGAGCACATGAACGATAAAGTGACAACACTATTATTGATTGCGCTATTTTGGCTTGTTCTGACAATTGCATGTGCATTAATAGCTGCAAATACCATGGTTAAACCTATCCAGCGCATGGCGCAAAGTTTAGATGATATCGCCAAAGGTGAAGGTGATTTAACGAAGCGATTAGACATTGATACTAATGATGAAATTGGCCAACTTGGCGAAGCGTTTAATATGTTTGTAAGCAAGCTTCACGGTATTATTGCCAATGTAGTTGATGTTACTCATGATGTAAAAACCGCCTCTGGTGATATAAATACACAAACGCAACTAATTGAAAGTAAGTTACTTAATCATAACCATGAGACTGATCTTGTTGCTACTGCTATTACCGAAATGTCGGCGACATCTCATGAAGTAGCGCAAAATACGACGCAAGTGGCTGAGTCTACCCAATCAGCAACCCAAGAAGTAGCTAAAGCTCAAGAGTGTGTTGATATTTCACTCAGTGAAGTGAGTCATTTAATGAGTGAGATAAACTTAGCTGCTGAACAGGTTGACTCGTTAAGCGATCAATCTAAAAAAATTAACAGTGTATTAAGTGTTATTGGTGGTATTGCCGAGCAAACAAACCTGCTTGCATTAAACGCAGCCATTGAAGCTGCGCGTGCGGGCGAGCAAGGGCGAGGTTTTGCAGTGGTTGCTGATGAAGTGAGAAGCCTTGCGAGTCGAACTCAAGTAAGTACGCTTGAAATTAGTGAAATGCTCAGTGAGTTACACAATTTAGTAACAGCCGCAGTAGAGGCAATGCAAGCAAGCCAGCTAAGTTGCAACCGTTCTGTAGAGTCATCTCGTGCTATTTCTGAAAGCTTGGGCGCTGTTACAAGCTCTGTGAGAAATATTAACGATATGAGTACACAAATTGCGACTGCAGCGATGGAGCAGAGTAGCGTAACAGAAGAAATAAACCGTAACGTATTTGTTATTCAAGAAATAGTAAATGAGTTAACGACGTCGAGTAAAACAACCTCATCAGTGGGCCTTCATTTAGCTGGGCAAGGTGATAACTTGGGTCAGCTAGTTGGGCAGTTTAAAATCTAACAGATATAAAACTCACATATAAAGCTGCAATTTGCGGCTTTATTTTTAAGGGGCTTATAAAGTTTATTGAATTTTTTTTAGTTAGCTCAGTCTATCTGCATGTAAATATATCTATATAGTGAAATATCCATGTCTGAAATACCACCAATTAAACACTGTGACCGAAATGCGCTTTTGCCTGAGCAAGATTTAGGTCGTTTAGTATCGTTTTTGCGCTCAAGGCTTGCAGCTCATGTTGATGCCAAGCTACTGCCAATGGATTTAACCTCAGCGCAGTATATTGTTGTAGTATTGCTCGCCAGAAAGTCTGTAAATACCTTGGCAGGACTGTGTGAGTATATGGTTTATGATCGCGGTGCAATGAGCCGTTTATTAAAGCGTCTTGAAGAAAAAGGGTTAATTAACAAAACAAAATGCGAGCTTGATAAGCGCTCAACTATTCTAAGTTTGAGTGAAAAGGGTAGGGCGCTATGCCCTAAAATTATGCCTTTAGTAAACGAGGTGTACGCTCAAGCATTAAATGGCTTTTCTGAACCTGAAAAAAATCAAATTATTGATTTACTATTTAAAGCTATAAACAACCTAGACTCAATACCAAACCCGCCTCAAAAGTAGATTATCAATAAAATAGCGATACTGTCTCAGTAAAAAGTTAGCCAGCGAATTGCCCAACCTGATTGTGTACATATCTTAATCTTGATAATATGGTTGCCTAGGCAATCAAAGTTACTATCTTGTTAGGTTTGTTATGATTGAAAATAATTTGTTAGTGCAATTGCAGCAGGAATTCCCGGAACATTCATTTATGCAACATCATTTAAGTGTTGTTCATAAGGGGCGTTTTGCGAATGCGATTGTGTATAGATATAAAGACGAAAAATTTGATTTAATTGTAAAAGACTTTAGCAAAAGCCCTTGGTTTATTCGTAAAACATTCGCCCGATTATCTGTTAATCAAGAATATAAAGGTTTAAGTCGATTGACGCAGTTAGATGCGGTGGTTAATCGGTATAGTCGTTTATCACCAATCACAGTAGCGTATGGGTATATAGAAGGTACACCGCTTAGAAGTTTAATACATGAAGGTAAAACACTACCGGTTAACTTCTTTCAAGACCTTGAGCACCAAGTTGCAAAAATGCACCGCCAAGGCCTTGTGCATTTAGATTTGCGAAATATGGGAAACATTTTATGCGGCAATGATGGTAAGCCTTATATTATCGATTTTCAGTCAACAATGAGCTTTTCGCGGTTTCCGCGCTGGTTACAACGCTTTATGCGTGGCTCTGATATGTCGGGCGTGTATAAAGCGTGGGATAAACTAAGTGATAAACCATTACCAGATGCTAAGAAAAGTTACTTAACGCGGTTTAATCATGTGCGTAAACGTTGGATATTTAAAGGCTATCCGCTTCAGCGTGGCTATGCTTGGGGAGCTGCGCTTATTACTCAATTCGTAAATTCTGACTTGGTGCGTAATATTACCGACAGACTTTAAAATACCAATTTCTTTATGTGATTAAGCCCATGTTAGCTTGCTAATATGGGTTTTTTATTTCAGCCAACCTATTTAATCAGCACTTAATTTAAAAATCAGTGTAACAATAACTTCCTTGACTGTTTTTAATATTTTTTAAATAAACATTAGTACAACATTTGCTTTGCCCATACAATGCGCAAAATTAGTGAGAGTATGTTTAATAAGTTCTCGATTTTCGCATGATTTTTTACTGTTTAAGTACACTATTAGCACTGTGCATTTTTTAATTTTAAGGGTTTAAGATGATTGAATATCCGGTAGACCAACTTCCACAGCTCATAAATGATTTGATGCAATGTGAGACTACTCAGCGAAAAAACAAACTTTTAGAAGATGCACAGTTAACGCTTTCAATAGAGCACCTCTCTTTATTATTTGAAGCAATACCTAAAGAGCAGCGCCTTGAAATATGGCAGTTATTAGATGAAGACACACAGCACGAAATTTTTGTTAACTTAAGTGAAGACAGTTGTTTATGGCTACTACAAACGTTAGATGACACCGATGCGTTTAAGTTACTTGACGAGGTTAACGTAGAGGAACTGCTTGAGCTTGAAGAAGTTATTCCAGAGCGTTTTGTTGAATATGCAAAGAAGCAGCTCGATGAAGCACAAACAAAGCAATATGACCTTGCGCAGCAATACCCGCCAGAGCAGTTAGGTCACTGGCTAGGCTTTGACTTTTTAAAAGTGTCGGAAAAACTAACCGCTGGTGGCGCTAAAAAGTTGTTACATAAAGGCTTGCCGCAATACAGTGAAGTTATTTATTTAGTGAGCCGTAAAGGGAGCTTAATAGGTGAGGTGGCTGTCAATGATTTAATTAAAGCCAATGATGGCGATAATTTAATGGCGCTTGCTAACCATGATTTTTCATCGTTGCATGCAGATGACGATTTATATGAAGCTGCTGAAGTGGTAATCCACTCAGAGCAAATGGCAATGCCAGTTGTTAATACAGACAATAAATTATTAGGGCGTTTGACGATTGCATCAGCGTACGAATTACGCCAAGAAATGGCCGATGAAGCAGCGGCTAAAGCCGGTGGTTTACGTGAAGACGAAGACCTATTTGCAAGTGTTCGCAAAAGTGCTAAGAACCGTGGTATTTGGTTAGGTATTAATTTAGTAACTGCTTTTTTAGCATCGTGGTTTATCGGTTTGTTTGGCGCAACAATAGAACAAGTAGTTGCACTTGCGGTATTAATGCCGGTAGTTGCTTCTATGGGAGGAATTGCAGGTAGTCAAACCCTTACTGTTATTGTGCGCGGTTTAGCGCTCGGGCAAGTTACAGACTCTAACCGTAATGCATTACTTAAAAAAGAGTTACGAGTAGGGGCTGTAAACGGGTTAGTTTGGGCTTTTGTAATAGGTGCACTTACTTATTTGTGGTTTAACGACATAATGCTGAGCATAACCATTACGGTGGCTATTTTATTAAACTTAGTAGCAGCGTCACTAGCGGGTGTCGTTATACCGTCTATTTTAGACAAAATGAAAATAGATCCTGCATTGTCGGGTTCGGTTATTTTAACTACTGTGACGGATATTGTCGGGTTTGTAACCTTTTTAGGCTTAGGCAGTTTGTTACTTTTATAAGTATGATGTTTAACTGTCGGTAATGCCTATGGGAGTATACATAACGTAGGCGTTAGTGTTTTAAAGATTAAGCTACTGTCATCTTTAAAAATATAAAAGCCGCTATTAAGCGGCTTTTATTTTACTGTGCAGGTTAGGTTTTATGCCCAGCCTTCGTAGCGTTTACGACGCGACAACACAATTGTTAATATAATACCTAAAAACAAGCCAAAAAATGCAATAGCGCCGCCATAAGTTAACAGTTGGCGTTTTTCTTTAGAGCTTGCTGCTTGCTTTTGCACTCGCTCTTGCTCAAGGGTTGTTTTGAGTTTTGTAATTTGTGCTGATAGCTGCTGGTTTTGGTCTGTCAGGGTTTGATTTTGCTCTTGTAACTGCGGTAGCTCTATTTGTGCTTGACGCAGTTTTTCTTGAATAGTGCTCATTTCACTGCTTAGCGTTTTGTACTGTTGGTGTATGCCAGCCGTTTTTGAAATAAACTTAGCTTCTATCCAACCTTCGCGGTCTTTATCATCTTTTACTTTAATGAAACCGTTATCTTCACCTGATAATAAAGTTAATTGTGTACCTGCATCAACTGAACCCAATAACCGATAATTTTTACCTGCACCTGAGCGCATAAAAGTATACAAGTTGTCGATAATATAAGCGGTGTTTGCATTTGATGAATTTGCTGGTTGAGCTTCTTCTGCGTGGCTCATAAATGTGGTGGCTGTTAAAAGTAGCCCAAATAAACAGTGTTTTAGCATTTATCTACCTTGTTGGTCTTACCGAGTCCGTTATTGTCGTGATTTTTATTTCACATAAGTAGTCAGATAGTATGGATTTAATAGCGCAATAGCAAGGTTGATATTGTAACCCAGCTAAGGCTTAGGTTTTAAAATAAGGCTAAAAAATTTGCATTGTTAAAGCGCTTTGTTTATTTTGAGCACTTATTTATTATAAAGGTAATCCGCAGACCGAATGGATACTGAGATAGAACTGAAGTTTTTGGTATCAGATGCCGTAATTCCACTGATCCCCTCGTTAATTACTCAATTTGCAAAAACGGTTAAAAATAAACCGTCACGCAGCTTACAAAATGCATACTACGACACACCAAGCCGTGAGTTAAGAGCGCTTGATATTGGCTTTAGAACCCGGTGTGCCGATAGCCAATGTGAGCAAACTATAAAGCTTGCAGGTGAGGTAGTAGGTGGTTTGCATCAGCGGCCTGAGTATAATTTACCTATTGATTCTAACCGCCCTAACTTGATGGCGTTTGATGCCAGTATTTGGCCGCACGGTATGCAAGTAAGCGCTATTTCTAAAAACTTGTATCCAATATTTAGTACTAACTTTATACGTCGTACCTGGTTAATAGAAACCGAAAGTGGCGCTAAAATTGAAGTAGTACTTGATAAGGGCGAAATTGCAGCGGCGGGTAAGATTGAAATTATCAGCGAGCTTGAAATTGAACTGGTTGAAGGTAGTCGTAATGAGCTGTTTTCGCTGGCCGATAAGCTTGTTAGCCAAAACTGCATTCGTTTGGGGTTGTATTCTAAAGCGGCGCGCGGATATCGACTCGCAGATGAGAACCCGCTAACTCCAAGTAAGTCTATTGGTTTTGTTAAATTACCAAACTCAGCAAGCCAAGAGCAGGCGCTTATAGAAGCTATGAATTTTGGTATTCGTTTTGTTCAAAAGCATGAGCAGTGTTATTTCGATAAGCCAAGCTTAAAAACGCTTAAGCGCGTTACCGATGGCATTAGCTTAATTCGTCATACATTTTGGCTTTACGACGATATTGTTTCTAAAGAAAGTACCGATCACCTTCGAACAGAGCTTAAATGGCTTTTAAGTGAATTAGCATGGGTTGAAAATGCAATTCAACTTAAAACATACACATCTAAGCGCCATGCATTTTATAAAAAAATTAATGCTGCACCAGCGCTTGCCCAAGTGATTGGTGATTTGAAAGAGTTGCAGCCGAGCATTGATGATATAAACGCTTTGTTTCATAGCGCACGATACAATCGCTTGTTGTTATCGTTAACTACGTGGCTAATAGATAAACATTGGCGAAAAGATTGGGGGCAAGTTGAGCTTCAAGCTGCAGAGCAAAGTGTGTCATCTATTGCTAAAAGACTTTTTAATAAAGACTGGAAAAACCTGCACGAACTATTACCTAAAGAAAAAATGCTTGATGTAACGGCGTATTTAAACTTGCGCACTCAGCTTGAAAATAGTTTGCTCAGTGGTAATTGTTTAGGCTCGTTGTTTGATAAAGAAGAGCGCTTGGAGTTTAGGCTACCATGGCTTGATATTTCTCATGGCATATACGAACTCAGTACCCTTGAATATTTAAAACAGCTATGTGCAGGGCAAGAAGATGAACAGTTATCTAAAATCCAATCGTGGCTTGAGCAAAAGTCTGAATACTTAGTAAGTGCTATGGAGCAAAGTCGTATAGCTTCATTTGATATAGAGCCTTACTGGCAATAATGATTAAGCACGTTTGTAAAACTAATATATTACAGATGTGCTTCGTTATTATTTTTTTATTAATGAGTCCCAATTCTTACGCTGAGCCAGTCTGGCATTTGTATAAAAACAAAAATGGCGTAAGGGTTTTTTATCAAAATTCCAGTGATAATACTTTTAAAGTAAAAGCGCAGATGAGCGTTAATAGTATATCCACCTATGACTTTTTAGCATTACTAAGTGATACTAAGACCGCCCCCAAATGGCTCGAAAACGTATCTCAAGTAAAAACAATTAAATATATAAGCCCATCCGAAAATCTAGTTTACAGCTATATTAATTCACCTTGGCCGGTGCGGGATAGAGACAGTATTACCCACACTTGTTATTCACAGTTAACTGCAAATAAAAGCCAATTACTTATTAATGCTCGCCCTAATGAGTTGCCAAAAAATGATGGCGTTATAAGAATTACGACTTTAAACGCACGCTGGCTTCTCACTGAGTCCAAAGACCAACTTACGATTGAATACCAATTATATGCTCTGCCTGGCGGTGCAATACCTACTTGGCTAAGTAATAAGGTTGGACTGAAAAGTACCTACAACACATTTGTGAGTTTACGTTATTTGCTTACACATAAAAAATACACACCAACACCACCTATTATCAAAACCGGTAAATGCTAAATATCGAATATGTAATAATTTTATGGTGAGTTTAGTGTTCGTTAACTAAGCTATTAAGTATAAGATACTTAGTAACTATATTTAGGAGCGCTAATGAAGTTTGTAGTTACGCTATTATGTTTATTGTACTGTTCGTGCTCAGTTGCAAAAGAATATACGTTCGGGGTAGTGCCTCAATATGAGCCTCAAAAACTAAATGCTATTTGGCAGCCTTTACTTGCGCAAGTATCAAAACAAACAGGCATAAAAATAAAGTTAGTTACTGTTGAGTCTATTCCGGTATTTGAACAAGCGTTTGCTAATGGTGAGTATGATTTTGCTTATATGAACCCCTGGCACAGCGTAATTGCATACGAGCAACAAGGCTATATACCTCTGATAAAAGACGCTAGCAGGAAATTACAAGGCGTACTAGTTGTTAACGAGAATAGTGGTATAGAGAGTGTAGAAGAGTTGGATGGAGCTGAAATTGCCTTTCCTGCACCTAATGCATTGGGGGCGTCACTACTTATGCGTGCCGATTTAGCGCTACTGTATGGCTTACAAATAAAACCAGTTTATGTACAAACTCATTCATCTGTATATCTAAATGTAGCACTAAACTCGACAAAAGCTGGCGGTGGGGTGCTTGGTACGCTAAAACAACAATCTAAAAACTTACAAAGTAAGCTTAAAGTTATTTATAAAACGCGTGAAATAAGTCGTCACCCGATTGTGGGTCACCCTAGAGTAAAAGAGCAGATACAAAAAAAAGTACAGCAGGCTATTTTACAAATAGGCAAAAATCCTAGCGACAGACACTTACTACAGGGTATACCTATTAACATTTCTGAAATTGCTACTTTGGCTGAATATCAGCAGTTGTCCCGTTGGGGATTACGTGAGTTTTATGTTGAAAATTAGAGGGTTTAGGAGCTTAAGAGCGCAAAGCTTTATTGTTGTATTGCTATGTGGATTACTGATGGCAAGCCTTTTTATATTTTATGCTTTACCTGAGCAGGCTCGTTGGGTAAATGACGACTTATCAAAATCTGCACAGCGATCGCTCGTCCAGTTATCAACATCTATTACTACCCCATTACTTACTAGGCAATATGCGCAGCTATACGAAGAGCTAGACAGTCAACTGCAAATACATTCAAACTGGAAAGGCATTAAAATTGTTGATGCGCAAACAGGAAACCAACTATATCCGCTCGAGGATTGGATAGGCACTGCTAATAGTGGCGATATGCTGCTTACTCAGCAGGTTGAATTTTTGGACAAACCACTTGCCTATATTAGTTTAGTTGTTAACTTTGAGGACGAAGTTGCTCAATCATCAAAACTTCACTACACACTAATATCTATACAGTTGATGATTTTGGCCATTGTATTTATTGCCGTAGCGTGGCTTGTTGATTATAGGGTCACATCGCCACTTAGGGAATTAAAGCAATCATTTTCACGTTTAGCTAAAGGCGACTTTGATTGTCATATTGAAAAAAAGCAAAAAAATGAAGTAGGCAGTGTGATAAGTGCGTTTAATAATATGGTTAACGAAGTTGCAAGCAACCATCAAAAGTTAAACAGTTTACGTATTCAAGCGGAGTCTGCGAGTAAGGCTAAGTCTGACTTTATGGCTAGTATGAGTCACGAACTAAGAACACCGCTTAATGCTATTTTGGGCCTTGCACAGTTATACGAATATGATGATAAGGCCAGTAAGGTACATAAAGAAAATGGGAGAAGCATTTATCAAGCCGGTGAGCATTTATTATTACTAATAGATGATGTACTTGATTTAACGGCTATAGAGTCGGGTAATATGCAGTTTACTTTTGACTATGCACCACTAAAAAATATTCTTGAAAGTTCAGTTGAGCTCGTTGGTGAACTTGCAAAAGGCCAATCAATCTCTATCCATACCAGTGGTTTTGACGAGCTTGAAGGTTTAAGTATTTACGTGGATCAGCGCCGTTTTAAACAAGTTATGCTTAACTTGCTCTCTAATGCCATAAAATACAATAAACCTAATGGCAGCATTAATATTAACTGCAGAGTATTGAGTAACAAACAATGTGAAATAGAGGTCATTGATACGGGGTGTGGTTTTGCGCCCGATGACATGAATCGTTTATTTAAACCCTTTGACCGCTTAGGTGCTGAAACAAGTAAAGTAAATGGCACTGGAATAGGTTTAGTTATAACCAAGCAGCTAGTGGAGCGAATGCAGGGGGCTCTGAGTGCTGAAAGTGAGCAACAAAAGGGTTCATGTTTTACCTTAACATTTAACGTTTTTGAACAGGAAAATTTACCACTACAAGAGCATACCGTTAAAGTAACAAAACAAAATTTAAATGCTGTAAGTCTTCCCACGCTCGAGGTATTGGTCGCAGAGGATCAGGTGACTAATCAGCAAGTTTTAAAGCAACAACTTACGATGCTTGGAGTCAGTTCAACCTTTGTGAGTAATGGAGAGCAAGCGTGGCAGACACTTCAAAATAGCCAATTTGATATATTATTAACCGACATTCAAATGCCTTTACTTGATGGGCTTGAGCTTGCAAAAAAAATACGTAGTCACCACCAATTTAATGAATTAGTTATAATAGCCATCACCGCTAACATTACTAAAAATAATATAGATAATTGTTATAATGCAGGTATGAACGGGTTTTTAACTAAACCTATTGAGCTTGTAAAACTTAAATCTCTTCTCATGGAACACTCTCAAACCATGATGAATACACAGCCTCAACAAAGCACGTTAGCAGGTGTAAAATCAGGCGCATTTGATCAATTAGATCTTCCTTTACTTAGATCAATGCTCGGTGATGACCCAATGGTCCATTGCATGGTGTTTAATGCGTTTTTACAAACTGCGGGTGAACAGGTAAAGCTTGCAAGCGCATACGCTAAAAATAACAATTACCCAGATTTAGCTTTTCAGGCTCACGCATTAAAATCGTCTTCTAAATCAGTAGGAGCTATTAAACTTGCCGATATATGTCAAAAAATTGAATCACTTGCAGAAGGTAACTCAATTGATATTGAACAAATGAAAACCCTAGAAGTATCGTTTAATGAGGTGGTTACTCAACTTAAAAGCTATTGCTTAAAGTATGAAAAACAGACATAAAAAATGGCTCAACTTGAGCCATTTATTGAGTGTTATAAAAGCGTTTAATATTTAGCAGCTTGACCACTTTTAGGAAGTGATTGCTCAATAAAATCACGTAGGTCGTTATTAGAGCTTTTTAAATCGGCATGGCGAAGGTACATCATATGACCGCTGCGGTAACCTTTAAAACTTAAACGATCTTTCATTTTTCCGCTTGGGTCTAATTGCCATAAAGTGTATTTTGCATCAAAGTAATTAGTAGCACCGTCAAAATAACCTGATTGAATCATCACATTAAGGTATGGGTTTTGCGCCATTGCTAAGCGTAAATTTTCACCGGTATTATTACCTGTTCTATCCCATGGGTGAACATTACCAAACAGATTATATTTTATGTCTGTTTTATAGTTTAACTCTTCACGCAAATAGTGATTAATTGCAGGGGTAAAAGAGTGTAACCAAGAAGTAAGCTCAGCCCAGTAATCAGGTGACTCACCTGCATCGCGTTTATCTATACCTAAATAGCGAGAATCTAAACGCCCTACAGTTTGTCCTCTTTCACGTAATAACTCTTTCCAAAAAAATTGAGTTGGAATATCTAAATTATTTTGCTTAACAAATGTTTCTGAAAGACCCGCATACTTCGCCATTTTTTTAATAATACGACGTTTTTCTTCAGCTTCAATAAAACCGCCTTTAGCGAGCGCAGGAATTAATTCATTGACTGTAAATTGCTCTACTTCAGGTAACAAGTCATCTAAGTCTTTAGATTGTAGGTCTGCACTAAGTGCTTTATGATACCAAGCAGTCGCGGCAAAGTAGGGTAAGCGATTGGCCGCTTTTATAGGTCCGTCGCGTTTTATGCCAATATCAGTCGGCGACACTAATACAACCCCATTTATGTACATCCATTGACTGTTTTGAAGCTCATGGGCAAGCCCTGATACGCGTGTTGTACCATAGCTTTCACCAATTAAAAATTTAGGTGAACGCCAACGCTCTGCTCTATTTACGAATGTGTTTAGCCATTCAGCTAAATATTTTATGTCGGCTTTTACGCCAAAAAACATTTCTTTTTGTTGAGCCTTTGATAAAAGCTCCCCTTTATCATTTTCAAGTACGCGTGAGTAGCCAGTATTTACAGGGTTTACATACACAATATCGGCAATATCAAGAACAGAATAAGGGTTACCTTTTACGCCGTAGGGCTGAATAGGGTAGCCTTCGTCATCAATTTTTAACACTCTTGGGCCAGTATAGGCTAAGTGCATCCATACGGAAGCCGAGCCTGGCCCGCCATTAAATGAAATAAGTAACGGACGACTTGCTCTATCGTCTACCTTATCGCGAGTGTAGTAAGTGTATTGCAGCGTAGCAACTGCATCGCCTTTATCATCCCACACAGGTTGCGTACCTGTTGTGGCAGTATACGAAAGACGTTCCCCGTTAATTTTGGCTTTATGTTGGGTTACAACTTTGCTGTCTACATCAATACGGCGTTGGTTATCTGCAAATGATGCTGTAGTTATAAATATGGCAATGATAGTTATCGGTAAACTTATAATACGACTAAGCTTCATGGAGGGTCCTTATTATTGTTGATAAACTATTAAAAACATTATTAGCATAAATAACAAAAGTATTGAGACAAGTGGTCGATAATAATAGTTAAGTAAAATATGTTCTGCTTTAGGTTGAACAAATTTAACCATGAAAGGTCTACAGGTTCCAAAAAAACGTATATCATCTTGGTAACCGTCAATATCGGTTATAGTACACGTCGTTTGTATTGACTTTAAATACAAGCCATTTCAAAAAAGTAAATGGATTCTGCTTTTAGCATTTCGTAGCACTCACACCGGATGTTCAATTAACGTTATTCAGTCATCGAACTAAGTAATTTAAGTGTTGTATTTGTAGCATGGCTACAAATTTATTAAAGGTAAGAGAAGCTTTATGCAAAGAGTATTGGTGGTCGAAGACAGTAAAGTAGTACAGCAGGTATTACGCCACTTAACAGCGCAGTATCTTGATGTAGCTGTTGATTTTGCTTGGACTTTAGCTGAGTGTGAAGCATTCGTAGAAAAACATAACTATTCCTTAGCACTAGTCGATTTAACACTACCAGATGCTCCTAATGGCGAAGTTGCAAAGTACACTTTGCTTAACAAAATTCCTACCGTGGTACTTACCTCAAAAATAGATGAATATAAACGCCAGCAAATGCTAGAGCTAGGCGTGGTTGATTACGTTATTAAAGATAACCGCGACTCTTATCATTATGCCGTTAAATTGGTCGCTCAGCTTTTAAGAAACCAAGGTTGTAAAGCCCTAATCGCTGACGATTCATTATTGAGTCGTTCGTTAATGAAACAAATGCTTGAAAAGCAACTGTTTGATGTTACCGATGCTCATGATGGGCAACAAGCGCTTGAGATCTTAAAAGCAGATCCAAACATTAAATTGCTGATGACAGATTATGCAATGCCTTCAATGGATGGTTTTGAGCTTGTTAAAGCAGTACGTAACTTTAGAGGCCGCGATGATTTGGGAATTATTGGTTTATCCGGAGCTGGTAAACACGGTTTATCGGCACGATTTATTAAGTACGGCGCAAATGACTTTTTAACAAAGCCATTTATGAATGAGGAGTTTCATTGTCGTGTTTTGCAAACAATGGAGCAGCTTTCTTTAATTGCTGACATTAAAGAAAGCGCACACAGAGATCATTTAACTGGCTTACACAATCGACGCTATTTTTATCAATATGCTGAAAAGCTTTTAAAAAATAATAACCAAAATAACACGTTAGCATTACTTGATATCGATTTTTTCAAAAATATTAATGATACATTTGGCCATGAAGGCGGCGATCAGGCTTTAAAACAAGTAGGTGCATTAATACGTAGTACATTTGCTAAATTTATAGTAGCCCGTGTAGGAGGGGAGGAGTTTGCTATAATTTTACCAGATATAGAACTATCAAGAGGGCGTGAGTATTTTGAGGCTTTCAGAAAAAAAGTGGCAAATTACGACTTCTCCATTAGTGATAAAGTACTGAAAATTACGACCAGTATAGGTTTAGCTGATTTTCAAAATACCAGCTTAACCGACGCAATGCGCAACGCTGATAAAGCATTATACAAAGCTAAAAACGAAGGCAGAAATTGTGTTTTTTAGCGTACTTTAAAATATGAGTATATGTGCAGCACTAAATGGTGCACCAATGTAGCTAAGTTGTAAAAAAAGCGCACCAAATAGGTGCGTTTTTTTTGTTTTAAATTGCTGTTTTAAGCTTAAGTTTATGATATTTAATTATTTTTAATAGTGGCACAAAGGTTGGATTATTAAAGTCAACAGGATAACAATAAAGAGTCCGAGGGGGCCGCTATGAAAATGATTAGTGCAATCATAAAACCATTTAAATTAGACGATGTGCGTGAAGCACTTGCTGATCTAGGTATTGAGGGGATGACCGTAGTTGACGTTAAAGGCTTTGGACGTCAACGAGGCCATACAGAGCTGTATCGTGGTGCAGAATACCAAGTAGATTTTATTCCTAAGATCAAACTTGAAATTGCAACTCGTACTGAAAATTGCCAACGCGTAGTTGAAGCAATCACTAAAATTGCCTCAACAGGTAAAATAGGTGACGGTAAAATTTTCGTGTACGACTTAGATCAAATTGTTCGTATCCGTACGGGCGAGCTTGATGAAGAAGCAATTTAAGGGGCTGATTAATGGAAAATACAATTGTAGAACTCAAATTTTCACTCGATACCTTTTATTTTTTGATATCGGGAATACTAGTAATGTGGATGGCAGCAGGTTTTGCCATGTTAGAAGCGGGCTTAGTTCGCTCTAAAAACACCACTGAAATTTTAACGAAGAACGTGGCATTGTACTCTATCGCATGTACCATGTTTTTATTAGTTGGCTACAACATTATGTATGTAGACAATGGCGAAGGCGGCATAATCCCTTCAATTGGCGCATTAATTGGCACGCAAGCGGCCGATGCTGACCATTCATTAGAATCTGACTTTTTCTTCCAAGTAGTATTTGTTGCAACGGCTATGTCGATTGTATCGGGTGCAGTTGCTGAACGTATGAAGTTATTTGCTTTCTTAGCATTTGCAGTTGTTTTAACTGGCTTTATTTACCCAATGGAAGGTTACTGGACATGGGGCGGCGGTTTCTTATCAGAAATGGGCTTTGTTGACTTTGCAGGCTCTGCAATTGTTCATGGTGCTGGTGCTGCAGCTGCTTTAGCGGGTGTAATACTGTTAGGTGCTCGTAAAGGTAAATACGGTAAAAACGGTGAAATTTACCCAATTCCAGGTTCTAACTTACCACTTGCTACATTAGGTACGTTTATTTTATGGATGGGTTGGTTTGGTTTTAACGGTGGTTCGCAATTACTTCTTTCAGATAAAGAAAATGCAACGGCTGTAGGTCAAATCTTACTTAATACTAACGCTGCTGCTGCAATGGGCGCAATTGCTGCACTGTTTGTATGTAAAGTGTTATGGGGTAAAGCTGATTTAACTATGGTACTAAACGGCGCATTAGCAGGTTTAGTGGTTATTACTGCTGACCCACTTTCACCATCACCATTAATGGCTTGTTTACTAGGTATTTTAGGTGGTTCATTAGTTGTATTTAGCATTGTTGCTCTTGATAAAGCTAAAATTGATGACCCGGTTGGTGCAATTTCTGTACACGGTGTGTGTGGCGCGCTAGGTATTATGTTGGTACCTGTATCTAACGGCGATGCTAACTTTGTAACACAGCTTATTGGTTTAGTGACTATCTTAGCCTTTGTTTTTGTAGCCTCATTTATTGTATGGGCTATTTTAAAGCAAACTATGGGCATTCGTGTAACCGAAGAAGAAGAGTTAACAGGTATGGACCAACATGATTGTGGTGTTGATGCTTACCCTGAATTTGTATCTGTTCGCAGCAACTAATTCAAAAATATATCATTGTGTGTTTTACAAAGCCCTACCTCTGTAGGGCTTTTTTCGTTTCAGGGAAGGTTAACTTTTCAGGTGTTAGGGTATAGCCAATATGCTAAGCTCACACTCGTGAATGAACTTTGGAATAAATTACACTTAAAAATGGCCAATAACAAAAAAATACCCAGTAGTAAAACCACTCCTAAACGTGCATCTAAAGCAACTAGTTCGACACGTAAATCAAAAACAAAAACGACTAAAAAAAATTCAAGTACAGTTGTTAAACGCTCATTTATGAGAAAAACATGGTCGGTTTTTTGGAAGTTGAGCTTAGCCGTTTTTATTGCTATGGCGATGTACTTTATTTATTTAGACTCAAAAACAACGCGTATTTTTGAAGGAAATAAGTGGCAGTTACCTGCACAAGTGTACGCACGTTCAATGGAGTTTTACCCTGGGCAGTTTTTATCTAGCGATGAAGTTGTGTTTGAGTTAGAGCGTTTAAACTATTCATCTGTTAATAGACTAAGCCGCACAGGACAGTTTGTTAAAACAGCAAATAGTATAAAAATTTATCGCCGTGATTTTGAATTTTACGATGGTCTTGAAGAAGCACATATCATTGAACTGCGCTTTGCAGGGCAAAAAGTGGCTACTATTAAAGATAAATTTGGCAGACGACTAAACAGTGCTCGCCTAGAGCCTGTACAAATAGCACGTATAGGGAATGATTCTAAACAAGATAGGGAGTTTGTACCGCTCGATAAATTTCCACCTATGTTGAAAGACACGCTACTGGTGGTAGAGGATCGTGATTTTTATCAGCATCATGGTGTGTCGGTATTTTCTATTTTGCGTGCACTTTATTCAAATATTAAAGCAGGGCGTACTGTTCAAGGTGGGAGTACCTTAACGCAGCAGCTTGCAAAAAATATATACCTAACGCGTGAACGTTCTTTAGTCCGCAAGATAAATGAAGCGTTTATAGCGCTTATTTTAGATTACCGTTATTCAAAAGATCAGATTTTAGAAGCTTACTTAAACGAGGTTTATTTAGGTCAATCGTACAACCAAGGTGTACATGGCATGGGTCTGGCGTCTGAGTTTTATTTTTCAAAACCAGTTGATGAACTAGAATATGATCAAATTGCATTGCTGGTGGCCATGGTTAAAGGGCCGTCTTACTATAACCCTCGCCGTTATAAAGAGCGAACTATGGAGCGCCGCGATTTAGTTCTGCGTTTAATGGTTGAAAACAAGCTATTAAGCACTAAAGAGTACCGTGCATCGCTAAAACGTCCAATTGATATTGCGCCGATGAAAGCAAGCTTACAAAAATCTTACCCTGGTTATTTAGAACTCGTTAACAGAGAACTAAATAAGCTATTGCCTGATCAGCAAACACTTGATGCAGGTGTTCGTGTATTTACTTATTTTGACTTGCAAAAGCAAACTGCAATGGAAGAATCGATTCAAAAAAGTTTGCCGTACTTAGAAAAACGCCCAAATACAAAAGAGCTTGAAGCAGCGATGATTTCAGTAAACGTCGAAAAAGGCGGTGTGTCGGCTTTAGTCGCTGGGCGCGATGTACGTTACTCAGGCTTTAACCGAGTATTAGATACCAAGCGTAATATAGGTTCACTAGTTAAACCTGCCGTTTATTTAACCGCGTTACAGTTGCCGCATTATAATTTAGCCACTTTACTGGATGATTCTCCAGTACAAGTCACCAATGAGCAAGGTAAAATATGGCAACCAGAGAACTTTGATCATCAATATCGCGGCGCAATGCCGCTATATAAAGCATTTAGTAAAAGCGTTAATATTCCAGCTGTAAATTTAGGCTTAGATGTAGGTGTTGATAAGGTAGCTAACACGCTAAGAAAGCTTGGCGCTAAAGGTCAAATTAGGGAATACCCATCATTACTATTAGGTGCTTTAGAAATGTCGAGCTTTGAAGTAGCTCAGCTTTATACCACCATAGCTGCTGATGGGAAGTACAAAGAGCTTACTGCAATTTCTGCCTTAACGGACTCAGTGGGGAAAGTACTTTATAAACATAAAGTAAAAGCAGAGGCTCGTTTTGATACGGCTGCTATGTACATGACTAAGTACGCGATGAAGCGTGTAACTAAAGACGGCACAGCAAAACGTTTAAATTTACACTTTCCATCAATTCAGTTAGCAGGTAAAACGGGCACGAGCAATGATTTGCGCGACAGCTGGTTTGCAGGGTTTGATCAAAACACAGTTACTGTTGCGTGGCTAGGTCGAGATGATAATAAGAGTACCGGTTTGACGGGCAGCGTGGGCGCATTAGAAGCGTATATTCGTTATTTAAAACCTCTTAACCCGCAAGCAATTGCCGATACACGTCCACCCTCAATACGCTGGGCATTTGTGAATGAGCAAACTGCTAAGCAAGCACCACCAGGCTGTGGCAAGGTGATTCAATTACCGCTCAGAGCCAGTGAGTTTGAACCAAGACCGCAATGTATACGCTAGCTTATAAAGCTATATAAAATATTAAAGCCGCTGTTTAGCGGCTTTTTTATGGGCTATTAATTAGATTAAGATTTAAAAAATTGCATTGATTTAGTTAAATCATCAGAGAGCTGACTAAGCTGCTGAGCATCTTGCAGTGTAGATTGCGCAGAGAGAAGAGTTTGGTCTGCTAAGTTACTTACCTCTTGAGAATCGCTTAATGCTTGAGTAGTTGCGTTAGATTGCTCTTTAACACGAAGTGCTATTTCCTCGCCTTGGTGTTTTATATCGCCCATGCTGTGCTCTGCACTTTGTAAAACATCGTTCGTTTCAGTGGCAGCTTTTACTGATTGTTCCATCTTCTGGACACTTGAACGCATTTTTTGTTGTGTATCTTCAGAGGCTTGTTGAAGTGAGCTAATTATTTGGTGAATCTCTTGTGTTTGAGTTTGTGTACGTTGTGCAAGGGTTCTTACTTCATCTGCTACTACGGCAAAACCACGCCCATGCTCACCAGCTCGCGCCGCTTCTATTGCTGCGTTTAAGGCTAATAGGTTGGTTTGATCGGCTATTTCGCTAATGCCTTTACTTACTTTACTAATTTCTTGGCTGTCTTGGGCGAGTCGATCTAGCGCTTGTTGGCTTTCGGTAAATTCAATTTGAAGGTCTTGCATGTATTTGGCAAGTTCCATGGTGTTGTCAGAGCCTTGCTTTACATGCTGCGCTGCATCTTGCGCTGTTAACATCGCTTGATTAGCAGACTCTTCTACACTTAGCGCACTTTGCTCCATATTACTTAGCGCATCATGGATAGCATTTACACGTATTTGCTGTTTTTCAACATCGTTACTCGTTTGGCTGCTTGCCTGTGAAAGCGATTTAGTGGCGCCACATAGCTCCACAGTACTTGCTTTTACATTCTCCAAAAGTTTTGAAAAGGCATTAAGAAGTGCGTTATATCGCGCTGCAATAATATCCATTTCATCATTAGTACTTGAGTTAATAACCGCATTTAAGTCGCCATTTGCTGCTCTTTGCGCAGCTTCGGCAAAGCGATTAATGGTATCGACTACCGCATAGTAAAAGCCAATCATTAAGTAAAACGCAAAAAGTAAACTTATAACAGATGCTGCTAATACTAGGTTTCTGATCCATTGCTGTGTTTGAAACTTATTTTCAATGAGGGTTTCAAGAGTAGGGATACTTTTATCAACAAGTTTACTGATACTGCTGTGCACTTGGGTTGTTAATTGATTGAATTCGGCTTGCGTTAGCAGTATATCGTCAGGCTCTAGTAGCTTTTTATCTATAGCTGTTTTAAACGCCTCTACTGCACTGTGTAAATTAGTGAGCGAGGGCGTTAGTGTTTTATTTACTGATTTATCCGCATTAGTCGCTACATTTAATACTTTATCGAGCTGTAGCTCATATAAAGGCAAAGATTTACTGAAATTAGAAAGCGCGATAAACGTATCTGGCGTAAAGCGATTACTTGCCAATACCGTATTTGCGCTTTGTGCTGTCGCATTAATTTGCATTATAAGTGCAGGAATGGGCGTTACTAAAGAGCGATTTACATAGGCACTTGCAAGTTGGTTATCAAGCGCTAAATTAGATTGAATAGAAACAAGTTCCAGTACTTCATTTGCTTGGTCATTCTTTATATCAAAACCTAGAGCACGAGCTACTTTAATATTTTTATCAGTATCACCTTGCATCTGGTTTGAGATTATTGTTCTGTAGCCTTTTAAGCCTTGTTGCTGCATTTTTGAAACGGCAATACTTTCACTTAACAACGACACTAAAAAAAATAGGCTTAAGGCAAGAGGGAGTAATAGTATTCCAAACATCAGGCTTATTTTTGTTTTGTATTTTAAATTTGCCATAAGCTGAATTGCAGGGGAGGCAAACTGGCGTAATCCTGACATAAGACTCTCTTATTTTTTTGTAAAGGGGATAAAAATATATAGACCTTGTTATGTCTAATTATTATTCATTTATATTACTTTACAAATAAAAAAAGCCCTTTCGGGCTTTTTTCTATCTTTAATCTTAATATTATAGGTAAAACAAGTAGTTAATATTTATACAGCTCTAAAGTTTCGCAAATGAGCGTTCAGCTGCTTCAATGGTTGCTTGTACTTCTTGTTCTGTATGTGCTGCACACACAAAGCCTGCTTCAAATGCAGAGGGTGCTAGGTAAACACCTTCTTCAAGCATTAAGTGGAAAAAGCGCTTAAAGCGTTCTAAATCACATTCTGTCGCTTGTTGGTAAGTTGTCACTTTTTCAGCATCGGTGAAGAAAAAGCCATACATGCCGCCCGCATAGTTAGTTGTTAAAGGAATACCCGCTTTTTTAGCGCCTGCCTCAAAACCTTCACATATTGCTTTAGAAATGGCCTCAAGCTTATCGTGTAAACCAGGCTCACTTAATAGTTCAAGTGATTTCAAACCAGCAGCCATTGCAATAGGGTTACCAGAAAGAGTGCCAGCTTGGTAAACTGGGCCTACCGGCGCAATGTAATCCATTATTTCGGTTTTACCGCCAAATGCGCCAACAGGCATGCCGCCGCCAATGACTTTACCTAAACATGTTAAGTCAGGTTTTATGTTGTAGTATGCTTGAGCGCCACCTAATGCAACACGAAAGCCCGTCATCACTTCGTCAAAAATAAGCACTGACTTGTATTCATCACATACTGCGCGTAGTCCTTCTAAAAAGCCTTCAGTAGGTGGAATACAGTTCATGTTACCCGCTACTGGCTCAACAATAATACAGGCAATTTCATCCGCGTATTTTTCAAAAATAGCTTTTACTTCATCAAGGTTATTAAACGATACTGTTAGCGTGTGCTTAGCAAAGTCTTCAGGAATACCTGGTGAATTTGGTACGCCCATTGTTAATGCTCCTGAGCCTGCTTTTACTAGTAACGAGTCAGCATGGCCGTGGTAACAACCTTCAAATTTTAAGATTTTGTCACGATTAGTAAAACCACGCGCTAAACGAATTGCGCTCATGGTAGCTTCGGTACCAGAGCTTACCATGCGTACTTTTTCGATTGATGGAACAAGCTCTTTTACTTTTTCAGCCATTAATATTTCAGCTTCGGTAGGAGCGCCGTAGCTTAAGCCGTTTTCTACCGCTTCGTGTACAGCTTGTTTAATAGCTGGGTGGTTATGGCCCATGATCATTGGACCCCACGAACCTACATAATCGATATAACGGTTACCATCGGCATCAAAGGTAAAGGCACCTTCAGCTTTAGTAATAAATAGTGGCGTGCCACCTACACCGTTAAATGCACGTACAGGTGAATTTACGCCACCAGGAATTGAAGTTTGTGCACGATTAAATAAATCTTGGCTAATTGTCATGAAAAATCCTATAAATTGTCGCTTGGTAAAAGTGTTTAGCTGTCGCGTTTGCGGCTAAACCAAGGTACGTCTACTTCATATTGCTCGACTTTATTTTCTACGCCGAGTGTTAAAGCAAACAGTGCCATACGAATTAATACGCCATTTTGTACTTGGCGGAATATTGCTAAATTGTCGTTAGTATTTAAGTCGTTATCAAGCTCGTTAGCTTCCAAACGGCTATCACGAGGCAGCGGGTGCATAAGTACAGAGTTTGGCTTACAGTGCGCATTATAAATAGATTGGCTTATTCTAAAACCGCCACGGTATTTATCTGCTTCCTCTTGTGAAGGAAAACGCTCTTCTTGAATACGTGTTTGGTAAACAATATCGGCAGCTAAATTGCCTTCCATTTTGTTTACGAGTTGTATTTTATGGCCCGCATTTTCTACAGCATCTAAAATACTGGTAGGCATTTGTAGGCCATCGGGTGCCACCATCGAAAATTTCACGTTTTTGTAATGGCATAATAGTTTTGATAATGAATGCACAGTGCGGCCATATTTTAAATCGCCAACAAGGGCTATATGCATACCATCAATATTTTGATCAAAGCGATTTAGCTCACGCTCAATAGTTAGTAAGTCGAGCAAGGCTTGAGTAGGGTGCTCGTTTGGCCCGTCACCACCGTTAATAACTGGTACGGTACAACCGTCAGCAAATTCGCTTACAGAACCTGCATCAGGATGGCGCATAGCGACGGCATCAGCGTAAGCAGAAATAACGCGTGCCGTGTCGTAAAGAGACTCACCTTTTGCAAGGGCTGAGCTTTGCATGCCAGTTGTTTCGCGTACACCACCACCAAGTAAATTAAAGGCGGTACCAAAACTTACGCGCGTACGCGTGCTTGGCTCAAAAAACAAATTCGCTAAAATAGCGCCTTCAAGCACTGTTGTTTGCTTTTGCTTTTTAGCATAAGGCTCCATTTTTTTTGCTACTGCAAAAATACGTTCAATGCAGTCTCTGTCGAGTTGATTTACCGACAGTATATGCTCACCTTGGAAACTTAACATGGGGTTATTCCTAATCAATCAAAAGGGCGCGATAATCCAAAAAAATGGGGCACGCAATCGCGCGTGTTATAACAAGTTGTGTAAATTGCAGCGCAGTTTAACACGCGCTACAAAGCTTATAAATTAGGTTTTATTACCGCAAGCGCAACAATAATTAGTAGCGCAATAACCGGAAGCTCGTTAAAAATACGATAAAACCGATCTGTTTTAGTATTTCGATCGTGTTTAAAGTCGCTTAGTAATTTAAAGCAGTAGCCATGGTATATATATAATATGATCACGAGCACTAATTTATAATGCAGCCACATACTGTATCTGAACCACTCACGGCCATACTCTACAATGGTGAGCACACCAAAAACGGCTGTTAAAATGGCAAATGGTGTTACAAAAAAGAGTAACCGCCGCTCCATTACTTTAAGCATAGAGTTACAGGCTTTTTCTTCGCTCATTGCGTGGTATACAAAAAGCCGAGGTAAGTAAAAAATACCGGCAAACCAAGCAATCATAAAAAAAATGTGTAGTGTTTTATAAATTAATAAAGCGCTCATATTAACCCTTATTATTTAAAGCAGGCTGTTACGAATGGTTAAAATATGGTGAATTTGATCCCAGCGTAACAAGCCCATTATTTGTTGGTTATCTAATAGGTTGAATACATACAAAGCGCCACTGCGCTTGTCTTTTAGCATATCAAAAGCATCAGCTAAGGTTGCTTGGCTACTTATACCTTGCAAGCTAATGTAGTTTATATTTATGGTCTCGCCCGACATTAATGTTAAGTCGTACTCTGCAAGACGGTAGCCGTTTTCTTCATCGAACACTATTAGCGGTGTTTGGCTATCCATGGCATCTAGGGTGTTCTTTATCTGTTCTTTATCGTCTGAGTACAGCAACTTAAAGTCTTCATCCATGTCATCCATTATGCCCACTTTTTGTAGCGCTTCAGTGGCAGGGGATACATGATACGGCAATTCCTGAAAATCTAACTGTTGTAAAAATATAGAGCGGTTACCAAAAAATTGCAGTGCGGTTACATAAGCTGTAGTAATAACTAACATTGCGGGAACTATTATTTCTGGCGAAGAGGTAAGTTCCATCACTGTTGTTAATGCTGCAAGAGGTGCATGCAGTGTCGCGGCTAGTAATCCCGCCATCCCTAAAACACCATACGTACCCGCAATGTCGGTTCCAGGGCTTATATACTGGGCTAAAAATGCCATTAATGTACCAATAATTACCCCAAGCCCAATTACAGGGCCAATTAATCCGCCAGGAATACCCAAGCCAATAGCAAATAATGTGGCCAATAACTTAGCTATTAAAATAGTTGTTAGTAGTTTTACATTATCAGGAGATTCAACTGCAATGGTAATTGCACTCATTCCAGAGCCCATTGCGTGAGGTACTGCGTACGCTATTAAGCTTGCAATACAACCTGCAATTAATAAACGAGGGAACATACTTAAAGGTTTAAATGTTTTAATAATTAACATTAAATTTTGATTAAAGCTAAATGCGATAGCACCTAGTGCCATACCGCATAAAATTAAGTACGGATAATGCCAGCCACTCAACGGTGCAATTGTAATAAGCGCAAGCTCTGAGCCTTCGCCAAACACAAACTGTGTAGCCAGTGCGCCTGTTAAAGCTGCTAACATAATAGGTACGAATATGTGCACTTTATATTCACGAAGCACCACTTCCATAACAAAAATAACGGCTGCGAGTGGTGTGTTAAATGAAGCCGCGATACCTGCCGCTACCCCGCAACCACTTAAAGTACGCATAGCGTTATGCGGTAAATGCAGTTTATCCGCCAAGATGCTCGCACCAGTGGCGCCCATATGTACCGATGGACCCTCTCGGCCAACCGAAAAACCACTAATTAATGCCAGTGCGCCACCGACAAATTGATTTACCGTGTTGTACAGCGGCATATGCCCGTAGTGGCGTTTAATACGGTGAATAACAAATGGAATACCTAAGCGGTAATGCTTAAAACCAGTTAGGGCTGCAAATGTGGCAATAAGTAGCGCTGCAATCAAAGGCATTAATACACGTTCAAGCGTAGGTAACGTTGTAAAGTTGTCTGGGGTTTCTAAAAATAAACTTTGAAAAAACAGAATAGTTAAACGAAATAAAATGATAAAAAATGCAGCAATTAATCCGGCACTTACGCCTAATAAGCATAATTGTACGGATGTTTTTGGTTTTGCTAATCGACGCCTGAGCTGTTCAAGCCACATGCTGTATTCTCCGCCACATTTTTTCAACGAGCATTTTAGCAAAAGAGTTAAGCTAAGTCCTTGTGATTTTGAAAATTTTGTAACTTATATTAACAATTATTACTGTGTATAGGCTTGCATTGAACATAAGCAAAATAGTTTTGAAATATACAAAACTTTAGCTTGTTAAACTGTATAACTTAAATGAAAGAGTTGTTTTACTATACTTGATTAAAACACTCGGGTATTAGATAATCACGCCATTGCGATATTGAGGGTTTTAGAATGTCTGAAGAATTACCAATTAAGTTTAGCGATGCAGCTGCTGTACGTGTAAAACAGTTAATCGACGAAGAAGAAAATCCAGAGCTAAAACTGCGTGTTTATGTAACAGGTGGCGGTTGTTCAGGTTTTCAATATGGCTTTACCTTTGATGAAAAAGCGAATCCTGGCGATTTAGAAATCGTTAAAAATGGCGTAACACTAGTTATTGACCCTATGAGTATTCAGTACTTAGTAGATGGCGAAGTTGATTATACTGAAGGGTTGGAAGGTGCGCGCTTTTTTGTATCTAATCCTAATGCAACAACAACCTGTGGTTGTGGTGCAAGCTTTAGTGTTTAGTTAATTACTTGCTTATATATTAAAGCCGCGTTTGCGGCTTTTTTAATGCCTATAATTCGCTAGGGCTGTATTCGGTGATCTGTATTATGAATACAAAAAAAGCTAGTACAAAGGCCGAAAAGCCTAATATATACATAAATCCTTTTTTACCTTGTTTAATCGGTACACCATTTTGTCGTAAAAAAACATACCAGCCTAAGCACAGCACTACAGGTAATAAAAATAAAAGTCTGAACATTATTTAACCTTAATTAAAGCTAATTATTACTTAATCATAAACATGTAGTGGTTAGATTGTTACAAAAACTTTTTTATTTTTTTGCTATAAAAAGCAAAATCAGTAATATTTTTGAATACTTAGGGTTAATGTTCAGCATTTATAAATGTTTGTAGGGAGCTAAATCTATACCGAGTATGTAATTAGTTATTCAACCAAAGTGTTAATAGTATATAATGTATCCAAGAATGAGACGGGCAAAATTTCATTCTTAATAAAAATATGTACCACGTTTATAGCGTAGTGTTCTTTTAGCTATGTGGGTGGGGTAGCAACAAGTACTTTTTAAAGTGATAGCTTGCTATTGAAGTTAAAATAAGTGCAGCTGCTTACTTGCCTACAGCTATTGATAGACTACTGCTTTAACGGGTAAGTCAAATCATCTAGTAGGAGATGTAAAATGATGGGCAAAACAGTTTCTTCTGAAGAAAATGCAAAGCTAACGAAGTGGCTTAAAAGTAAGCGCCATGAAAAGGGTCATACAATGCGAAGCCTAGCGCAAGTGCTTGGAACGCCTCACTCGTTTATCGGCAAAATTGAAAACCAAGAGCGCCGTTTAGATGTTATTGAGTTTGTTCGCTATTGTACTGCCTTAGAAGTTGATCCACATGAAGCTTTAAGCTTATTAAAAGTAGATTAACTTAAACATTGCTTAGTACACTTTGAGGGGCACTTGATAGTGCTAAGCAATCGTTAATGCAGGGATGCATTAAATATTTTTATGGTAGTTACTTTCAAGTTCATAGAGTTTATGCCGAATCAGATATAAAAATATTAACGATGGTATAACCATTAAAGCTGTTAAAACAAAAAATAACGCCCAATTCCCTAATAGCCAATCGTCAATAACCACACCACTGTAACTCGAAAGTAAGGTACGGCCTAAATTACCAAGTGATGCTAATAACGCATAGTGAGTTGCACTAAAAGCACGATCGCACAACATTGATATAAACGCGACCATAGCTACTAATGACCAAGCCTGAGTAAAACCGTCAATCACAATAGCAAATGCATATAGCCCTAAATTTGGCCCTACAAGCGCAATAGCTGAAAATGCTAAATTAGATGCTGCCATTGCAACGCCACTTATAAATAGCCCCTTAACAATGCCGTATTTTTGATTAAACAAGCTACCTACAAACGTAAAGGCGATAGTTAAAACTGCCGTGCCTACTTTTGAAAAAGTAGCTATGTCACTATTGCTAAAGCCTATTTCTTTATAGAAAACAATCGACATGCGTCCTAAGAACGCTTCGCCAATTTTAAATAAGAATATAAATGCCAGTAGCGCGAGGGCAGTTTTAACTCCATTTTTAGCAAAAAAGGTTTTAAATGGATCTATTACTGTTACACCAAGCCAAGCGATAATTTTAGTAAACGGAGTTTGTTTAATACTGGCTAGTTTTTCTATGTATACACGTTCAAGCTCAGCATGAACCGCTTCTCGGTTTGATTTAGGCTCTTTAGCAAACAGCACTCCACTCATCAGCAGTAACATTACGGCGGCTAAAAAATAATATACTTGTGGCCAATCTAAAGAGGGAATATCGGCCATATAAAAAGGAATGGCACCTAATAGCGCGTAGCCTGTCCACCAACCCGATGTAGCCATGGCTGCAGCCGCAGTGGCTTTGTGCGATTCGTTTTCGTTTAGGGTATCTATTCTAAATGCATCAATGGCAATGTCTTGAGTCGCAGAGGCTACTGCGATTAGTAAACATAGACCCGCTGCAATTGCTAAATTAGCTTTTAAATCAAGGCCAGCTAACATCAGCGTGCCTATGAACATAAAGCTTTGGCAAAATAGAATCCAACTGCGTCTTTGGCCTAACCATTTATATAAAAAGGGGAGTTTTGAGCGGTCTATCAGAGGTGACCATAAAAAATTAATGCTGTAAGCGCCAAAAACAATACCAAATAAGCCAATCATACTGCGGCTCAAGCCTTCATCTTTTAACCACGCCGACATAACTGAGCCAATCAAAACCCACGGGAAACCACTGCTCATGCCAAATATAAAAATATTGATTAAGCGTTTATCTTTAAAATAAGAAAAGTATTCGCTAACAGAGAGAGATTTGCTCATAGGGCCTTCATTGGCGGTTGGGTGCAACTTAGTTGCACCTCATTAATTATAATGGTACTTGCTCAAGTACTTTAATATTTAAAATAACAACAGGTTTTTTAGGCACGAAATCGTAGCCAATTTTTTCATTAAAATCAGTTTCAACAGCCATAATTTTATCAAGTGTTTCGTAGCCTTCCATAACATTACCAAAAACAGCAAAACCCCAATCTTTGCCTGGGTTTAAGTGATCGTTATTATCCATGTTAAAAAAGAACTGACGAGTGCCAGAGTGAGGTTCGCGGTCTTGATACGCCATAGCAATGCTATACATATCGTTTTTCATGCCGTTACCGCTTTCGTTAAATATAGGGTCGTTTTCGTGAAGACCTTCGTAGTCTTTGTCATAACCGCCACCTTGAATAACAAAATCGCGATCGTTTTCTACATCGCGCTCTATACGATGAAAAACACTCCCTTGGTAGCTTTTATCAGATACGTAAGTTAAAAAGTTATTTACCGTAATAGGCGCTCTCGAGCGATCAAGTTCAACCACTATGCTGCCCATTGACGTAACAATTTCAACGCGTGGAAAAATGTTATCTTTTTGCACAAAGCGGCCTTCTTGGGCTGCATAGCTACTTACACTAACAAATAGGCTCAAGCAGATTAAAAAAAGTCGTTTCATAGTTAACCTTCTAAAAATTCTATTAATTCGGGGTCAGATACAATGCGGGTAATAATTTGTTCAGTCAACTTATTGAGCTGGCCTTCAATTTTTGCACGTTCATGACTAAGTGGACCTTCAAGGTTTGCACTTCCTCGATATACTTTACTGAAATTGCTAGTAGAGCGGATAACACGTACGCCAAGCTCAATAGTCGCTTCGCTTGTGTGGCTCATTAATTTTTCAGTTACAACGGCTTGCAGCGCGTGAATGTCGACTTCAAAGCGCACTGTGGCTAAGTTAGATATACTTGCGCCGTTTCGGTTAAGGGCGCTATCTAAAACACTTTTAACAGAGTCAGTTATACCTTGGCTTGCAAAGGTTTTAGTTTTGTCTGACTCTATTAGTTTAAGAGTGGATGTATCACCACGTAAATCAATTACACTGGTGCTTAAGCTACTATTGATAGTGCTAATTTGGCCATTTTTATAAACAGGGTTAAGTATTACTTGGCCTGGTTGCTTTGCGCAGCCGGCAAGTACAAGTAGTGCGCAGCACGTAACTATAATGTGTGTTAATTTCATTTATAGCATTCCATTATTTTTAGTTGCACTTAAAACGACAAACTTTTTGTTTGAGCCTAATAACTTACAGTTACCAAACATACGGTTTAACTTGTCATGATAATCTAAATGACGATTACCAATAATACGCAGCTCACCACCTTCTTTTAGCGTGTCTTTTGCTTGTTTAAACATTTGCCATGCTATGTGATCGGTAACAGCTTGAGCTTGATGAAATGGAGGGTTACATAAAACCATATCCACACTGTCTCTTTCAAAACCTGTTAAACAGTCATTTTCAATAAATTCGCAGTTATCAAATTTATCACCTTGGTTAAGCTCTACATTTAATCTTGCAGACTCCACAGCCATGTATGACTCATCAACAAACGTAACCGATGCGTTAGGGCAACGAGATAGTGTCATTAAACCAACTACACCATTACCACAGCCTAAATCAATAATGCTTTTTGCTTTAGGGGTTTGCGGCAAATAATTAAAAAAGAATCGAGCACCAATATCTAGCGAATCACGCGAAAACACATTGGCGTGGTTTGTTATATTAAATTCTGTGCCTTCAAGTTCCCACGTTACAGGGAAATCAGCGGCTTTATAACCACCTTTAGCAGTGCTTAATATTAGACGTGACTTTTTAACCGCTAAACTTGTTTTCGTTTCACCAATATATTGCTCAAAGGCCTTTATTGTTGAGTTATGAATTTCTTTTGTTTTACCGGCAGCAATAACAGGTGTGCCCGGTGCAAGTACTTCGCTTAACTCACTAAGTTGAAATTGTAAAAATCCAACATTACGAGGAATTTTAATAAGTACTAAATCAACATCTTCTGGTAAAGCAGACAAGCTATCGAGCTGTGTAAATTCTGCTGTAGATAGTTTGTTTTCTTTTAAATTGTAAGCTGCAGCTTGGTGGCTAATATAAGAATCGTTAACTGAACAAACCGTTAATTGATTAAAATAACAAGCAAGCGCACCAAAGCTATCGTTCAAAATAAGCAAAGAGCGACATTCAGGGTGATGTTCGTTAACATAATTGATAAGGTACTCATCCGCCGAATCCCACGCTTGTAAACTGCGGTTTTTTTGATCCAAAGGGAAGCGTTCAAGAGTAAAGGTTTTATCGCCTAGCTGGGCTTGCGTCGTCATAATGGTTTGTTGATCAGTAATCTAATGTAGGTAAATTCTAACATGCAACGGCAAAACGCCAACCCCCAACAGTTACCAAATGGCTTTTCTTATCAAAGTAGGGCACTTAGTGCGCAAAAAAGCCTCGATCTGTTTTATTATCTTCAAAAAAATTTACACTGGCAGCAACCCGATGTCACTGTTTACGGTAAAACAGGCCCTATCCCTCGGTTGCAATGTTTTATGAGCGATTTAAATATTGAATACGGCTATTCGCATAGTAAACAAATAGTCGAGCCGTGGAATGACATATTGTTAAATATGCGAAAACGCCTAGAGCTTCATTTAAATAAGCCGCTTAACTCGTTACTTGTTAATTATTATAGAGATGGCAACGATACTATGGGCTGGCACAGCGATGACGAGATAGAGCTTGGCCCAGAGCCTACTATTGTTTGTATATCGCTAGGTGCTGAGCGCGTTTTAAAGCTCAAACAAAAAGCGACTAATAAAGTGACTGATTTGAAGCTTCATAGTGGGAGTTGTTTGATTATGAACGGGCATAGTCAGCGCGATTATCAACACGCGATACCAAAGCAAACAACACTTGTACATCCGCGAATTAGTTTAACTTACCGATTTATTGAACACATTAAACAAAAGCAATTTAGTTAGTTAAATTAAGTTGTTATAGTAAGTTGATAAATTAGCTAATCAAACGGTCTTTTATGTCTATGCAGCAACAAATTCAAGAAAAAATCAGCAGTGCTATCGCCTGTAAGCATTTAAATGTAATAAACGAAAGCCACATGCACAGCAAAGGCACTGAATCACACTTTAAAGTAATTGTGGTGAGTGAAGAATTTGCAGGTAAGCGTTTGTTACAACGCCATCGCCAAATTAATGAAATATTAAAAGATGAACTAGCAAATCACATACATGCACTCGCTATTCATACCTACACACCTGATGAATTTACGGAGCACGACGGCGAAGCGCCTGACTCTCCTAATTGCTTAGGCGGCTCAAAGCTTGACTAAGAAAAATGTAAGTTAATTATAATAAATAGGGTCTTTGGTCGGTGTTTAACTGATCAGATCAGTGTTTTTAGTATTAGCCTTTAAACTAGCGCTAATTTTTATAGTAAAAGATATAGGATGATCAATGGTCATTAAGCCAAAAATTCGTGGATTTATTTGCACTAACGCGCATCCAACTGGTTGTGCAGAGCATGTTCAAGAACAAATTAGCTATGTAAAACAACAAGGCGCATTGAAAAGCGCCCCAAAAAATGTACTAGTTATTGGCGCATCAACAGGCTACGGCTTGGCATCGCGTATTACTGCTGCGTTTGGTGGTGGTGCTAAAACATTAGGTATCTTCTTTGAAAAAGAAGGGACAGAGCGTAAAACAGGTTCTGCTGGTTGGTACAATACAGCAGCATTCCAAGACGCTGCAGATGAAGCTGGCCTTTGGTCAAAGAATATCAATGGCGATGCGTTTTCTAACGAAATTAAGCAAAAAGCAATCGACACGATTAAAGCTGATTTAGGTAAAGTAGACTGTATTATTTATAGCCTTGCATCGCCTCGTCGCACAGATCCAAATACTGGCGAAGTGTTCTCTTCTACACTCAAACCAATTGGTAATGCAGTTACCACTAAAAACCTAAATACATCAAAGCGTGAAATTGATGAAATTACGGTAGAAGCAGCAAGCCAAGATGATATCGACAACACTATTAAAGTAATGGGTGGTGAAGATTGGGAAATGTGGATTGACGCTTTAAAAGAAGCCGATGTGCTTGCAGATAACTTTAAAACGACGGCTTATACTTATATTGGTAAAGAGTTAACGTGGCCAATTTACGGGCACGCTACGATTGGTAAAGCAAAAGAAGACTTAGACCGTGCTACAGCCGCTATAAAAGCCTCTACTAAAGCGCTAAATGGTGAAGCGTATGTTTCATCACTTAATGCGGTAGTAACTCAAGCGAGTTCTGCTATTCCTATTATGCCTTTATATATTTCAGCTTTATTTAAAGTAATGAAAGCTGATGGCACTTACGAAGGAACTATTGAGCAAATTCACGCATTATTTAGTGAAAACCTTTATGGTGAAACGCCGCGCTTTGATGAGGGCGGTCACTTGTTCCAAAACTACAAAGAGCTAGAGGACGATGTGCAAGCGCGTGTTCAAGCTGTATGGGATAGTGTAGATACAAGCTCAATTGATGAGTTAACTGACTATGTTGGTTACCATAACGAGTTTTTACGCTTATTTGGCTTTGGTTTTGACGGTGTTGATTACGATCAAGACGTTGACTCAGTTAAGCCAATCGCAAATATGGTTGATTAATCATACTTTGTAATTATAAAAAGTCGCATTCGCGGCTTTTTTTGTATGCGATGGTTTGTTAATTGAGCAGTTGAATAGTGGACTATACTTGCTCAGGCTACCACTTTGGTCTAACTTGATTTTTATTAAAATCACTTAACAAAACCAAATAAGTGTTTCTGTCGTATAATTTTCATAAATACACTCGCATAGTCGTCCAAAATGATGTTAAAATCTGGGCAATATGTGATGAGTTTTACTACGTTGCTTGTTTGATAAACCGAGCAAGCTGCTGTTTTGCACCTTGATATAACTTGGAATAACTCAAATGGCGACGTGGTTGATACGATTTTTCAGTTTCTTTCCTTTAATGTAATGCAAGTGCGTATGATCAACATAAAAAAAGGTCTGGATTTACCCTTAGAGGGCGCGCCACAGCAAGTTATACATGACGGTTCTGCTGTCAAACGTGTAGCTGTGCTTGGCGAAGAGTTTATCGGTATGCGTCCAACCATGCATGTTCGTGTGGATGACCAAGTCAAAAAAGGCCAAGTTCTTTTTGAAGATAAAAAGAACCCAGGCGTCCTATTTACTGCTCCAGCTTCTGGTACAGTAAAAGAAATAAATCGTGGTGCTAAACGTGTGCTGCAATCTGTTGTTATTGAAGTAGCAGGCAGTGAGCAAATCACCTTTGACTCTTTCAGTGCAGATGAGCTTTCGAGCTTAGAGCGTGAAAAAGCCAAAGAAGTACTTATCCAGTCAGGTCAGTGGACGGCACTTCGTGTTCGCCCATTTAGCAAAGTAGCGGCTGTGGATGAAAATCCTAGTTCTATTTTTGTGACTGCAATCGACACAAACCCATTAGCTGCAGATCCTGCAGTGATTATTGCCGAAAATGCAGCTGCATTTGAAGCGGGTCTTGCTGTTGTTTCGCGTTTGACAGACGGTAAAGTATTTGTGTGTAAAAAGGCAGGCAGCCAAGTTCCTAGCTCATCTATCGCTCAAGTAGAAGTACATGAGTTTGGTGGTGTGCATCCGGCTGGCCTAGTTGGCACTCATATTCATCATCTTGATGCTGTATCTGTTAGCAAAAAAGTGTGGCACATTGGTTACCAAGACGTTATTGCGTTTGGTCACTTGTTCCTTACTGGTGAAATTTACACAGACCGTGTTATTTCGCTTGCAGGTCCTCGCGTTAAAAACCCACGTTTAGTGAAAACACAACTAGGTGCTTCATTGGATGACTTAGTAGCTGGTGAATTAGAAGACGGAGATAACCGCGTTATTTCTGGTTCTGTTTTATCGGGTTCTATTTCAAACGGTGTTCATGCATTCTTAGGTCGTTACCACGTTCAAGTATCTGTTTTACTTGAAGGTCGCGAAAAAGAATTGTTTGGCTGGATTGCACCAGGTAGTAATAAATTCTCTGTAACGCGTACATTCCTTTCTCACCTTGCACCGAGTCGTTTATTTAAAATGACAACGTCTACAGGTGGTTCAAAACGTGCCATGGTACCAATCGGTAGCTACGAGCGCGTAATGCCGTTAGATATTTTGCCAACTCTATTATTACGTGACTTAATCGCACGTGACTTAGACAGTGCAATTTCATTAGGCGCGCTTGAACTTGATGAAGAAGATTTAGCGTTATGTACCTTCGTTTGTCCTGGCAAATACGAGTATGGTTCTATCCTGCGCGATTGCTTAACTACGATCGAGAAGGAAGGCTAGAGATGGGTTTAAAAAAATATCTAGAAGATATCGAGCCGAATTTTGAAGCCGGTGGTAAATATGAAAAATTCTACGCTCTGTATGAAGCAGCAGCAACAATTTTTTATACACCAGGCTATGTAAATAAAGGCGCGACACACGTACGCGATAACATCGACCTAAAACGCATGATGATTTTAGTGTGGATGGCGACGTTCCCAGCTATGTTTTTTGGTATGTTCAACATCGGTCATCAGGCCGCAGGTGCTTTAGCACAAGGTTTTGAACTAGCAAATTCTTGGCAGGTTGGTCTGTTCCAGTTATTTGGTGGTGAGTTAACTGCTGAATCAGGCTGGGGCGCTAAAATGTTCTACGGAGCATGTTTCTTCTTACCTATCTACGCAGTAACGTTTGCGGTAGGTGGTTTTTGGGAAGTTATATTTGCTTCAGTGCGTAAACATGAAATTAACGAAGGTTTCTTTGTAACGTCTGTTTTATTTGCACTAATACTGCCTGCTACAATTCCTTTATGGCAAGTTGCGTTAGGTATTACGTTCGGTGTTGTAATCGCTAAAGAAATCTTTGGTGGTACTGGCCGTAACTTCCTAAACCCTGCTTTAGCGGGCCGTGCGTTTTTATTCTTCGCATACCCAGCTCAAATTTCAGGTGACACGGTATGGACAGCAGTAGATTCTTTCTCTGGTGCAACTATGCTAGGCCAAGCGTTTGCTGGCACACTTGATTATGCAAACATGGAATTATGGTGGAATGCGTTTTACGGTTTCATTCAAGGTTCTGTAGGTGAAACATCTACACTTGCAGTATTAGCTGGTGGTTTGTTCTTAATATATGTTCGTATTGCTTCTTGGCGCATCGTACTAGGTGTATTCCTAGGTATGGTAGCAACTGCGTTTTTATTAAATGCTGTTGGCTCAGAAAACAACCCAGTATTTGCAATGCCTTGGCATTGGCATTTAGTACTAGGTGGATTTGCGTTCGGTATGTTCTTTATGGCTACTGACCCTGTTTCTGCTGCATTTACCAATAAAGGTAAGTTCGCTTACGGCGCACTTATTGGCTTTATGGTAGTTATGATCCGTGTTGTGAATCCTGCTTTCCCTGAAGGTATGATGCTAGCAATCTTATTTGCTAACTTATTCGCTCCATTGTTTGATCACTTTGTAGTGCAAGCTAATATCAAACGGAGGTTGGCACGTAATGTCTAGTAATAACGAATCAATCGGCAAAACGTTAACGGTTGTTGTTGCACTGTGTTTAGTGTGTGCAATTATTGTATCGTTTGCTTCTGTACAGCTTCGTCCTTTACAGCAAGCTAATAAAAACAAAGATATTCAAAGCAATATCTTAGCTGCTGCGGGCATCGATAAAGTTGAAAATGTATTAGAAACATTTGATGCAAAAATCGAAGCACGCGTTGTAAATATGACTACGGGTGAGTTTGTAGATACAGATCCAACAATCTTCGACTTTGAAAAAAGCAAATATGATGCTGAATTAAGCGTTTCTCTTAAAGAGAAAGGCGTAACAGACATTGCTGGTATTCAACGTGTGACTAAAGAGTCGCCGGTGTATATCTCTAAAAAAGAAGATGGTTCAGTTGATGCAATCATTCTTCCTATCCAAGGCTATGGCTTATGGGGCTTAATGTATGGTTTTATCTCGCTTGAAAGCGATGGTGAAACGGTTAAAGGTATTATCTTTTACAAGCATAATGAAACCCCTGGTCTTGGTGGCGAAATTCAAAACCCACAGTGGACTGCAACATGGGAAGGCAAAGAACTGCCAATTCAAATTGTTAAAGGTACTGCGGGCGGTGATGAGCATAAGATCGATGGTCTTTCAGGTGCTACATTAACGTCTAACGGTGTTGACAATGCAGTTGACTTTTGGACTGGTGAAAATGGCTTTGGCCCTTTCCTTGCAAAAGTACGTAAAGGAGCATTGAAATAATGGCTGATTCTAAAGAAATGAAGGCGGTCCTGTTTGGTCCGGTTTTAGCTAACAACCCAATCGCATTACAAGTACTTGGTATTTGTTCTGCGCTAGCGGTAACGTCTAGCTTAAAAAATGCGTTAATCATGTCAATCGCATTGACATTAGTAACTGCGTTTTCGAGCTTCTTTATCTCGCTTATTCGTAACCAGATCCCATCATCTGTACGTATCATCGTACAAATGACAATTATTGCATCGTTAGTAATCGTTGTTGACCAAGTACTACAAGCATTCTCTTACGCTACGGCAAAAGAGCTTTCTGTATTCGTTGGTCTAATTATTACTAACTGTATCGTAATGGGTCGTGCTGAAGCATACGCGATGAAATCGCCACCACTTATGTCATTTCTTGACGGTATTGGTAACGGCTTAGGCTACTCTGTAGTACTTCTTACTGTTGGCTTTATTCGTGAGCTATTTGGTAAGGGTTCACTATTCGGTGTTGATATTATTCCATTAGTACAAGATGGCGGTTGGTATCAGCCTATGGGTCTATTGATTTTACCACCGAGTGCATTCTTCATTATTGGTTTATTCATTTGGGTACTTCGTACCTTTAAGAAAGACCAAGTAGAAGCTAAAGCGTAAGGGGCAAACAGTGGAACATTATATTAGTTTATTTGTAAAAGCCGTTTTTATTGAGAACTTAGCGTTGTCATTCTTCTTAGGCATGTGTACTTTTTTAGCAGTATCTAAAAAAGTAACTACATCAATTGGCCTAGGTATAGCGGTTATAGTTGTATTAGGTATTTCAGTACCAGTTAACAACTTGGTTTACCATGCGGTACTTGCACCAGGCTCACTAGCTTGGTTAGGTTACCCAGATGCAGACCTTAGCTTTTTACGTTTCTTAACTTTCATCGGTGTTATTGCAGCACTTGTGCAAATTTTGGAAATGGCATTAGATAAGTTTTTCCCTGCACTATACAACGCATTAGGTATCTTCTTACCACTTATCACAGTTAACTGTGCAATATTTGGTGCGGTATCATTCATGGTTGAGCGTAACTATAACTTCGGCGAGTCTGTTGTTTATGGTATTGGCGCTGGTGTTGGTTGGGCGCTTGCAATTACTTTACTTGCAGGTATCCGTGAGAAAATGAAATATTCAGACGTGCCAGACGGCCTACGTGGTTTAGGTATTACCTTCATCACTGTTGGTTTAATGGGACTTGGCTTTATGTCATTCTCTGGTATTTCACTGTAAAGGTAGCGAGGATAAATCATGGATTATCAGATTTTCTTAGGCGTTGGTGTTTTCATCGCTATCGTTGTACTACTAGTTTTAGTGATTATTGGTGCTAAATCTAAGTTAGTTGCGAGCGGTGACATCATCATCAGCATTAATGGCGACCCAGACAAAGCCATTAAAACATCAGCAGGTAGCAAGCTTTTAGGCGCGCTATCTGAGTCAGGTATTTTCGTATCATCTGCATGTGGTGGCGGTGGCTCTTGTGGTCAGTGTCGTGTTCACATTAAAGAAGGTGGCGGCGATATCTTACCAACTGAACTTGATCACATTTCTAAAGGTGAAGCCCGTGAAGGCTGTCGTTTAGCGTGTCAGGTAAATGTTAAAAACGACATGGAAATTGAGCTTGAAGAGTCAATTTTCGGTGTTAAGAAGTGGGATTGTGAAGTTATCTCTAACGATAACAAAGCAACGTTCATTAAAGAACTTAAGCTGCAAATTCCAGATGGCGAGTCAGTGCCTTTCCGTGCGGGTGGTTACATCCAAATCGAAGCACCTGCTCACCACGTTAAATACTCTGAATTTGAAATTCCTGAAGAGTATCGTGGCGACTGGAACCACTTTGGTTTCTTCGACCTGGAGTCAAAAGTAGACGAAGAGACTATTCGTGCTTACTCAATGGCTAACTACCCGGAAGAAGAAGGCATAATTATGCTTAACGTGCGTATCGCTACGCCTCCACCAAGAAACCTTAGCTTGCCTTGTGGTAAAATGTCATCGTACATTTGGTCATTAACAAAAGGCGACAAGGTAACTATTTCTGGTCCATTTGGTGAGTTCTTTGCTAAAGACACTGACGCAGAAATGATTTTTGTTGGTGGTGGTGCTGGTATGGCGCCAATGCGTTCACATATCTTTGACCAACTTAAACGTTTGAACTCTAAACGTAAGATGAGCTTTTGGTATGGTGCACGTTCTAAACGTGAAATGTTCTACGTAGAAGATTTTGACGGCCTAGCTGCCGATAATGAAAACTTCGTATGGCATACAGCACTTTCAGATCCGCAACCTGAAGATAACTGGGAAGGCTATACAGGCTTTATCCATAACGTGTTATTTGAGAACTATCTTAAAGATCACGAAGCGCCAGAAGATTGTGAGTACTACATGTGTGGTCCTCCAATGATGAACGCGGCAGTTATCACAATGCTTAAAGACTTAGGTGTAGAAGACGAAAATATCTTATTAGATGATTTCGGTGGCTAACACCATACCAAAACACATTCGTTTTGGTTAAAATACCAGCCTCGTTGCACTTAGTGTTACGAGGCTTTTTTTATTCTTTATTTTATAAGTAGGCTTTCATGAATCGAGTGGGTGCATCTCAAAGCGTTATAGCTTTATTTTTTATTACATTGACTTTATTACTCACTGGTTGTGGCGAAAAGCCAACACCAGAAGGTGTTTTTTTAGAAGGTAGAACAATGGGCACTACTTATCATATTAAGTTTTATGATGAGCAAGCGCAGTTATCACCTAAAGCATTACAAGCACAAATAGACGACGTGCTAAAAAATGTAAACCAGTCAATGTCTACTTATATTGATGACTCTGAAATAAATACATTTAACAGGCTACCTGCTAATCAAGTTATGCCTATCAGTGAAGACTTTAGGGCTGTAATAAGTGAATCGATTCGCATAGGTAAGTCAACTAAAACTCTCGATGTGACGATGGGGCCTTTAATAGATTTATGGGGCTTTGGACCTGATAAAAAGCCAACTAAGCGCCCAACTGATGAAGCACTTGCTGCAATGATTGAAAAAATTGGTGTAGATAAACTTAATCTTACAGAGCAGGGGCTGGCTAAAACTGTTGATGGATTGGAGCTGTCATTTTCAGCTACTGCTAAAGGCTATGGTATTGATAAAGTAGCGCAGCTATTAGAGAGTCACAGTATTACTAATTATATGGTTGAGATTGGCGGTGAGCTTCGCATTGGCGGCGAAAAGCCTAATAATCAAGATTGGAAAATTGCAATTGAGCAACCTGATGCCAAGCCTGGTGAGCGAAAGGTGCACCGTGTTTTATCGCCTGGCACAAATGGTATTGCTACATCAGGTGATTATCGTATTTTTTATGAAATGGATGGTGAGATTTATACCCATCTAATTGATCCGGTAACGGGTATGCCAGTTAAACACGACTTAGTATCGGTTACTGTATTGCACCCAAGTGCAATGACTGCGGATGGCCTAGCGACAGCGCTTACTGTAATGGGGATGGATAAAGCACAAGCATATGCAGAGCAACATGATTTACCTGTTTATTTAATAGCTAAATCACAAGAAGGGCTAATAACGTACTCAAGCCCTGCATTTAAGCCATACTTGTAATATAATTAATCTTAATTTAGGTTGGTTTAAGCTTAGAGCAATATTCTAACCTAATTTTTAGAATAGACTTTACTCGCATCTAAATTGTATTTTAGTGTATAATTTAATAGTCGCTTAAGAATGCTTGAGCATAATTTATTGCTGATCAATAGGGGCTAAGCAATGTCACTTTTTCTTCTTACTTTTGGCTTACTAATTTTAATAGTTTCGGCGATGGCTGTTGGTATGATCGTGCAAAAAAAATCTATGGCGAGCAGCTGTGGTGGTCTAGGCTCTGTAGGTATTGATAAAGCCTGCGATTGTGATGACCCATGTGATAAACGTAAAAACCGCATGGCTAAAGAGCAAGCTTGGAAAGAAAATCAAATTATCTAAATTTGTAAAATAATCAATTTTATAAAAAGCGCTTTTAAAGCGCTTTTTTTGTGCCTGCTATTTGTGTATGTATTTAGCTTCTAAATAAACGCAACCTTAATGTATTAGACCAAAGTCTATAAGTTAGTTTTTTTCATCCATTAGGTTTATTTTTCTCGTTTGTCAAATTGGAGCTAACACTCTAAAGTTTAACCATAGACACAGAGCAAGGCTCTCGTCATAAGCTTGAGGCATAAGTTAGCCTCGCTTAAAAGAATCTTTATATTGTGTGTGAAGATGTTGTCAGTGTGAAAGGCAACTCAAGTTCGGTGGATTCACTTCCATAAATAACAGCTTGGGTTGTTTTTATTCCCTACAATTGCCACGTAGTGTAAACCAAAAATCTTTATATTGTGTGTGAAGATGTTGTCAGTGTGAAAGGCAACTCAAGTTCGGTGGTGACTTAGCTTGAGTTGTTTTTATTCCCTACAATTGCCGCGCAGTGTAAACCAAGAATCTTTATATTGTGTGTGAAGATGTTGTCAGTGTGAAAGGCGGCTCAATTTCGGTGGTGACTGATTTTGGGCTGTTTTTATTTATACCACTTTATTTTTAATTCCATTAATTTCTCATCTCTACTCCTAAAACCTCTTAAATATTAAATATCATCAAGTTAAGTCTTTATTTTTAGTATGTTATTTTTTATTAACAAAATAGCTTCTAAAGCTTAACTCAAAAATTATGTTTTTTAGTTGAACAGAATATTCTCTTTGTTATACTCACATTCGAACTTTCAGTAAGTTTTGAAAGTTTGATTGATACGGATCAATTTTCACTAGGTCAATTTGTGCTAGGCGGATTTGATTGTATTTAGCACCCAGTTTTAGGGCTTACAACTGCAATGTCTTTTAAGTTTTTCCATTGCAAACTGTACAACCCTAATTTCGTTATAGTCATTTTAGTAGGTTAATGTCTTTGAACACACTTTCTTTGCAACATACAAATACGGAACTTGCCTCTGGCGAGCCGCAGACGTATGTGCGCTTGAATAAAGCAGGCAAGGGCGTGTGTGTAGCTATAACGTTATTAGTGTTTAATACTGTAATGTTGCTAAGCGGTGCACTAGAGGATGCCTTTAAGCTTGAAGCGCTATTAAGTGATGGGTTTATTGTAGAGCCACTGTTACTTAGTGTTGCGCAATTTTTAGCTCATCCGATCATATCAAGTCAGTTACTAATCGGCCTTTGTTGGTTATTGTTCCATATTTTTCCAGCGCGTCGTGCTGGAATAATCCTCCGTAAAGCAGCCTTTGCTTTTGGCGAGGCTAAAGTTCAGCAACCTGTGATCTCTTCACATGGTTGTCGTGCTCCACCTAGCTTTACAGGTTGTCTGTAAGGCTGCATCTTGTAGCTGGTTTTAATTATTTGTTCTTGCTGTAAATAATTAAGGTTAGCGTATACAAAGTAGCTCTGTGTTTTAAACACATTCAGCCAACCAACACTCACCCAAGTTAACTTTTATTACGTTATATAAATGCGTTTAGAAAGCTGGGTTTGTTGCTAGGTCATAATTGGCATGAGCTTTAACTTTTGAATAGCCCCCTTATTTTTATAATTTAATTCTAGTTAACTTGGGTTTTTATTGAAAAATCGTTGCTTTAGTTTTCATTTAAGCAGCAAATTAAAACTCTAGGTTTGTAGGATACTCCCTTGTTAATTCGTAACCTTTGTAATATTGCTTTAGCTAGTACAGTGCTGGCGTTGTCAGGCTGTAAAGGCGGGATACTCGATCCAAAAGGGCAAATAGGCATTGATGAGAAAAACTTAATCATCATCGCAACCGTGCTTATGTTGCTTGTAGTCGTTCCCGTTATTGTGATGACTTTGTATTTCGCTTGGAAATACAGAGATACTCAAAACCAAGAAATTTATGCGCCAAAATGGGCTCATTCAAATAAAATTGAAGCCGCAGTTTGGGCTGTTCCTATTGTTATTGTGATTATCTTAGGTGTTATTACCTGGGAGTCTACTCAAGAGCTAGACCCTTACAAGCCGATTGAAGGTAAAGGTGAGCATCTAACTGTTGAAGTAGTGTCATTAAATTGGAAATGGTTATTTATTTATCCAGAGCAAGGTATTGCTACGGTAAACGAATTGGTATTTCCAGCTAATGTACCTGTTGAATATAAAATCACGTCAGAAAGCACAATGAATTCGTTTTTTATTCCTCAGCTTGGCAGCCAAATATACTCAATGGCTGGCATGGAAACCAAGCTTCACTTAATTGCAAACGAACCTGGTACTTTTAAAGGGTTTTCGGCCAATTACAGTGGCGCAGGTTTTACGGGGATGAAATTTAATGCCATTGCTACTCCTACCCAAGCAGACTTTGATAAGTGGGTAACCAGCGTTAAAGCCAATGCTAATCAATTAACCCATGCAAACTATGTAGAGCTTGCAAAAGCAAGTGAAGATAACCCAGTTGCTTATTACGGTAAAGTTGATGACGGCTTATTTCATACCATTGTCATGAAGTATATGCAGGCGCATGGCGATATGAATAAAAAGCACCATGCAATGGGCGAACATGGGCAAATGAGCAAAAAGCATCATGAAATGGCTGAGCACTCAATGCCTTCATCTCACAGCCAAGGCGAGGAATAATAATGTCGTTTTTAGGTAATCTTTCACTCGACGCAATTCCATTTCATGAGCCAATTCTTGTGTTCACGATGTCGGTTATTGCGATAGCTGGGCTTATTATTGCCGGGCTTATTACAAAGTATAAAAAATGGGGCGTGCTCTGGCGCGATTGGATCACGTCTGTCGATCACAAACGCTTAGGCGTGATGTATATTCTTTTAGCATTAATAATGCTGTTTCGTGGTTTTTCTGACGCCATAATGATGCGTGCGCAGTTAGCACTTGCTACCAGTGGTGCGCCAGGATATTTGCCACCAGAGCATTACGACCAAATATTTACCGCTCACGGCGTAATTATGATCATATTTATGGCGATGCCATTTATGATTGGTTTAATGAACATTGTGTTGCCTCTGCAAATTGGTGCACGTGATGTTGCATTCCCATTTCTAAATAATTTAAGTTTTTGGTTTACCGCCAGCGGCGCTATCTTAATTAATTTATCGCTTGTATTTGGTGAGTTTGCAAAAACAGGTTGGGTGGCATATCCGCCGCTTTCGGAGCTTACCTTTAGCCCTGGGGTGGGGGTCGATTATTATATCTGGGCGCTACAAATATCCGGGCTCGGTACGCTTTTAACGGCAGTAAACTTTTTAGTGACTGTATTTAAAATGCGTGCTCCAGGTATGACCCTAATGAAAATGCCTATTTTTACATGGGCATGTACGTGGGCAAATATCTTAATTGCAGCCTCTTTTCCAATTTTAACTGCTGTGCTGGCCATGCTTACGCTTGACCGCTACCTTGATTTTCACTTTTTTACCAATGCAGCGGGCGGCAATGCCATGATGTACATCAACCTGTTTTGGGCTTGGGGTCATCCTGAGGTTTATATTTTAGTACTACCTGCTTTTGGTATTTTTTCTGAAATTATCTCTACGTTTGCCGGTAAGCGCTTATTTGGTTATAAGTCGATGGTTTATGCCAGCGGTGCTATCTCAATTTTAGGTTTTATTGTTTGGTTACATCACTTTTTCACTATGGGGTCTAGTGCAAACGTTAATGCGTTCTTTGGGGTAATGACCATGGTTATTGCCGTACCCACTGGGGTTAAGTTATTTAACTGGTTATTCACCATTTACAGAGGCCGTTTACGTATTAGCGTTCCGGTGCTTTGGACGCTTGGTTTTATGATTACCTTTACTGTAGGCGGTATGACCGGTGTACTCCTTGCGATTCCGGGTGCCGATTACGTATTGCATAACAGCTTATTCTTAATTGCGCATTTTCATAACACTATTATTGGTGGCGCAGTATTTGGCTACCTTGCTGGTTTTGTATTTTGGTTCCCTAAAGCAATGGGCTTTAAGCTTAACGAAAAATGGGGTAAAGCATCATTTTGGTGTTGGATTATCGGTTTCTTCGTCGCATTTATGCCGTTGTATGTACTTGGTTTCTTAGGTATGACACGTCGTTTAAACCACACCAATAACCCCGATTGGAATATTTGGTTATACATTGCCGCAGGCGGTGCTGTAATCATTATGTTTGGTATTATCAGCCAAGCAATTCAACTATTTGTAAGCTTTAGAGACCGTGAAGCACTTGACGATACAACGGGCGATCCGTGGAACGGCCATACACTAGAATGGGCTACAAGTTCACCTCCGCAAATTTATAACTTTGCAACAATTCCACATATTGATGATATTGATGCATGGACCGACATGAAAGAAAAAGGTCAAGCATATCAAGATAAGGCAAACTACAGCCCTATTCATATGCCTAAAAACACATCAGCTGGCGTGTTAATGGCTGCAAGCTTAACAGTATTTTGTTTTGCAATGATTTGGCACATTTGGTGGTTAGCTGTAGTAGGGCTAGTAGGCGGAATTGCCATATTTATCAAGCGTTGTTACACCAATGATGTTGATTACTACATACAGCCAGATGAAATTGCACGCACTGAAGCTGCGTATAATTCAAGTGGAAATAAGGAGCTAAACGCGTGAGTACACTTTCTGCAAATCTAGAATCTGCAAATTTAGACTCTGTATCGCACGATGATCATGCGCATGATCATCACGACACCTCGGGCGATACGATATTTGGCTTTTGGTTATACCTAATGACCGATTGTCTATTATTTGCCTCGTTTTTTGCCACCTACGCAGTGCTGTTTATGAACACTGCCGGTGGTGTATCGGGTAAAGATATTTTTGAACTCGACTTTGTTGCAGTAGAAACCGCTGCGCTACTTATTAGTAGTATTACCTTTGGCTTTGCCATGATTGCTGCTCAAGGGCAAAAAAAGGCACTAACACTTACTTGGTTATTTATTACCTTTTGTTTAGGTGCTGCGTTTATTGGTATGGAAATATACGAGTTTCATCACCTGATTGTGCATGGTAATGGCCCACAACAAAGTGCCTTTTTAACGTCGTTCTTCTCGTTAGTTGGCTTACATGGTTTACATGTAACCGCGGGTTTAATTTGGATGACAATCATGATGATAGAAGTGGCTAAACGTGGTTTAGGTAAACCAACCGTAACGCGTTTAAGCTGCCTAAGCCTATTTTGGCACTTCTTAGACATTGTTTGGATTTGTGTATTTACCGTTGTTTATTTAATGGGAGCAATGTAATGAGCCACAGCGAAACACATGCGTTAAAGCAAATGCAAAGTGAGCACCATAATGAATCTCATGGCAGCGTTAAAACTTACTTAATAGGCTTTGTGCTATCAATAATTTTAACCGCCATACCGTTTTACATGGTTATGGAAGGCGACTTTTCTAAAGTAACTACGCTTTGGAGCATTGTTACTTTAGCAATCGTACAAATTTGGGTGCATTTAAAGTACTTCTTACACCTTAATTTTACGACAGAAGATGGCCGTGCAAGTACGTTCTCATTCCTATTCAGTGCCCTGATCATCGTAATGGTTGTTGGGCTATCTGTTTGGATTATTTACGAATCTAACGCAATGATGATGTACTAGGAGTTTAAAATGTTTCGTCGTTATTTATCAGTGACTAAGCCTGGCATTATTATGGGTAATCTTATTAGCGTTGCAGGTGGGTTTTTACTTGCCTCACGTGGAGATGTAGATCCTTGGTTAATGATTGCTACTTTAATTGGCTTGTCGCTTGTGGTTGCATCGGGTTGTGCTATCAACAATGTTATTGATAGAGATATAGATGTAGCCATGGCACGTACTCGTACGCGGGTTACAGTAACAGGCGAAATGTCGGCCTTTGCTGCACTGAGTCACGGTGTTTTGTTGGGTGTTGTAGGTTTTGGTTTACTCATTGCTTACACCACTCAAGCCGCGGTATTTTTTGCAGCGTTTGGCTATGTAATTTATGTAGGGGTTTATAGCCTCTACATGAAACGCAACTCTGTTTATGGCACATTTGTAGGGAGCCTTTCTGGCGCTGTACCGCCCGTAGTGGGTTACTGCGCCGTAACAGGGCAGTTCGATATGGGCGCATTAATACTGCTGGTTATGTTTAGCTTGTGGCAAATGCCGCACTCATATGCCATTGCTATTTTTCGCTTTAAAGATTACCAGGCAGCAGGTATTCCTGTACTACCCGTTGCACAAGGCATAGATAAAGCCAAGCGCCATATTGTACTTTATATTGCTGTGTACGCTTTAGTCGTCATGCTATTACCAATTAGTGGCTACACGGGTGCAGCGTTTATGGCTGTGGCGTGTATTACCAGCTTTTGGTGGCTGTTAATGGCGCTTCGTGGTTATCGTCGTAATATTGATTTAACAGGCTGGGCTCGCCAAGTGTTTGCCTTTTCAATTGTTAATATTACAGCGTTAAGTATTGCCATGGCAGTTGACTACCACAGTGCAGCACCACAACTATTTGCACTTATATAGCTTAATTAATTTACCTTTCCAAAGTTAATCCAAAGGCTCGAAAGAGCCTTTTTTTATGCCTAAAATAACTGTGCAATAGAGTACTTGTTGGTAAGTTCTAGGCTTTGTTTTATACGCGCTCTTACATCAGGTGATTTATTTTGGCTTAGCTTAAAGTTGCCACTCCAATGAGTGGGAGTAAACTCTATAAAGCTTAATTGTTGATACATTACTTGGCGACTGTGTGTAGGCATGTCATTAATATTCCACATGGGCTTAAAGGGTTGCTCAAAATGGGTTGTTAATTGACTCATTATTTTTTCTTTCTCGCTGCCGCTTTTAATAATCACTACCGTTGCAGTGACTTGTACAGATGAGTAAAGCCAGCTTGGCAGTGTTTTATTATTACTATACGAGGGAGATAGGTAACAGTTATCGCCACTAAATAGTAATTTTACTGATTGCTTATCACATTGCGTTAGCGGGTTATGTTTTGTTACGTGTGCAATAAATACATTACGTGAGTGATCATATAATACAGGTACTTGGCATATATTATTTAAGTCACTTTGCAAGCAAGGCATTAAAATACTCGCTAGAGGGAATTGCTCAACTAAAGCCTGCAAACGTTTAATATTATGTTCTTGAAAATGCATTGGAGGGTACATTAAAGCCTCCCCGCTAGTTGTAATTTTATATCCGGCCAATGCTCATCGACTATGCTAAATTTTGCTGTGCTTCTAAAGCTACCATCACTTAGTAATCTATCTTTATGAGCCACACCTTCAAAACGAGCGCCTAAACGCGCTATTGCATTACGTGATTTTTTATTATTTTCGTGGGTATTAAATGAAATACGCACTAAACCTAGCTTTTCAAATGCGTAATTAAGTAATAAGTATTTAGCATGTGAATTTATGTAAGTACGCTGCCAGTCATTACCAATAAATGTATTACCAATCTCAGCGCTTAAATTATGTGTATCTAACTTAAATAACCGTGTTGTGCCCACTACTTGCTGTGTATTTTTATCAATAATGGCAAAAACAACTTGTTCGTTTTCATTAAATTGCGCCTGTGTTAAAAACCATTCGTTTAGTATTTCAGGGCTTTTAGTGTAATTGCTTAATACCCACTTCCATACATTAGGGTGCTGGCCCGCTTTAAATAATCCATTTAGGTGCTTATGGTTTAATGGCTCTAAAATGACCTTGTTTGTGTAATGAGTTTGCAGAGTAAACATTAATGGCTCCATTTTTGCTATTTATGAGCAACAAATGTACGCTGATTTGGGTTGGTAAAAACAACCAGAATATAACTTTTACCTATACCAGATTAAGGAAAACATATGCAGCCGCTTAATATTGAGTTTAATGAGCAGCGCAAAGCAAAGTATTTGCAGCTAGCGCAAGCACTTCGTAGTGCAATTATTAAAGGCGATATTGCGGTAGGCACTAAGCTCAGCTCAGCCAGGGAAATGGCGCAAACTTACCAGTTAAACCGTCATACAATAATGAATGCTTTACAGCTATTAGTAGCTGAAGGCTGGGTTGAGTCTCATGAGCGCTCAGGATATAAGGTAACTCAAACCCTACCAATTCAAAGCAGTGCTAATACTAAGCAAGTACCTGTTGTAACGCCTAAACCCTATAAATTTGCCAAGGAGTTAGCAGTGCCTGCGCCTGCTATGAACCTAAATGATTTCAAATATAACTTTGCAGGAGGACTTCCTGAACTTAATTGCTTCCCATATAAACAATTTAAACGCTCTTTAAGTTATGTCTTTAATCATATAGATACCAGTAAGTTTCACTATGGTGATATAAGCGGAGTCAGTGAGTTAAAGCAGCAAGTAAGCAGCTATTTACACAAAGCACGTAATCTTAAAGTAAGTGATTTACTAATATGTAATGGCTCTCAGGAAGCATTATTTTTAATTTCAAAAGCTTTTATAAGTAAAGGTGATTTTGTCGCGGTTGAGACGTTAGGTTATCCGTCAGCTCGCAAAGCTTTTGCGGCATGCGGTGCACAATTAGTAGATATAAAACAAGATGAGCATGGTCTTTGTGTTGACGATTTAAAAGCACAACTTAGTCGCTACTCAATCAAAATGCTCTACTTAACTCCACTGCATCAATACCCGACAACCGTAACTTTATCGCCTACACGGCGTATGCATATTTATCAGCTGTGTTATAAGTATGGCGTGATGATCATAGAAGATGATTACGATCATGAGTTTCACTATAAGTGCCAGCCACTACAACCTATGGCAGCAGATGACCCAGCCGGTATTGTTATTTACCTTTCTACTTTCTCTAAAATTATGTTTTCGGCAGCCCGCATAGGCTACATATGTGCACCGCCAGAGGTTATTGCGCAGCTAAGTGCCTGGAAACAGTTAATGAATCATAAAAACGATGTGGTTATGCAATTAGCTGTAGCGCACTTTATGAAGGAAGGGAGTTTTGAGACGCACTTAAAACGAATGACCAAGCTCTACAAGCAAAGATTTGAAGCAATGGACAACGAGTTAAACCTTATGCAATCAAAGGGCTTACCAATAGAATATGTAAAGCCTGATGGTGGCATGGCTATGTGGGTTAATTTAAATATAAATACAGCAGGCCTAAAACCAATATTGCAAAATAAAAGTGTTTATCTACAAGTAGAGCATGAATTTTATTTTTCAGGTTCAGTACGAAGTTTAAAACCTAAACGTTTTAGTTATTTACGGTTAGGTTTTGCAGGGCAATCAATAGAGACAATGCAAGCAGGGCTCTCATTAATTGCTAAACATGTTTATTAGGTTACTTTTTAAAGCTCTCAGCATCATAAAATAATGGCTTTAATGTACCGCAGTTTATAAATTTATAAGTGAGCTCATTTTGTGTAGGAATAAGCTTAAACGATCTAAATTTTTGCATGCACGCATTCACTAAATCAACAAAAATTAAGTGATTATAACTAGGGGCTTGCTCAATCTTATGAATATAAATACGTTCAGTGCTGCCTAAATCAATCATGTCGTATTCTTGCCATTGAGTAGGTTCTGGTAAGTCTTTTAATTGTCGCGCATAAAGCTGTTTACTCATTTCTATTGCAATATTTGAATAGATTAAAGAGCCATCTTTTCTGTAATCGCCTTCAAATACATCTGCGGTAATTGTTATTTCTTCACCGCGCATTAAACGTTGAATATTAAAAGGTTGAGGCTTTAAGGTTATAAGCTCAGCGTTGCGTACAAACTCTAAAAAAGCAACGTTTGGATTTTTGATTCTATAAACCACTTGCACATCATGCGGCAGTTTATAACTTGGTAAATTAAGCGCATAAATCCCCGACCCTTTGTTTACTAAAGCCATAGCGTGCTCAGCATTATATTTAGGGTTAAGTGGTGGCAATTCTACTGCCTCTTCCTCAGCAAAAGCGTATCCGCTTATAGTAATGATCAAAAAAGTAAGTAATAAACGCATAATAACCTCAATTAATTTATCAGCTTAAATTGTAGTATATAGCGCAGTAAGCTGGCGATTTAATATTAAGCCAAGTACGCCTATTTGCTAATTAATTTATATTTATGCACTTAGTTGTTCACTTCGTGTAATAAAGCGCGAGCATATAAGTGAAGGTTTTTGTCTTCAGAGTCTGAAGTGTTGGTTAAATAAATTACACGCCCAGCTTTATTAATGAATAATGTAGTGGGCGTGCCTTTTATGCCTAATTGTTTTGCTATGGCATCGGCTTTTATAGCTGTTTTAAATGTGTAGCCCCTATCAGTTATTGCTTTAGCGGGGGTGGCATCGTCGTCTTCTTTAAAGCTTAGTGCAATAACTTTTAAGCCTTTGTGTTTTATTTTCTCAAGCGCTGGTTGCAGCTTTTTACAATATGGGCACCACGTAGCCCAAAAATGTAAAACGTAAGGTTGGCCTAATAAATCTTGCGTGTTAATGGTTGAGCCATCAGCCATGTTCAGCGTTATTGCAGGTAGGAGTGGTAATGAGTCATCATCAATGAATTGCTGTGCAGAGCTTATAAAGCTTAATAAGATTAGTGTTATGGCAGTAATTAGCTTTTTCATGGTTCGTTCTTATTATTTTTTAAATTGAGTATGTGTAGTAAATAAGAACGTGAATTACATTATTTCATTTCATTAAAAACGGGCGGCTTGCTCAATTACAATACCATGGCGCTGTGCTAAACGTTCATGGTTTCTGTCGTAACCACCGCCAATAACACTGGCTACGGGGGTGTTGTGTTCAATGCAGCGCTTAAATACTAAATGATCACGCTTTTTAATACCGTCCCACGTTATATCTAGCTTACCTAAGCCATCGTCTTGCCAAATATCTACACCTGCATCGTAAAGTACTAAATCGGGGTTTAGCTCTTTTAATAAAAACTGTAGGGTGTCGTCAACAATGCCTAAGTATTTAGCGTCTTGCATATTATTAGCAAGGCCAATGTCTAAATCACTGGGGGATTTTCTAAACGGGAAGTTTTTTTCGCAATGTATAGAGCAGGTATACGCATAGGGCTGATGCGCAAGCATTGCAGCGGTGCCATCGCCTTGGTGTACGTCTAAATCAAAAATGAGCACGTTGGTCACTTCACCGCTTTGTATTAACGTTTGTGCGGTAAAGGCTAAATCATTCACCATACAAAAACCTGAGCCAAAATCGCTATGTGCATGGTGAGTGCCCCCAGCCAAGTGGCACGCCAAACCATGCTCTAATGCTAAGCGAGCAGTACGTAAAGTACCTTGGGGAGCGGTGAATGTTCGGTTCATTAATTCTTTTGACCAAGGTAGGCCAATGCGGCGCATGGCTTTTTCGTCTAAGCGGTTATGCCATAAATCCTGAATGTAGTTTTCGCAGTGTACAAGTTCTAGTGGCTCTGGGGTGCCAAGTGCAGGCGCTATTAGGTTAGGGCCAATTAAGCCTAGCTCTGCTACATGTTTGTATAATTGCGCAAATTTACTCATCACAAAACGATGTTTAGGATCAAAGTTAAATGAGTAATTAGAATGATATACCAAAGGTAAATGTGGATTTAAGCGCATAACTACACAGTTTATAAAGTTTGCGCTATGGTAATAAACTTATGTATTTGAGTCTATTGTGGCTCATGAATAAGTAATGCAAGTTCACGATGTAGTAGTTCGTCATCAGCTAAATTTAGCTCTACTAAGCGCTTTAAATACGTGATGCTATCTATATCAATATGGTGACACTTTAAGCCAATATGATCCTCTTCTATATGGCACATTATTACGTCCATTTTTATTTCTATATCGCTTTGTTCAAGGTTAAAACGTAGCGTTGCTTCACTATTTTTAGTGCCGTTAAAGGCATCGCACTTTGTAATTAGCGCACCATGAAGCGAAACATCAAGTAACTTGCATGGGTATTTATGGTTATCAAACTCAAGTAGTGCAGAGGTTGAAAACAACACACGAGAAAACTGACGACGATTTTGCATAGCTTAATTTATCCTTATAGTTATTATATAAATCAAGCATAGCGGGAAATAAGCCAAACAGATAAAAAATGACATAAAAAAGCCCCGCATAAATGCAGGGCTTGTAATATCGTTATCGATTAACCAATTTTTTTGTACTTAATACGCTTAGGTTGTGCAGCTTCTGCGCCTAAGGTCTTTTTAAGCCACTCTTCGTATTCAGTGTAGTTACCATCGAAGAAATTAATTTGGCCTTCGTCGCGGTAATCTAAAATATGCGTTGCAATACGGTCAAGGAACCAGCGGTCATGCGATATACACATTACACAGCCTGGGAACTCTAAAATAGCGTTCTCAAGCGCTCGCAGTGTTTCAACGTCTAGATCATTGGTTGGCTCATCCAGTAACACCACGTTACCACCTGCTTTTAAAAGTTTAGCAAGGTGTAAACGGTTACGCTCACCACCCGATAAGTCTTTTACAAACTTTTGCTGGTCGTTACCTTTAAAGTTAAAGCGGCTAACGTATGCACGGCTAGGGAATTCAAAATTACCAATTTTTAGCACGTCTTGACCATCAGATATTTCTTCAAATACTGTTTTGCTTTCGTCCATATTGCCACGGAACTGATCAACTGTTGCTAATTCTACTGTTTCACCAATGCTAATATCACCGCTGTCTGGCTGCTCTTCACCGCTTAGCATTTTAAACAGTGTAGATTTACCTGCACCATTGGCACCAATAATGCCCACAATAGCGCCTTTTGGCATACTAAAGCTTAAATCGTCAATAAGTACGCGATCGCCAAAGCTCTTACGAATATTGCTAACTTCAAGCACTTGGTCGCCTAAACGCGGGCCAGGTGGAATAAACAACTCGTTAGTTTCGTTACGCTTTTGGTAATCTGATTGTTGTAGCTCACTAAATTGTGCCATACGTGCTTTAGACTTAGCTTGGCGACCTTTAGGATTTGAGCGCACCCACTCAAGTTCTTGAGCAATTGATTTTTGGCGTGCTTTTTCAGATTTTTGCTCTTGCTGTAAACGTGCATCTTTTTGTTCAAGCCAAGAAGAGTAGTTACCTTCCCACGGAATACCTTCACCACGGTCAAGCTCTAATATCCAGCCAGCTACATTATCAAGGAAGTAACGGTCATGCGTTACTGCCACAACAGTGCCTTCATAATCATGTAAAAAGCGCTCAAGCCATGCAACCGACTCAGCATCTAAGTGGTTAGTAGGCTCATCAAGAATAAGCATATCTGGCTTTTCAAGTAACAATCGACAAATAGCAACACGGCGACGCTCACCACCTGAAAGGTGCTCAATTTTAGCATCCCATTCTGGTAGGCGAAGTGCATCTGCTGCGCGTTCTAAAACGTTATCGATGTTGTGGCCATCGTGCGCTTGAATGATTGCTTCAAGCTCACCTTGTTCTTTAGCAAGTGCGTCAAAGTCAGCGTCTTCCATTGCGTACTCGTTGTACACTTCGTCAAGGCGGTTAAGGGCGTGTTTTACTTCGCCAACGGCTTCTTCAACAATTTCGCGAACTGTTTTGCTTTCGTCCAGCACTGGCTCTTGCGGTAAGTAACCAATCTTGGTACCTGGTTGAGGGCGGGCTTCACCTTCAAACTCTTCATCAACACCCGCCATAATACGTAGTAATGACGATTTACCAGAGCCATTTAAACCAAGCACACCAATTTTAGCACCCGGGAAAAAGTGCAACGAAATATCTTTTAAAATTGTGCGTTTAGGTGGCACAACTTTAGATACTCGACTCATCGAGAAAATAAACTTATCAGGTAAAACCATGGAGGAAAGCCTTCAAATAATAATAAAAATTTCAATGTTGTATTGTAGTTGTTGAGGGGTTAAACAGTCAACGAATGCCGTATAAAACAATATGTTATTCTAAACGGTACTTTATTTTATCGCCCATTTGAAACACGACAATTACAAGGTTCCTATTGTGTAAAATTCTGTAATCTATTGTTTTATATTGTTCAAATACATTTCATTTTTAACAAAATTGGTACAGTATATTTACAAGGCTGTAGGTATAAGCAAATTATATAGGCAGACCACTCTTAGTTGTTGTAAAACATCGGACTATTAAATATTACAAAGGTTTAAAGGAATTAACATGAAAATAGTTACAAAGTTAGGGGCATTACTTTTAGGTTTATACTCATTTTCGAGCCAAGCAGACATACTCCACGTAAATGGTTATTACCAAGGAGTAGGGATAGGGTCTACTCAAATTGATGTATACGAGAGTGATAGCATACAGTTTACAACGCTATACGGGCGGTTTGGTTATCAATTTTCGCGATATTTTGCGATAGAAGGTCGTGTAGGCTTTGGTTTAAATGACGAATCAACACCACTAAACGGGCTCGTTTACACGCAAAACCCGCAAGATGGTTCGCTTAGTTCAGAGCCCATTAAGAGCGAGATTGACTCAAGTCTTGATTTGCAAACAAGCATATTTGTAAAAGCTAATTACCCGATTTCATCTCGCGCTGATGTATTTTTATTTGGTGGCTATGGCAGAAATAAATTAAGTTACAATGAAGGCGACTTAAGAAATCTTGCAGAATCAATAATTGATACAGATTCAGAGGTAAATACTTCATTAATCACTGAGCAAAACTATGATGAGGGCGGTGTAACGTACGGCACTGGGATTGACTATAGGTTATCTCAACGCTGGCAAATAAGCGCTGAATACCAATATTTTGATACAGATGAAGGCGATATTTACGCACTTAATTTATCTGTAAATTATCGTTTTTAATTTCAATAGCGCTACAATTTTTTAGTAGCGCTACCTTTATACACTTAAACATAGTACTTCAATATAAATACACTCCCTCCTCATCAATAACTTTAGTAAAACTTAAAAAATAATGAATAAATTTCATTTAGACATCTATACATCTAGAGGTTGATATTTTTGGCATTCTGTTCATAATGAGAGCGTATTAATTCTCGGTTTTTATGAGCAGGAGCTTAAAAGATGCCAATTACAGTTAAAGACGAACTACCGGCGATTGCCCGTTTACGCGAAGAAAACGTGTTTGTAATGCCAAAAAGTCGTGCAAAAACGCAAGAAATACGTCCAATGCGTTTGGCTATTTTAAATTTAATGCCTAATAAAGTAGAAACCGAAGTACAGTTTATTCGTTTGCTTGCCAACTCGCCTTTGCAAGTAAATGTAGAGCTATTGCGCCTAGATACGCACCGCAGTAGTAGCAATTCTGAAGAACACCTAGATACTTTTTACCGTTATTTTTCAGAAGTAAAAAACAATAACTACGATGCCCTATTAGTCACTGGCGCACCACTAGCACACCTAGAATACGACGATGTAGCCTACTGGGACGAGCTAAAAGTGATTATTGATTGGGCAGAGCAGCACGTTACCTCCACGTTATTTTCGTGTTGGGCGGCGCATGCAGCGCTGTATCATCGTTACAATTTAAAGCGTGATTTAAAAGAAGATAAACTATGTGGCGTGTTTACTCACCAATGTTATTTTGATCACGGTGCGCTTACTCGAGGCTTCGACGATACCTTTTTAGTGCCGCACTCACGTTATGGCCACATAGATATAAATAAAATTAATGCCTGCGACGATATAGTCGTATTGGCAGGCTCTGAAAAAGTAGGCGCATACTTAATGAAAAATAAGTCGGGCAGCCAAGTGTTTATAACCGGCCACCCAGAATACGATGCCGACACACTAAAAGCAGAATACGAACGCGATTTACAAAAAAGTCCTGATGCGCCAAAACCCGAAAACTATTTTCCAGATAACGATGCAAGTAAAAAGCCGTCAAAAACGTGGCAAAGCCATGCCTTTTTGCTTTTTTCGAACTGGTTAAATTACTACGTGTACCAAACCACACCTTATGATATTAATTTAGTTAGCCAAGATGTGAGGACTAACAACTATGCCGAATAATGTGCCTACCAATAATAAGCAAAGCGAATTAAGCGCTGCGCTAAAACAGCGTATTTTAATTTTAGATGGTGCAATGGGCACTATGATCCAAACTCACAAGCTTGAAGAAGAAGACTACCGAGGTGAGCGCTTTAAAGACTGGCACGTGCTAATAAAAGGCAATAACGATTTACTAAGCCTTACCAAGCCTGAACTCATTGCCGATATACACCGCAGCTTTTTAGCCGCCGGTGCGGATATTATTGAAACCAATACTTTTAACTCAACCACCATTTCGATGGAAGATTACGACATGGCCAGCATAAGCCGTGAAGTAAACTTTGAGTCAGCTAAACTCGCACGCGCTATGTGTGACGAGTTCACTGCTAAAAATCCAGAAAAACCACGCTATGTAGCGGGTGTGTTAGGGCCAACATCTAAAACCTGTTCTATTTCGCCAGATGTAAACGACCCAGGCTACCGTAACGTAACGTTTGATAAGCTAGTTACAGCGTATGTAGAGTCTACCCTTGCATTAATGGAAGGCGGCGCTGATTTAATACTTATTGAAACCATATTCGACACCCTAAATGCAAAAGCCGCTTCATTCGCAGTAGAAGAGGCCTTTGAGCAAGCAGGGCGCACATTACCTGTAATGATCTCGGGCACCATTACTGATGCGTCAGGCCGTACGCTTTCGGGGCAAACAACCGAAGCATTTTATAATTCTATTCGCCATATTAAGCCTATTTCGATTGGCCTTAACTGCGCCCTAGGGCCAGACTTACTTCGCCAATACGTAGAAGAGCTTTCGCGCGTATGTGAAACATTTACCTCAGTGCACCCCAATGCCGGTTTACCAAATGAATTTGGTGAGTACGACCTAGAAGCGGACGATATGGCAGTCGAAATTATAGATTGGGGCAAGTCGGGCTTTATAAATATTGTGGGTGGTTGCTGTGGTACAACGCCTGCACATATTCGTGCGTTTGCCAAAGGCCTTGAAGGGGTAAAGCCTCGTGCGTTACCAGAGCTTGAAGTACGCATGCGTTTATCAGGCCTTGAAGCCTGTAACTTAAACTAGGAGCCAATATGACACAGCAAATTGCAGTATTTACCAATGTTGGCGAGCGTACCAACGTAACTGGCTCTGCCATGTTTAAACGCTTAATCATGGAAGAAGACTATGAAGCGGCGCTTACCGTTGCCCGCGAGCAAGTAGAAAACGGCGCACAAGTTATAGATATAAACATGGATGAAGCCATGTTGGACTCAAAAGCGGCCATGGTTAAGTTTTTAAACTTAATTGCCTCAGAGCCTGATATTTCTAAAGTGCCTATTATGGTCGACTCCTCTAAATGGGAAGTAATAGAAGCAGGCTTAAAGTGTATTCAAGGCAAGGCTATTGTTAACTCAATATCGCTTAAAGAGGGCGAAGAGCCGTTTAAACGCCAAGCTAAAATTATTAAACGTTTTGGCGCAGCCGCTGTGGTTATGGCGTTTGATACAGACGGCCAAGCCGATACCGCAGATAGAAAATACGAAATATGTGAGCGCAGCTACAAAATATTAGTCGAAGAGATTGGCTTCCCGCCGGAAGATATAATTTTCGACCCTAATATATTTGCCGTAGCCACCGGTATAGAAGAGCACGACAACTACGCCGTAGAATTTATTGAAGGTACACGCCGCATTAAACAAAACTTGCCACACTGTAAAGTGTCGGGTGGGGTGTCTAATGTATCGTTTTCGTTTAGGGGTAATAACCCCGTACGTGAAGCCATTCACTCGGTGTTTTTATACCACGCGATAAAAGCGGGCATGGACATGGGCATTGTAAACGCAGGTCAACTTGCGGTTTACGACGACATCCCAGAAGAACTTCGTAAAGCCGTAGAAGACGTAATCCTTAATACCGACCCCGGTGCAGGTGAGCGCCTTGTAGAAATAGCCCCTAAGTTTTCGGGTATGGCACAAGCTGAGCGCGTAGAAGATTTAGAATGGCGCACATGGCCTGTTGAAAAACGCCTAGAACACGCGCTTGTTAAAGGTATAACCACCTTTATAGATGAAGACACGGAAGAGTGCCGCGCAGCTGCCGATAAACCTATCCACGTAATTGAAGGGCCATTAATGGATGGCATGAACGTGGTAGGGGATTTATTTGGCGCAGGTAAAATGTTTTTACCGCAAGTTGTTAAATCAGCCCGTGTAATGAAGCGAGCCGTGGCCTACCTTGACCCATACATAGAAGCTGAAAAAGAAGAAGGCGCCACTAACGGTAAAGTGGTTATGGCCACCGTAAAAGGCGACGTGCACGACATAGGTAAAAACATTGTAGGTGTCGTACTGCAATGTAATAACTACGAAGTAATTGACTTAGGCGTAATGGTACCTGCCGAAAAAATACTGCAAACAGCTATCGACGAAAAAGCCGACATAATCGGCCTTTCGGGTTTAATTACCCCATCGCTTGACGAAATGGTACACGTAGCCAAAGAAATGACTCGTCGAGGTTTTGAATTACCCCTTATGATTGGCGGCGCAACGACCTCTAAAGCGCATACTGCAGTTAAAATTGAGCCACAGTACGACAAAGGCGTAGTGTATGTAAATAACGCAAGCCGTGCAGTGGGCGTAGTATCGAGCTTGTTATCTAAAGAGCTAAAACCAGCCTTTTTAGAAAAAACAAAAGCTGAGTACGTAAAAGTACGCGAGCAACAAGCGCGCAAAAAGCCACGTTCAAAACCGGTTACGATCCAGCGCGCACGCGATAACGCAGCCAAGCTTGATTGGGATAACTATACGCCACCAGTGCCTAAAAAGCTGGGCGTGACTGAGTTTAAAAATGTATCAATCGCCACGTTGCGTAAATATATAGATTGGACCCCATACTTTATGACGTGGTCAATCGCTGGTAAATACCCGCGCATAATGAATGATGAAGTTGTTGGCGAGCAAGCCCAAAGCTTATTTAAAGACGCTAACGACATGCTCGACGACCTTGAAAAAGCAGGCAGTTTACAGCCTTTAGGTGTAATTGGTTTGTTCCCTGCAAACCGCGTGGGCGATGACATAGAAATTTACACCGACGAAACCCGCAAAGAACTGTTAAACACCTCGTGCCATTTACGCCAGCAAACTGAAAAAACCGACTTTGCTAACTATTGCTTGGCCGACTACATTGCGCCAAAAGGCACACCTGATTACTTTGGCGCATTTGCCGTAACGGGCGGTTTAGAAGAAGACGACCTAGCCGATGCGTTCGACGCACAGCAAGACGACTACAATAAAATAATGGTAAAAGCGGTTGCCGATAGGCTCGCAGAAGCCTTTGCCGAATACCTGCACGAACAAGTACGTAAAGAGTATTGGGGATATGCACCTGATGAAAACCTCGGTAACGATGAGCTAATTCGCGAAAACTACCAAGGTATTCGCCCAGCGCCAGGTTACCCAGCGTGCCCAGAGCACACTGAGAAAAAGAAAATTTGGCAATTGCTCGATACCGAAAAACGCATTGGTATGCAGCTCACCAGCTCATACGCCATGTGGCCAGGAGCTGCGGTTTCGGGCTGGTACTTCTCACACCCAGAGGCTAAATACTACGCCGTGGCCGCAGTGCAAAAGGATCAGGTAGAAGACTACGCTAAACGAACTAATATGACGCTCGCAGAGGCAGAAAGATGGCTGTCGCCTAACTTGGGGTATGAGCCGGAATCATAGCTAAGTGGTTAAATAGCGAAGCGATCAGCTATCAGTAAAACAAGAACGAGCCTATGTGGCTCGTTTTTTGTGCGAAAATAACACAATGATTATTTTATAAATTATGTAATTATCCGTTTACAATAAATTTATTTGGTGGAATTATTAAACAAAGTAGCAAACGTTATTTTGGGGTGCTAAAAAGCACGAATGAAACTTAGCAAGTTGTTATAAACATATAAGTATTGAGTATATAAATGGAAAAAATAGGAAATCGCAAATTAGTTTATTCTCAGAATTTTATAGTTCCGGAGGGTGAGCGAGTAGACATCACGTCAAACTTAGAGGGTTGGAATTTACGAATAGTAATCGCTTTTGATCCAAAAGGTAGTGAGCAGGGAGTAACAATTAAACCCATTGATGATTATGCGTTGATCACTTTTATAAAATGGGATAATAGTTTAGGCACATGTACCTCAAAACCCCTTGAGCTGGGTACACATCACAAAGGCAATAAACTTTTCTTTAGTGCTACGAATTATTGTATTAGTGGTACTAATAAACTTACATTTCAATTATTAATGGGTGACGATAATGTCTGAAGAAAAAGGAGGTAAATTAGTCCAAGAAACCGTTGAAGTTACGGATGTACATAGCAACCTTAGCCAGGAAGTTATTAAAATTACTACAGATAAATTAAAATTAATTCTCAAGGATTATCTGGTCTCAATGGAAAAGAAAAAAGAGTGGATTGCCCCGTTAGGTATCGTTTTAACTTTATTGGTTGTTTTAATTACTACAACTTTCCAAAAAGCATACTTTTCAGCTGATACATGGAAAGCAATATTTATTATATTATTAGTGTTATCTATTGCTTGGCTAATAAAGTCGGGATGGGGGGCCTATAAATCTCCTTCTGTAGAAGATATAGTTCAGAAAATTAAAAGTGGTGATTAGTATTTGCGAGCTTGAATTATAATCTACAGGTTAGTACTAAATAACACTCAATAAAGGACTATGAATGAATTTTCTAAATCATATAGTATTGTGCCTATTCCTACTTTTCACATCGAACACATTTGCGCTTGAGCAAAAGTATCACGAGATTGTTTTACCTGTTATTACTGCTTTTAAAACGCATGATAAATCTGCAATTGCTGCACATATTCGCTACCCTTTAAAAAGGCGATATCCATTGCCTGACATTAAAAATGAGGCTGAGTTTATTAACCGCTTTGATGAAGTGTTTGACGATGAACTTGTTACTGTTATTGGCAGCTCTAATATCAATACCGATTGGGATAAAGTTGGTTGGCGCGGCATTATGCTAAATAACGGCGTTTTGTGGGTTGATACAGACGGCAAAATCATAACTGTAAATACTCAAAATGTTAAAGAGCAAGCATTTGCTGAACGATTAATTGAGCACGATAAGCAATCTCTGCATTTAAGTGTTAATACTTTTAAAAAACCAATACTCAATTGGAAAACAGCTAATTACCATATTCGTGTTGATGATTTAGACGAGCATAATTTTCGGTATACAGTGTGGAGTATTGATAAAAAGATTAGCGATAAGCCCGATATGGTTTTACTAAACGGTGATATTATCTTTGAGGGTAGCGGCGGGAATCATCACTATACGTTTAAAAATGGACGTTACAGTTATGTGTTACAAGTAACCATTATTGGTTGTGATACATCACCGCCAGGCTGGCTTGAAGTTTACAAAGACGATCAACGGGTTTTATCTGAAGATGTTATAAGCGCTATTTAATTTAGTATTAGCAACTTACTTAATAATGAGTAATGTTTTTTAGTACCAAACGTTCTAGTAATTAGTATTTTAATAAAATAGTTCTAAGTGGTAGGCTAAAAAGTAGTAAGTAAATTAAAACCGTCCACGCGCTATAAGGAGTCGTCCTGTAAGGCGCTTTGCAAGGAGTCTAATATGATCACCCTTACCATTAATGGTAATAAGCATGAGTTTTCTGGCGACCCGTCAACGCCCGTTTTGTGGTACCTGCGAGATGAATTAAATTTAACGGGGCCTAAGTTTGGCTGTGGTATGGCGCAGTGTGGTGCATGCACCATACATATTGATGGCGTAGCGCAGCGCTCGTGTGTATTACCGGTTTCGGCTGTAGTCGGGCGCAATATTACCTCTATTGAAGGGCTAAGCGAGCAGGGCGATCATCCAGTGCAAAAAGCGTGGGTTGAGCACAAAGTGCCGCAATGTGGGTTTTGTCAGTGCGGGCAAATTATGCAAGCGGCCAGCTTATTAGCAGCTAACCCCAACCCAACTGATGATGAAATAGTGAGTAATATGTCGGGCAATATTTGTCGTTGTGGTACATACCCACGTATTCATAAAGCGATTAAGTCGGCGGCTAAAACCATGGCGGGCGTTGAGTATTTTGACCCAAATGATCAAGGGGAAGAGGTATGAAAAACGACAATACGTACTTTGACCTAAACCGCCGCCAATTTTTAAAAACTAGCGCAATAGGCGCATTAGTACTAGGCACTTATTTTGTAGGCAGTGCACCAAAAGCGTTTGCAGGCGTGTTAGAGCAACCCTCTGAGCAAGCAAAACGTGCCAACTTATTTATAGCACTGCGCCCCGATGGCATGGTTGAAATAACCTGCCACCGCTCTGAAATGGGTCAACAAATTCGTACCGCCATTGCCCAAATTGTGGCAGACGAAATGGAAGCGGCGTGGGATAAAGTAGTTGTTATTCAAGGTAAGGGCGACCCTAAATACGGGGATCAAAATACCGATGGCTCGCGCAGTATCCGCTACAACATGCAGCGACTTCGCGAAATGGGCGCAAGTGTACGCTACATGATGCAGCATGCTGCCGCTAAATATTGGAAAGTTGAGCCACACACCTGTACAGCTAATCAGCACGTAGTTACCCACAGCTCAGGAAAAGCGCTTACTTATAAAGATTTAATCGACTTAGCGCTTACAATAACGCCTCCAGAAGTTGATAAGCTAACACTTAAAACACGCAAAGAATGGCGTTATATAAATACCGGTATGGCGCACATAGATTTAACAGATTTAGTAACCGGCAAAGCCACATTTGCTGCCGATGTACGCGAACCAAAAGCGCTGGTGGCTATTATTGAGCGCCCGCCGGTAGTAGGTAGTGTGGTTAAATCGTTTGATGCCAGCGCCGCTAAAGCAATTAATGGCGTAGTTGATGTTATTGAAATGCCTGTACCAAAAGGCGCACCGCAATTTCAGCCAAAAGGCGGTATTGCTATTGTTGCTAAAAATACGTGGGCTGCATGGCAGGCGCGTAAAGCACTAAAAGTGGTGTGGGATGATGGTAAAAACGGCGATTATAATTCAGAGAACTTTAAAAAGTCGTTATTGCAAACAGTGAATGAGCCGCAAGCGCATGTGCGCGAAATAGGCGATACCACTAGCGTATTGGCTAAATCGAGTAATAAACTTGTAGCCGATTACTATGCGCCGCACTTAGCCCAAGCACCTATGGAGCCACCTTGCGCCACGGCAATGTACAATAAAGACAGTGTAGATATTTGGGCTGCAACGCAAAACCCACAAGCCGATATGAAAACCGTAGCCGCATTACTTGGTATGCAAGAGAGCCAAATTAACGTGCATGTCACCATGTTAGGTGGCGGTTTTGGGCGTAAATCAAAACCTGATTTTTCAGCAGAAGCTGCTTACATTTCAATGAAAGTGGGTAAACCCATACGCGTACAATGGACGCGAGAGGATGATATTCAACATAGCTTTTACCATGCAGTATCGGCTCAACATATTGAAGCGTCATTAGATGAAAAAGGTAACATAGAAGCTTATTTACATCGTACGGCGTTTTCGCCAATTGTATCTACGTTTCAAGAAGGGGCAACGTCGCCAGCAGGCTTTGAGCTGCGCTTAGGCTTTACTGATAACCCTATAAACTCACCTAATTTAAAGCTAGAAAATGGCGAAGCACCCGCTAAAACTAGAGTAGGTTGGATGCGCTCGGTATCAAATATTTTCCATGCTTTTGCTATTCAGTCATTTATTGCTGAAGCGGCGCACAAAGCAGGGCGCGACCAAAAAGATTATTTACTCGAAACCATAGGCCCTGATCGCATATTGGATGTAACTGAGCAAAATGCGACGTACGATAACTATGGCGGCGATAAAGATGTTTACCCATTAGATATTGGTAAGTTACGTCATGTTATTGAAAAAGTAGCTGATATAAGCAAATGGGGCCGAAAACTTCCAAAAGGTCGGGGTTTAGGTATTGCAGCGCACCGCAGCTTTTTAACGTATGTGGCAACGGTAGTTGAAGTAGAAGTGTCGGATGCTGGCGATTTAAACGTAATTAAATCGTGGGTTGCCATTGATGCAGGTACGGTTGTAAACACCGATACCGTTAAAAATCAAACGCAAGGTGGTTCTATTTACGGTATTACAACAGCAATCAGCGATGGTATTACTTTTGACAAAGGTCGCGTGCAGCAAAGTAACTTTCATGATTACCGCGTACCGCGTATGAGCGATTCACCACTAGAGGTAGAAGTCGAAATAATACAAAGCGATGCGCCACCAGCAGGCGTTGGCGAGCCCGCAACACCGGTTTACGCCCCTGCATTGTGTAACGCTATTTTTGCCGCTTGTGGTAAACGTATTAGGCAATTGCCTATAGGTAACCAATTAAAAGCGTAAATAACGTCCTTTTTTAGCCGTTAAACAAAAAAAACCGCCAATGGCGGTTTTTTTAGAAGTTAGCGATTAGTGAGTTTTTTCAAACTCATCTACTTCACGCTCTGCTTCTTCTTTAGATTTACCGTACTGCTGCTGGATTTTACCCACTAGCTCCTTACGGCTACCTTCAATTTTGTCTAAATCGTCGTCAGTAAGATCGCCCCATTTTTGTTGCGCCTTACCTTTAAGTTCGTTCCAATTACCTTTCATACGATCGCTGTTCATAAGTATCTCCTTACTTAGATTTATTTAACGTTCACTATAAAAGGAGCAAGGCGCGTTCCAACCAGTCAAACTTTTATTTTATGTTTATAGTCAGCAGCTTATATTTTTAAGAGGGGCGTTATCTATATTTCAATAAGTACATCCTTAAAAAATGTACAGAGCGGTTTGTAATTATTTCTGATTATGATGCTTTTTATAACCACTCAGCTTTAGCGGCGCGTTTATTTTTGGTTTTTGTTACAATGCATACAAAGCAATTTTGGGTAAATAGCAGTGCTGCCGGTTCAAAACATATATCAACAACTTCTAACTACATTACAAACTAACCCTATAACGTTATTACAAGCACCACCTGGTGCAGGTAAATCAACATGGTTACCGCTGCAGCTTATGCGCGACGGGCGTTTTAAACGTATTGTAATGCTAGAGCCGCGTCGCTTAGCAGCGCGTAATATTGCCAGTTATTTAGCAAAGTGCCAAAACGAGAATGTGGGGCAAAGTGTTGGCCTGCGAGTACGAGGTGAGAGCAAAGTAAGTAGTAATACGCGCCTTGAAATAGTGACTGAGGGCATGCTTACACGCATGCTACAAAACGATCCTGAACTTAGCGATATAGACTTACTGATATTTGATGAGTTTCACGAACGCTCAATTGCAGCCGATACCTCACTGGCCTTTGCTTTAGAGACCCAAAGTGCACTGCGTGACGATTTAACTATACTGCTTATGTCGGCGACCCTTGATACCGAGCGCTATACACAATTTTTTGACTGCCCAGTTATTCAATCAAGTGGGCGCAGTTACCCCATAGACGAAGTATACATACCCATAAAAGATGAAAGCCGTTGGCTTGATGCTATTCCCTCTTTAATAAAACAAGCACTAAACGAGCAAAGCGGCAGTGCGCTGGTGTTCTTGCCTGGGCAATTTGAAATATCACGCGTACAACAGGCCCTTAATGATTTGCCAAGTAATTGCCTAGTTGCCACGTTATTTGGCGAGCAAGATAAAGCCAATCAGCAGGCGGCGATTGCCCCTGCGCCTGAGGGTATGCGCAAAGTTGTGCTTACCACCAATGTAGCTGAAACCAGCTTAACTATTGAAGGCATACGTATTGTTATTGATAGCGGTAAACGCCGCGCGGCCAGTTATAACTTAAAAACAGGTGTAACGGAGCTTACAACACAAAGTATATCGCGCTCCTCTGCCGTGCAGCGTGCAGGGCGAGCAGGGCGAATAGATCAAGGTGTGGTGTACAGGCTTGGTTCAAAACAAACCTTTGAGCGACGCAATAGCCACGATAACCCCGAAATACTCACCTCGGACATAAGCCAACTTATGCTTGAAGCAAAACAGTGGGGTGCAAATATTAGCGAACTCACCTTGCTTGATAAGCCAACGGCTCAGCAATGCACACAAGCAATGAGCTTACTAACTATGCTTGAAGCCATCGATGGCAAAGGCAAACTAACAAAGTTAGGCAGTAACATGCTGGGTTTTGGGGCGGATATTCGCTTAGCGCATATGCTTTTAAAAGCGCAGGCGCTTGAGACAGAACTCCCTGGTATTTATTGCTTAGCACTTTATTTAGTGGCGCTGCTTGAAAGCCGAATAAACAGCGCCAACGAGCTAAGCTTAGCGTTACACAGCCAGCAGCAAAGACCACACCCAGTATTTAAACAGCAGTTAAAATACTGGCAAAGCCGCTTAAAAGTAACCGACAGTAACAGCGAACTAAATACCGAGTATTTAGGTTTGCTGGTGGCATTAGCTTACCCCGATCGCATCGCAAAAAAACGTGGTAATGGCTACTTACTTGCTAATGGTGCGGGTGCTGATTTAAATACTGATTACTGGCATAACGATGACTTCCTTGCTATTGCTACCATGGGTGGCCATAAAGGCGCACGTATATTTGCAGCTACAGCGCTTAGCCCATTTGAGCTACAAGATTACTTACCGCATTTGTTTACTACGCTCACTCGTTGTGAGTTTGACGAAAAAACCGCGCGCTTTATTCATCAAGACGAAGTAAAGCTCGGCGCTATTACGCTTACAAGCCAGGCGAGTAAACAAAAGCTAGATAAAAGCGAGCGTGCCAAAGCGTGGCTTAATTTATTTACTAAACACGGCTTTGCATTATTTAATGAACAGCCCGATGCACAACAATTATTAATACGCATGAGTTTAGCCAGTCAGTTTATGCCTGATAAATTCCCAACTATTAGCGAGCAACACCTTATACAAATAGCTGAAGATTGGTTAGGCGTGTACTTACAAGATATAAAAACACTCGATCAGCTTAAAAAGTTTAACTACTTTGAAGCGCTGCAAAATTGTTTTGACTGGCCACAGCAAACAGCACTAAAAACATTGTTACCGCTTAGATTAACGGTACCTAGTGGCTCAAATATAAAAATTAATTATCAGCTAGATGGCCCCGCAAAGTTAAGCGTGCGCATGCAAGAAGTGTATGGTTTAACCAGTACGCCTATGCTTGCCAACGGTAAGCTGCCACTGCTTATGGAATTACTATCGCCAGGTAAGCGCTCATTACAACTTACTCAAGATCTGGCGCACTTTTGGGCAAGTAGTTATCGCGATGTGCAAAAGGAAATGAAAGGTCGCTACCCTAAACATTTTTGGCCAGACGACCCTGCCAACAGCGTGGCAACCAATAGAGTAAAAAGCAAAATCTAGGTGTTAGTTAAGTAACGTTACTTGTTTGATTATTGAACTTTCTAAGGTAATGTACCTATAAAACACTTTCAGCTACAGGGAATAGTCAATGAGGTTACTTTTAACATTAGGTTTGGTATTGGTTGCTACCTTTTCAGCCCGAGCCGAAGAGCCATTTGATTTAAAAGCATTTGCACAGCACTACTACAAAACAATGACCGCTACACAAGCCCCTAATGCAGGAGCTAAAGAGCTTGAAACCTACCTTGCTTTATTAACAGACGATGTAGGCAGCCAGCATATACCGTATCAACTGGACGACTCACGTACTCCTGATGGTAAAAAGCAGATGCGCAAAGGCATGAGTTTTTATTTAGGCGCGCATACCCTGTATGAAAGTGAGCTACTCAATACCTTTATATTTAACGATAGCGGTTTTGCGATTCGTTATAAAAACCACGCTAAAGGCATTCACCCACAAAGCAAACAGCCAATAGAGTACACCTCAGTAATGATGGAAGTAATAGAGATGGAAAACGGTAAAGTGGCGATGATCCGCAAGTATCACGAATAATAAATAAGGATATATATGAAATATTTACTTATCGCATTATCAATATTAATGCTTAGTGCGTGCGTTAGCACAAAAAATGATTTTAGATTTGATGGCTCCACACCTGAGTCTACCCAAGCGGGGGTTACTAAGGTATTAAAAAACTGAAACCTAAAGATTCTATGATTTTTATTGGGTCATTAATTGCTATTCAGTTTTCTGATGTGCAAAGCGCAGAAGATGTTGTTGGCGACCCAACTATGACTAATGAAATAAACTATTTTATTATCGGTAAAAAAATTGATGGCCTAAATTATTACGAAGTACTTGATTTAGCTAAACGCTCACAAAATACATTTAGTATTGTTGAGGCTCAGTAGGCTTAAAATGTGCGCCGATATTGTGACCTCATTGGCGCTATATAGATAATACTTAATAACTCACTTTATTAGTTAAACCTCTTTACCATCGTGTTGCTCGGCTAAATCATCAAGCACGGCAGAGGTGTAATCAAACCCACTTTCATCATACTCATAAGTTACTTTAACACTGTCGCCGCCGTTAAATAAGCGTGTTTTAACATCGCTTATAGGCCAGTCTTTTAGTACATGCACGAATCTGTTAGCAACTTGTGAAGATTCAAAACGGTAACGAATTTCTGTTTTCATAAATAATAAGGCTCTGGCTATAACCCCAAGCAAACAGCTTTGTTAATGGGGTGTTCATGATTCGGTTACAAAAAATAAAAGGTTAAATTGTAAATTTTGTGTTTCAATAATTGCAATAAACTCGGTACAGCTTAACGTACTATAATTAACAAATAACGACGACTTTACATGCATTATAAAATTTCTTTAATCGCAAGCTCAATATTTATACTTAGTGCTTGCGGTGGTTCAGGCTCAGATGATACGCCAACCATTAACGGAAATAAAATCCCTATTTTATCAGTCGCTAATATACCTACCGAAATAGCCAAAGGGCAAACCATTGAACTAACTGCAACTGCCAGCGATAAAGACGGCACTATAAGCAGTGTTGTGTGGCAGCAAACCTCAGGTACTGTATTACTTAATAAGCCCATAGAGGCTACAAGCGCAACAATCACTCTGGCACCAGCATTAAGTTATAAACCAATTGATTATGCATTTAGTGTGACTGCCACAGATAACGAAGGGGCTACAAGCTCTCAGATTGTTTCTTTTACGGCACGTAATAGTATGGACGATCACAGTGCCGCAAGGTTGTTACACCAAGCAAGTATGGGGCCTACCTACACTGAGATACAAAGTGCACGTGGTTTGAGCGAGCAACAATGGCTTGATAACCAAATTGCACAGCCAATTAATTACCACAGTGAATACTTAATAAAAGTAGATGACGACGATGACTTCAAATACATAAGCCGTATTGATGCGTGGTGGAAAGCTGTATTACAAAGTGATGATCAGCTTCGCCAACGGGTCGCGTTTGCGCTCAGCGAAATACTTGTGGTGTCGGATGAAAATAGCGATTTACGTGCACACCCGCAAGGGATGATAGGTTATTACGATTTATTACTTAAGCATGCCTTTGGTAACTACCGCGACTTACTTGAGGATGTAACGCTTTCACCCATAATGGGCACTTATCTAAGCCATTTAGGTAACGAAAAAGCGGATGAAACTCTCAATATTCGCCCAGATGAAAATTACGCACGCGAAGTAATGCAGCTATTTACAATAGGGCTTGAAGAATTAAATTTAGATGGCAGCGCTAAGCTTGATGCTAGTGGCAATACCATAGCAACGTATGGGCAAACACAAATAGAAGGTTTTGCCCGTGTGTTTACAGGTTGGACATTTGCAGGCAGCGAAACCTTTAAACGTAAAAGTTACGATTACTTAAGCCCAATGCAAGCGTTTGATGAGTACCACTCAAGCTTGCAAAAAACATTATTGAATAACGAAGTAATACCACAAGGTTACACCGCTAAAGAGTCTTTAACTATCGCGATCGATAACTTATTTAATCATCAAAATGTCGCTCCGTTTATTTCTAAACAGCTTATTCAACGGCTGATTACTTCAAATCCTACACCGCAATACGTAGAGCGTGTAGCACATGTATTTAATGATAATGGCGCGGGAGTACGTGGTGATCTAACCGCAGTGGTAAAAGCGATTTATTTGGATGATGAAGCACGCCATTTTGGCTCGGTGCTGAGCTATCAAGGTAAAATTAAAGAGCCACTTTTAAAAACGGTACAATTTTGGCGTAACCTAAATGCAAAATCGCAAGAAGGTGTTTATAAAACGTGGAATTTAATTGACAGTTATGGGCAAGGACCCATGCAGTCGGCTTCGGTGTTTAATTTTTTTCGACCTGATTATCAAACGGCTTCTTTGCGTAATAGCGCTTTAGTGGCACCGGAACTACAAATTGCTAACGACGCCACCTTAATTGGTACCATGAACGCACTATATTCAAGTTTAGTATGGAGCACGGCTGAGGCGCACACAAACCTTAACCCTTCAGGTATTTATGTATACGTGCAAAATGATATGGATTACTTGGCTCAAAATGGCATCAATGCACTTTTAGACAGGTACAACACCTTATATTTTGCAGGCAATATGAGTACCGAGACCAAGCAAGCTTTAAATGATTTAGATGCATATTTTGATGAAGACCAATACCGAGAGCGGGTATCGTATTTGTTATACATGATTGCAATTTCACCTGAATTTAACGTGCAGTATTAGGAGCGCATAATGAGCATTAATAGAAGAGATTTTTTGTCATTATGTTTAAAAGGCAGTGTGTCAGCTGCGGCTTTAACTAGCCTACAATTACAAGCATTAACAGGTGCTTCGAAAGCTGTTGAGCTAGGCGATTATAAAGCGCTAGTGTGTGTGTATTTGTATGGTGGGAATGACTCATTAAATATGCTGGTACCGCTTGAGGCAGAGCAACGTAACTTGTATGAGCAAAGCAGACAAAACTTAGCTGTTGCATCGCCAATTACATTAAATACTGCAACCCAGTTTGCTGGTGGAGTGGGTATTCATCCATCGCTAGAGCCTATTCAAAGTGTGTTTGAGTCTCAAAATTTAGCCTTTATAGGCGGAGTAGGGACTTTGTTAACCCCAACGTCGCTAGATGATTATAAAAACAAAGCAGTGCCACTTCCTCAGCATTTGTTTTCGCATAATGACCAGCAAGCGTCGTGGATGTATGGCCGTGAAAAGGCATCTTTAAACAGTGGGTGGGGAGCGCGTTTACTTGAACGCTTAGCCGTACATGACGAATTTGCTGCTAATATTTCACTTGATGGTACTAACCTGTGGCAAACAGGAGCTAGCACTAGCGCGTTTGCATTAAATAAAAGCGGTATAAGCACTATAAATGCTTTTGGTGGATACCAGCCTCGTACTGAGCATGTAACGAATATAATGAACCGCATACTAGGTAACACCAACCATGTGTTAGGCAGCGCTTACGCAGATGGTTTAAACAGCGCGATTAACAACACGCAAAGTATGAATAATGCGTTAGAAGATGCACCAGCGCTTATTACCTCATTTAGCGAAACAAGCTTTAGTGAGCAACTTGCAGCTGTGGCTAAAACAATCAGTGTTCAAGCTAAACTAAGCACACAACGCCAAGTGTTTTTTGTGTCTATGGGCGGGTTTGACACACATGATAATCAGTTAACAACGCACCCAGCACTATTAAATACATTGGCTAATGGTTTAGCTGAATTTAATAATGCAATGACTGAGCTTGGTATGAGCGAAAAAGTAACCACGTTTACTATGTCGGATTTTGGTCGTACGCTCACTTCAAACGGAGATGGCACAGACCATGGTTGGGCTGGTAATCAAATAGTAATGGGCGGGGCTGTAAAAGGGCAAAATATTTACGGCGAGTTACTCACTCAACAACTTGATGGCCCACAAGACACGGGTGGCGGGCGTTTAATACCACAAGTTGCAAACGAGCAATACTTTGCAACGTTAGCGCAGTGGTTTGGCGTTCCAAGCTCTGAGCTTGTTGATATATTTCCTAATTTAAGTAACTTTAATAACACAACGTTGGACTTTTTTGTGTAATTGGTCGCTAATAGTAATCTAAACGCAGTGCTTGGCGGTATAGTGTACTCGTTAGGTTATTTAAAATAAAAATTACACACAGTAAAGGAATCTTAAAATGAAAGTTTTAGTGAGTTTAGTAAGCTTAATTGCGTTTTTGTTAGTTATATTACCAGGGCCTTTATATAAATTTGGCCTTGTTGAACTTGGCACTGCCTTTACCGGTTTTAGGTTTGGTGTGTACGCGGGTGGTGCGGCATTAGTGCTGCTAATAGTACAAGCTATCTTTATGCGTAAAACGTTAACGTTAAGCAGTGGTTTAATTGCTTTTGTATTTTCTGCCGTCGCCATTGCAATGCCGCTTAATATGATGAATAAAGCTAAAAGTGTTCCTGCAATTCATGATATTTCCACAGACCTAGTTAATCCACCAAAGTTTGTAGCAATTGCTCCACTTAGAGCCGATGCATCTAACCCTGTCGCTTATGCCGGTGAAGAAACGGCAGCTCAACAACGTAAAGCCTACCCTGAGCTTAAAACATTAAGTTATGCACAATCAAAAACTGATTTGCTGGCTGTCAGTGAGCAAGCAGTTAAAAACTTGGGTTTTGCTTTAGTTAATACAAATTCGGCAACGGGTATTGTTGAGGCTACTGACACAACGACTTGGTTTGGGTTTAAAGATGATGTGGTTATTCGCATTACAGATGATGCCAATCAGCGTTTTGTAGATATTCGCAGTAAATCGCGTGTTGGACGTAGTGATTTAGGTAAAAATGCACAGCGCATTCATGCAATTATTGATGAAATAAATACCTTACTCGAAAAGTAAACATAGCACAGCGTATATAAAAAAAAGCCCAACATTGTTGGGCTTTTTTTTGGTCAGTTTAAATTCACAGCTTGTACGTTAACGTGAACTCGACTTAAATTTTTATAAACTATGGAGTTATTATGAAAACAGTAGGATATGCAGCAAAAAGCCAAGGTTCTGAACTGACAGAGTTTGCGTTTGAGCGCCGCGATTTACGCAATAACGATGTAGAAATTGAAATTTTATACTGCGGTGTGTGCCATTCAGATTTACATGCTGTGCGAAATGATTGGGGCGGTGTTGAATACCCGCTCGTACCTGGCCATGAAATTGTTGGTAAGGTTAAGTCGGTTGGTCGCGACGTTAAAAAATATAAGCAAGGTGATACAGTTGGTGTGGGCTGTATGGTTGATTCATGCAGAAGTTGCGATCAGTGCGACAACAACGAAGAGCAATTTTGCCGAGAGGGCATGGTTGGCACTTACGCAGGTAAAGATAGAGAAAACGGCGAAATAACCCAAGGCGGTTATTCTAAAAGTGTGGTTGTACGCGAAGAGTTCGTACTTTCAATTCCAGAAAATTTAGATCTTTCGCGTGTGGCCCCTCTATTATGTGCAGGCATTACTACGTATTCTCCACTTCACAAGTGGGGCGTTAAAAAAGGCAGCCGTGTTGCTGTTGTAGGGCTTGGTGGCTTAGGGCACATGGCGGTTAAAAATGCCGTAGCGATGGGAGCAATTGTTACTGTTGTTGGGCGTAGCGAATCTAAAAAAGAGGATGCCGTTAAACTGGGTGCCCAGTATTACTTAGTGTCAACAAACGATGATGAAATGAAAAAGTCGCTGTCGGCATTTGATGTAATCATTGATACAGTGCCTGTGAAGCACGACCTATCAATTTATACACCGCTATTAGACATTGACGGCGCTTTAATTATTGTTGGCCAAGTGGGGCCTGTTGATGAGTTAAATACTGTGCCTTTATTAATGGGGCGTCGCCAAGTGGCAGGCTCACTTATAGGTGGTATAGCAGAAACACAGCAAATGCTTGATTTTTGTGGTGAGAATAACGTGCTACCAGAGTGTGAAATGATCAACATAGACGAAATTAATTCAGCGTACGAACGTATGGAAAAATCAGATGTGCGTTATCGATTTGTCATTGATATGGAATCACTCAGTGCATAATGCGTAACTATAAAAAGAGCCGCTACTTAGCGGCTCTTTTTGTATTTGGGAATGTCTTATTTTGAAATGCGTTTAGCACGTTTGTGCTACTTGCTGCTTTTTATTTAACTGTATGTAGCTTAATAACCACATAAAAAACCCACCAATAAATAAAATTGCCGCAACATAGCCTGTTTGATTTGGTGCTGCACCTTGAGCAATCGCTATACCGCCAACCCAAGGGCCAATCGCATTGGCTATATTAAATGCACATTGCACCAGTGCACCAATCATTGCGTGGCCATCAGGTGATACATCCATTAATAAAGACTGGATAAGCGTTGCTAAGCCTACACTACAGCCAATAAAAAATACTACTGCATAAAGCATCCATATATTATGGCTTGCACTAACGTAGGCAAAAGCAAACACAATAGTACAAATAAGGGCAAAGCCCGTGGTTTTAATTGCTGATTTATCAGCGGCTTTACCTAATACGTAATTACCTAATGTACAGCCAATACCAAACATTACCATCGCAATAGATATAGTATAAGGCGCTGTTTTAGTTACATCTAAAATAGTGTCGGCAATATAAGTGTATATACAAAAAACACCGCCAAAACCAATAATAACAATACCTAAAATTGACCAAACAAGTTTGTTTTTTAGCACGCCAAACTCGTTTAATAAGTTAGAAGGCTTAGCGTTATCAATATTAGGTACCACTTTATAAACAAAAATAAAGGCGATAAATGCTAAAACAGCAGCACCTGCTAAACAGTAACGCCAGCTAAGGTTTTGCCCAACTAAGGTAACAATAGGCACGCCGACTATTGTTGCGATTGTTAACCCCATAAATACTTTAGACATAAAGCTGGCTCGTTTGCCTTGAGGTGCAATATCAGACGCTAGCAATATAGCTGCACCAAAGTAAGCGCCATGGGGTAAGCCACTTAAAAATCTAAAAATAACTAATTGTTCCAAAGAGGTCGCAAGGGCGCTTAAACCGTTAGATATGCACATTAAGCTTAAAAATATTAGCAGTGCTTTGCGTTTGCGCATATTGGCTGTAGTTAGCATTAATATTGGGGCACCTATAACAACACCAATAGCGTAGGCACTAATAGCATAACCAGTTTGTGAAGGTGTGGAGCCAAACGTTTCGCTAATTAATGGCAGCATTGGCATCATTGAGAATTCTGATAAGCCTAAAATAAAAGTGCCTAATGCTAATACCACTAAAATAGCAGTTCGGTTTAGTCCGTTTGGCGTCGACGCGATATCTGCGCTCATGAAAGATCCCTTAAGGTTTTAATTTTAAAATAGAACAGCGCTGCAAATCTTAAATAGAGGGCTGAGTATTAACTTAAATTGTGGTGTGAGAGTAGATGTTCAGTGAGAGGGGTATTTTAATTTAAAATGAGTATTGAGTCATGCATAAAGTTAATGGTTTTACAGGGTTTTTTAAATGTTAATTAGAATAAATAACTTTTAAAAAAGCTAAAAGCAAAAAAACTATTTATAAAGCATGAAGCTATAAGATCTTAAAATATTAGGTTATCATCTATTTTAGGCCTATATTTACAGTGTAGCTACATTTCAATATCACATTATTACTTTTAAATTTATTCCTTAAGGTTTTTACATGTTTGGTATTTCTATAAAAAACGCAAAAATTGAAGAGCTGGAGCTTCAATTAATTCAAAAGCAATCGATCTTGTCAGCGATTAACAAGCACGTTGCTTATATTGAATTTTCACCTGAAGGAATAATTTTAGACGCTAATAAACTGTTTTTAGAGACTATTGGTTATAGTAAAGAGCAGATAATAGGCGAGCATCACAAAATATTTTGTGAACCTGAATATGCAAACTCTAAAGAATACAGTCTATTTTGGCACAACTTACAACAAGGTAAATCTACTTGCGGTTCTTTTTTACGCTTTAAAGCCAACGGGGATAAGCTTTGGTTAGAAGCTACATATTTTCCTGTGGAAGAAAATGGCATTGTTACTAAGGTTATAAAAATAGCCTCAGACATTACAACGAGCTATTTACAAAGGCAGGCGCAGGAGGCGATAGCAAAGGCACTTGATAAAGCTTTAGCAACCATAGAGTTTACTCCAGAAGGGAATATTATAAGCGCCAATCAAAACTTCTTATCTACAATTGGTTACAGCCTAAAGGATATTGTTGGGCGGCACCATAAGATGTTTTGTACCTCATTATTTTATGAGAAAAATCCACAATTTTGGAATGAGCTAGCACAAGGCCAGTTTAAGTCTGGTAAGTTTAAGCGCATTACCTCTAATGGCTCAGAAATTTGGTTAGAAGCGACCTATAACCCCATATTAGATAGTAAAGGCAATGTTGTTAAAATCATTAAATTTGCATCTGATATAACCGCTCGTATAAACGACAATACCGCAGTAAGCGATGCCGCAGCAATTGCACACGAGTCGGCTGTGGCTACGGTAGAAACAGCTAAGCAAGGCTCTGAAATACTACAAAGCGCCATTACTAACTCAGATGCAATTGTAAGCCAAGTGCTTAAGTCGGTCGATTTAATTAAAAACCTAAATGAGCAATCAGCCGTTATTGGTTCGATTGTATCGACCATTAGCAGTATTGCCGATCAAACCAATTTATTAGCGCTTAATGCCGCCATTGAAGCGGCTCGCGCAGGTGAGTATGGCAGAGGTTTTGCTGTGGTTGCAGACGAAGTAAGGCAGCTTGCAGCAAGTACAAGTAAATCGACTAACGAAATTGCGACCGTGGTTAAAAACAACCAAGAACTAACAAACGATATTTCTAAGCAAATTACCTCAGTGTCAGACTCATCTGAACAAGGTAGAGAATTAATATCTAATGTGTCTGAGGTGATTAAAGAAATTGAACGCGGTGCAGATGTGGTTTCGCAAACTGTAGCACAGCTTAATAGCTAGTTATATCTGGTTACTTAACAAAGTGCGACATTATGTCGCGCTTTACATAAACTCTCTCGTTATATAATTATGCCAATTATTACAGTGGCATAACCTCCTATGACTTATAAAAGCAAACCAAATAAAATATTTTCACTTTCTCCTTTAACAATAATTATTAGTGGCTTTATATCGTCAGTTGCTGTTGCCAATGATAACGACTTAGAAGTTATTGAAGTGCACGGGCATGCACAAAATAAGCACTTAGCACTTGGTTCGTCAGAATCGTTATTAAGTGACTTAGGTGTGAATTTTTCTGCTGCGGGTGGGGTGTCTAACTTACCTATTTTAAATGGTTTAATGGGTGATAGAGTAAAAGTACTTGTTGATGGCGCCGATGTAACAGCGGCGTGCGCTAATCATATGAATCCGCCTCTTTCTTATATATCTGCAAATCAAATAACGTCTTACAATGTAGTAGCTGGTGTTTCACCAGTAAGCGCGGGGGGCGATAACATAGCAGGTGTGATTAGTGTTAACTCGATTGCACCACAATACAGTGAAAGTAGTGATTTAGCGTGGCACTCAGGTTATGTATCTGCTAAGTACAGCAGTGTGGATAATGGACGTAAACTTGGCGCAGGAGCTCACTTAGCAAGCGACACGTTTAGCCTTAATTACAAAGGGTCGTATAGTGATGCTGATAGCTACGAGGATGGAAATGGCAATGTTGTGCTTGATACATTATACCGAGCACAAAATCACAGCTTAACGGGTGCCATACGCGATGAAAAACAACAATTAGTTATAAAGCTCACACATCAAAAAATTCCGTACCAAGGATTTGCAAATCAATACATGGATATGACCGATAACACCAGTTACGGTGCGATTGCTCAATACAAACGCTCTTTTGATAATAGCGAATTTGAAGGGCAGTTTAATTGGCACAGTGTAAAGCACGAAATGGGTTTTTTTAGCCAAGAAAAAACTGGCATGATGCCTATGAAAACCGATGCACAAGATATAAGCACACAGCTTAAATGGCGCATTAATCTAGATAAAAATAGCACATTACTGCTTGGTCAAGAATACTATAACTACCGCATTGATGATTGGTGGCCGGCTATTGAAGGCTCAATAATGATGGGGCCAAATGATTATGTAAATATAAATAACGGCAAACGAGAGCGCATAGCTGCATTTGCTGAATACGAGAGCCAAATAAATACAAAACTGTGGTTAAACGCAGGCGTACGTATTGAAAGTGTTAATACCCAAGTAGGAAAAGTTCAATCTTATAACGACGGTATGAGCATGATGGATATGGGCGATATGAGCGACATGGGTAGCATGCAAAGTATGACCATGAGCGATACGTCTACAGATAATACTATTGCTGCACAGAACTTTAATGCTGGCGACAGGGATAAAACCGACACTGTAGTTGACGCTAACTTATTAATAAACTACCAAATAACAAATTATGATGAGCTACAATTTGGCCTTGCCCGTAAAAACCGTGCCCCTAATTTATATGAGCGATACAGTTGGGGTGTAAGTACCATGGCAACCACTATGATTGGTTGGTACGGCGATGGTAATGGTTATATTGGTAACCCTGATTTAGATGTTGAAACAGCGCATACAATAAGTGCTACTTATATTAAATCGGCAAAAGATGATCGTTGGCGGTTAAGTACCAATGTTTGGTATACCGATGTGAGTGATTATATTGATGCTGACAGTGTAAGAAGCTTCAATAGTTATGACATGGACAATACAGCGCGTAACATTTTTCAGTTTACTAATGTAGATGCGATTTTGTATGGTGCAAAAATAGATTTAACAGCCAACATTTATGAATCTAAAAATTTAGGTAACTGGCAGTTACACGCTAATGTTACTAATACCAGAGGCAAGCGCGACGATACTAACCAGCCGCTTTATCAAATTAAACCACTGCAAACTCAGCTAGGTATTAACCAGCAAATAGGTCGATTTGAAAATGAGTTATCTTGGCAATGGGTCGATACTAAAAGCCGTGTAGATAATAATCGTTTTGAAAACCAAACAGACAGCTACAGCTTGGTTAATTTAAGCTCTAAAGCCACATGGGATTCATTAACGCTAAGCGCAGAAGTGAGTAACGTGTTTGATGAGTTCTACCAACTTCCACTAGGGGGCGTAAGTATTGCAGCACTTAAACAAGACAGCAGCAACGGGTTTGAACAACTTGCAGGGCAGGGTCGTTCATTTAATGTAAGCGTTAGTTACGCGTTTTAACTAAACTAAATTTTAAAATAAAGTAAAAGCCATAGCTATGTTATGGCTTTTTTGCGCGCTTAAATAATTAAGCTGAAAACTTATTTTTATGAAATATTTGTATGTAAAAAGCGTTCTATTAAACACGTTTGTATTAATTTTGCAGCGTTATTTTAAGGTAATGCAGTAAAGGTGCATTACCCAGTGATTAGGAAATAAAGTGTTTAAGCAATTTAAAAACAAGGTTATGGGTGCGCCAACAGCCATGAGCGGTTTAGCTTTAGCTATTGCGAGCATGGGGTGGACATGGGAAAACGTTTTTAACTTAAATAATCACGGGCAATTTTTGGGAGCGGTACTCGCTGGCGTATTAGTTTTACTTTTGGCTGCTAAGTTTTTACTACACCCTCATTTATTAAAAGCCGATTTAGCTCACCCAGTTGCAGGAAGTGTGATCCCTACATTTGCAATGGCTAATCTTGTTATTTCAAACTCAGTTGGGCAATTTAATCCATTAGCTGGCGATATTATCTGGGTTTTAGCTTTGGTGCTGCATCTCATATTTTTGATGAGTTTTTTATACCAGCGAGCAAAAAAGTTTAATTTTGAAGATATGGCGCCCAGTTGGTTTGTGCCACCTGTAGGGATAATTATTGCAGATATTACTTTTTCGGGAAATCCGATATTAGCGTGGTTAGCTTACAGCGCCCTGATCATTGGTATATCAACATACGCTATAATGCTGCCAATTATGTTTTATCGTTTTTTGCTAGCGTTAAAAAGTGACTACGAAATACAACCAACACTTGCTATTTTAGCAGCACCAGCTAGCTTAACGTTAGCGGGGTATTTTCATATTGTAGCTAATCCATCATTCTTTATTGTGGGCGTATTATTTATATTAGCGATAACAAAAACACTGATTGTTTATGTGTTATTTATAAAGTTATTACGCAGACCTTTTACGGCTAGCTACGCCGCTTTTACGTTTCCAATGGTTATTGGAGCAACAGCATTATTTAAAATGAAAGATTGGATGCAAAGTACAAACTTCACAATGCCATATATTGATACAGTTAATTATTTAGCTACGTTTGAACTTACAGTTGCCACGGCAGTAGTTGCATATGTGAGTACTCGGTACTCTTGCCACTTTACATTATCAAACAAAGGGTAGCGTAAAGTTACTCTTGAATTATTTTTGGCTCATTATTTTCTTGTTCGGCTAATTTTTCGCGCTCAGCTTTTGACACATAAGCTGGTTTGCCGCTTTTATGTAATTTGGCATTAGCGCGTTTATCTTTCTTTTGAAATTTAGTGACGATTTTTTTACGACGATTCACAGCTAAAACCTTTAAGCTAAATAAATTTAAGTCGCGCATTATACTGCTATCTACACCAAACCCGCTATATAAATATTTTACGCTAATAAGTTGTGAGTCCGCCGCAAAGCATTGTTTGCAATACTGTGTGGGCGTTATAATTAAAGCTCTTAGTTATTAATAAAATAGGATCAGTTTTGAAAAAGTTAGCTTTAGTCAGTGCTCTTTTATTTGCGTTTAGCACGCATGCACAGTTACATGAAAATATTGATAGTGTTGCCGATTACGCTGTAAACACCTACCAAAATGCGCAAGTACATACGCTAACTAACTTAGTTGCCTTTCCTACAGTAAATAAAGATTCAATACCTGCACCACAAAACCCAGACTTTATTAACTTTAAATCTGTATTAAAAATGAAAGCCGCAGAGCTGGGATTCGATTACCAAGATCTTGGCTACACTGTGCTTATTGGTATGGGCAAACAAACAGACAAAGTAACAGTCGTTACCCACGGTGATGTACAACCAGCTAATGCGAGTAAGTGGAAGCAAAGCCCATTTATTATTGATACCTCAGAGCCTGGAAAATTAGTTGGGCGCGGTACCGAAGACGACAAAGGCGCCATAGCCACTGCGCTTTACGCTATGAAAGCGATTAAAGATAAAGGCATAGAGCTTGATAACCGCATAGAGCTGATGATTTACCTAGCTGAGGAGTCTGACTGGGGCCCATTGACCGAGTTTATGAAAACTTACGATCAACCAAAGTATGCCGTAACCATTGATGCATCATACCCAGTAGTTGTTGCCGAAAAAGGCTGGAGCTTAATTGCACCTACATTTAGCGCTACTTCAAAACAAACTGGTGTATATGTAAGCGATGTTGCTGGTGGGGCGTTTAAAAGCCAAATACCAGAAGATGCAAGCTTAGTACTGCACAATGCAAGCGAGAGCTTAATTGACTCATTAAAAGCTAAAGCTAAAACACTTAGTGACGTTGAGTTTAGTTTTAAAGAGCAAGGTGAAGGCTTAAAAATAACTGTAAAAGGAATGTCTGCGCATTCATCAGAGCCAGAGTCGGGCGTTAATGCTATTGCACACCTAAGCGAGTTATTTAAAGACGTCGCACTTGAAAATAATAGCGATGGCCAGCTTATAAAATTTGTAAACCAGTTAATTGGCTTAGATATTCATGGTAAGCAATTTGGTAATATTGCCTACGAGCATAAATTTATGGGCCCAATGACAGTAGCACCTACTGTGATCGAACGTGATGGTAACGCATTAACATTAGCTATTAACGCGCGCCGCCCAGTAGGCAAGGATGAAGATGTACTTAAACAACAAATAAATAGCGCTATTAAAGAATGGGAAACGGTAAATAACGTAATGCTTAGTAAAGTAGATACGGTTATTGGTACACCTATGCTGTTAGATAACGCGCCGCACGCGCAAAAGCTACTCGATATATTTAAGCATTTTACCGGCGACAAAAAAGCTGACTTTGTATCAATTGGCGGCGGTACTAACGCAAAACTATTTGATAATGCCGTGTCATTTGGCCCTTCAATGCCAGGTAAACGTTATACAGGCCATTCAGAACATGAATTTATCACGCTTGAGCAATTAGAGCTTAATTTACGCATGTATACCGCAATGATGATAGAGCTAGGTAATATGTAAGCTATAGATATTTTTAATATAAAAGCCGCCTTGTTTAACTGAAGTGACTCGAGCAAGGCGGCTTTTTTGTATTTATTAAAACTGAGCTACAAAACTAAGATTGTATATATCGTAGTCATCGTTATCTGTGTAATTAGCGCTGAAATAGTAGCTATCGTTAATAAAGTATTTACCCTCAATAACCAAATCAGAGTCATTTAAACCAACGCCGACCGCGACATGTTTATTAAAGTAATAATTTGCCAGCACATTTAAAAAAGGGTCATCGCCAGCATCTAGGTAATCAATATTTATAGTAAAGTAGCTATCATCGTAAAGATGGGAAAAGTAACGTGATGATAAGTCCCACGAGTCTATTTCATCATCAGTTTCAACCGTAAAGCCAATGTAATCGGTGTCATTAATTTGATGATTATATTGCGCTTTAAATAGATAAACCGTATCACCATATTCATAATCTACCATGCGTGCGGATACCTTTAACGAATCAGCAAATAAGTAACCTAAACCAACCGAGTAGGTATCATTATCGCCAACATTAGGCAGCTCTACGGTTGCAAAAACATTACCGTAAAAGCCTTCTCCAAATATTCCTTTTTGGCTATAACCATCTGAATTAAAGTAATTTAAGCCTATGTTACTATCTGTATCTAGGTAGCCATAATCATCCCACACGCCAGAGCTTTGTTGTTCTTCAAAATAATAATGAGTAGATAATCCGTACACATTATCGCTGTAATAGCGTGAATCAATTTTTGCGTAGTTAATTGTATTAAACCATTGCTTTGACGCTGATTGTTCAGCGTTTACTGATGCTGCACAGCTAAGTGCAAGCAAAGAGAGTGGCATTAAAAATCGCATAAGTATCCTTTCTTAAAAAGTTAATTAGTTGTATCCAGAAAGGGTATTATAGTGAGGGGACTTTGCATGGCAATTAAACGATTGTAAGAAAGTGTTGATGCTTAGTGCTTTATACTATAGGTAAAACGGGAGGTAGTTTGTTTACAATTGTTTATAAAAGCAGACTGTAATTGTTATAAAAAACTTAACAAATTCTCTTCAAAGTGGTAAAAATCTTATTGTATATACGTATTAATACAAATGGATAGCTGTAATATGGAATTTTTAAACTTAGCGCTTACGTTTCCTACCGTTATATTCACGGCCCTGTTATTAGTTGTTGTGTTGTTTTGGACAATCACTTTACTGGGTTTTGCTGATATCGACATGTTCGAGTCTGATTTAGATATAGAAGCTAATTCATCAAATACAAACAGCACTGGGCTATTATCGAGTTTTGGCTTTGGCAGTATCCCTATTACAGTATCAATTAGCTTAGTGGTTATGCTGAGCTGGTTAATTAATATTTATGCACACAAGTTTTTTGCTTACCTACTTGGCGATGGAATTTTATTTTATATTTTTGGTTTAGTGATGTTAGTAGCCAGCGCGATTATTGCTTTACCTATTGCCATTATGATTTCAAAGCCATTACAGGGCTTTTTTTCAAGTGTAGAAACCTCTAGTAGTAGCGACCTATTAGGTCTCGAATGCATAGTAGTTACTGGCAAAGTGACACCTACATTTGGGCAAGGAAGAATTAATTTTCAAGGTACCGAGCAATTAATTCAAATAAGATCACACGACGAACACCCCTATAGCACAGGTGATACGGTTGTATTGCTTGAGCACTTAAAAAAGCAGCATTGTTATATTGTTACTGCTAAACCTTGGTAACTAAACGCCGTTTTTGCTGTAAATAACACATAATAAATCGATAATTACGTTAGGACATAACATGGAATTTTTAGATAACTTACTACCTATATTAACGTTTGTAGGTATAGCGATCGCGGTCATTTTTGCTATTTTGTTAATTATTGGCAAGTTCTATCGCAAAGTTGAACAGGGCCAAGCGCTCATTATAAATAAGATGAAAAATGAACCTGATGTAACCACAACAGGCGGCATTGTTTACCCTGTTATCCATAAAATGGAAGTCATGGATATTTCAACTAAACGCATGGTGCTTGAGCGTAAAGATAAAGGCGGCTTGATTTGTAAAGACAATATACGCGCCGATATTGCCATTACGTTTTATATTCGTGTTAATGAAAATAAAGACGATATTTTGCGTGTCGCTAAACATGTGGGCTGTGCACGTGCGTCAGAGCATGAAACGCTACAAGAGTTATTTGAAGCTAAGTTTTCAGAAGCACTTAAAACGGTTGGTAAACGAATGGATTTCGTTGAGTTGTTTACTCACCGAAACGAATTTAGAGACAATATTAAAGAAGTGATAGGGCAAGATTTATCTGGCTACACGCTTGAAGATGTTGCTATTGATTACCTAGAACAAACGTCGATTGAAAAGCTTGATTCACAAAACATTCTTGATGCCGAGGGGATCCGTCGTATTACCGAAATGACGGCAGCGCAAAATGTATTAACCAATCAATTAAAATGTGATGAGCGCGCAAAAGTAGAAATACAAAACCAAGAAGCCACAGAAAAATCACTCGAGATTGAACGCCAAAAACAAGATGCAATGTCGCGTCAGGTTCGTGAAATTGAAACCGTTAAAGCACGCGAACACGCCGAAGCTGAAAAAGTACGCCACGAAGAGCGTTTAAAATCAGAGCAGGCTCGAATTCAATCTGAAGAGTCAATTGGAATTAGCGAGCAAAACAAGCAGCGTGAGCTTGATATTGCAGAGCAAAATCGACTGCGTGTACTGGGTATTGAGGAAGAGAAAGTTTTACGTTCTCGTGAAATAGAAGTGATTGAACGAGAAAGAGAAACTGAAATTTTACGTATTAATAAAGAAAAAGCACTTGAAGTAGAGCGCAAAGAAATTGCTGATGTAGTGCGCGATCGCGTAATAGTAGAAAAATCGGTAGCAGAAGAGCAAGAACGTATTAAAGATGTGCAGGTTTTAGCCGGTGCAGAACGTGAAAAAGACGCCATCATTATCCGAGCTAAAGCAGAAGCAGAAGAAGCATTGGTTAAAGATATTGAAGCTGCTAAAGCGCAAGATCAAGCTGCTGAGTTTAAAGCTCGTGAACTTGAAACAATGGCCAATGCAGAGCTGCGCATTGCTAATCAGCAAGCAGAGTCTAAAAAGATACTGGCTCAAGCACAACAAGTTGAAACAGCAGCACAGGGCTTAGCTGAGGCAGACGTAATTACGGCTAAAGCACAAGCAAACGCAATGCAAGGTGAAGTGGATGCGAAGGTACTTCGCCAAAAATTAGAAGCAGAAGCGCAGGGTAACCGTGAAATTGGCTTGTCTGAAGCGCAAGTGCAAACAGCAATGGCTGATGCTAATGAGAAACAAGGTGAAGTCGAAGCCATTAATCTAGAGCGTAAAATGCTTGCTGAGGCCAAAGGCCTTGAAGAAAAACTACAGGCGCTTAATGCGATGGACCAAGATGCCCGTGATTACGAAAGCTTTACACTTCAACTAAACCAGCAAAAAGAATTAGTGCTGGCTAAAATTGAAGCGGGTAAAGATATAGCAGAGCATCAAGCACAAGTGATGAGCAAAGCTCTTGGCGATGCCGATATTAATATTATGGGCGGTGATGGTCAGTTCTTTAACCAGTTTATGAGTGCTATTAGCTTAGGTAAATCAATAGATGGTTTAGTAGATGAAAGCAAAACAGTACAAACTGTATTCAAAGATCACTTAAATGGGGATCGCAATTTAATTGAGGATTTGAAAGGAGTATTAGCGGGCGCTAACGGCTCAGCTGAAACCATGAAAAACCTTAATATGAGTAAACTATTAAAGCAATTGAGTAACACCACCGCGGCTGAAAAAAGCCAGTTACTAAGTATGCTAGGGGGCAATATGGGCAGCGGGCTTGACGAAAAAATTAAACTCAACCCGCAAGACTAACTCCCTCTCAATCTATAGCCGTAATAGTTAACATTACGGCTTTTTTGATCACACATACAAAAGTAATACTGTAGGAAAGGTTTAATGACGGACTCAACACAACATGCTTTAGAGCAGGGATCGTACGATTTAATTAAGCGTCGATTAAATAACTTTGGTGCAACACTCAAAACGCAAACAGATACGGTTAATGCCTCGCGTATTAGCGAGTTTGGTAGTACAGAGCTTCAAGTAAAAGGGCGGGTGCGTGCGCGAACTGAGCAAAACTGTACGCCACGCGATATTGTGATTGTTGGCGATAAAGTTATTTTTGCTTACAACGTGTTTTTGGGTCTGAAAAAAGAAACCTCAATTGATGATGTATTTAGTGTGCATAAATTGGTTCAACAAGAGGATCACTTTGAAATTGAGCCATACCCAGAAAAAACATTATTTTTAACCGATACTCGTTTTATTAGAGATTTCGAAGAGCTTTATACTTACTACAAACAAACTAAGCTACAGCACTTATATCAACAAAACGGTAAGTTATTTGCGCTATTTCAAATCGGTGAAAAACTCTCTGATGTGCGAGTGTTTAGGTGGGAAATACACCCTGACAATACTATTAATTATATAGATAACCGTGGTGAGCGCGATATTAAACACGCACACGACTATGATTTTGAATGGCAAAAAACAGACCGTAGCGACCACGTTGAAGGGCGTCACGGGCATATAAGCATAGCCGACACCGTATTTGTAGAAACCATTGGTGGCACGCTCACCATAAAAATAGAAAACAGCACCGAAACCGGTGAAGGCATTCATCAAGAACCCGTTGAAGATAAAAACCAATCACTTGCTGATAGCGAAGTTGAATACGCGCAGGTGGGCGATTTAATCTTACTTAAAATTTTGCCGTATCGTGAAAAACAATGGCGCTATTTTATTTTTAATAGCCGTACTTCACAGGTAATGCGCCAAGATGCCATTGGCAGTGCCTGTGTTACTTTACCCGAAGATCACGGTATTATTTTCCCTGGTGGTTATTATTTACAATCGGGGCAGGCTCGCTCATTTGAAGAACAAATTGATGATTTAGAATTTCATCGACAAGTTAAATCGCCCAATGGCGAAGATGTATTGTATGTATTTTATGAGCCAAGCGAAGGACGCTATGCTTTATTTGCCTACAACATTATTGATAAAAACTTACAAAACCCAATTTACTGCCACGGTTACGGTATTTACAACGATGGTGTAACACTCACTTTTAAGGCGGATAAAGAACAAGCCGAGCGCGTACACCCTATTCAAATATGGCAAAGCCCATTTGTATCAGCTGAGTTTGCTGCTAACGCACCTGCGTTAACAAGTTTTTTTGGAAAAATTGGTAACCCAGATTTAGTACGCGGTATTTCAGATTTATATAGCGTATGCAAAGCGATTAACGAGCAAAGCCCAAGTTTGTTTCACTACGAGGACATGATATCGCTGAGCCGTAATATTTTTGACCGCTATCACTGGCTTAACGAAAGTGAGTTTGCAGAAATAGCACAAAGCTTACACAGTATTTTTGAGACAGCTGAACAAGTACTTGATGAATTTGAAAAAGTAACTGAAATACAAAACAAAGCTAAGCAAGCTCTTGCCGATATTACTAAACAGTACACAGAAGTAACACGAGAGGTTCGTCCCGATAGCTTTAAAGCGGTATCAGAGTTTGTAACAGCAATAGATTCGTTAAAAGTGCTAAAAGGGCAAATAATCAGCCTTGAAGATATCAAGTACATAGATATAGGTGCGCTTAATCAGCTACAGGGCGATGTAGATGAGCACTTGAGCGGTGTAAGCCAAGCTACTGCTGCTTTTTTACAGCAATCATCAGCACTTGAACCGTATCATAAAAAATTAAAAGAACTTGAAGAGCTAAGTGCTAAGAGTGAAAGCGTAACCGAACTTAAGACCTATATTGCCGAGCTTGATAAACAAAGTGTGGAGCTTGATTTACTTAACCACACAATGCTTGATTTAGACATAGACGATAGCCGTATTCGTACTCAAATTTTAGAAGATATTAGCGGTGTATATGCGTTAGTTAATAGGGCGAAAGCAGGCATAGAAATGCGTCAAAAAAGCTTAGGCAGTGTTGAGGCTAAAGCTGAGTTTGCCGCCCGCTTTAAGTTATTCTCACAAAGCATTACTAATGCATTAAATAATGCAAAAACCCCTGAGGCGTGTGACGATCAATTATCGCGTTTGTTAATACAGCTAGAAGAGCTAGAGTCGCAATTTAGCGACTTTGATGAATACCTCAGTGAAATAATAGCCAAGCGAGACGACGTTTACGAAAGCTTTGAAGCGCATAAGCAAAGTTTAATAGATGCGCGTCAGCGCCGTGCACTTAATTTAGCGAATGCCGCAGAGCGTATTTTACAGGGCGTTAATCGACGATCGCAAAGTTTCACTGAGTTAGATGCGCTAAACACCTACTTTGCAGCTGATCCGATGATCAGTAAGTTGCGTGCACTTACGCAAGAGTTAAAAGATATTGGCGATGAAATACGTGCCGATGATATTCAGTCAAAACTAAAAGCGAGTAAAGATCAGGGCATTCGCTCATTACGTGACAAGCAAGATATATTTACCGATGGCGGTAATACGGTAAGCATAGGTAAGCACGCATTTAGCGTTAATAAGCAATTACTTGATTTAACGTTACTGCCTCGCGATGAGCAGCTAATGCTGCATTTAACAGGCACCGATTATTTTGAGCCAATTACCGATGCAAAAAGTGTTGAAACATTAGCGCAAAGCCGTCACTTGTGGCAGCAAGCGCTAGTGTCTGAAAACAGCACTATTTATCGAGGTGAATATTTAGCTGCGCAAATTTTATTAGCCTGCGAAAATAGTGAGCATGCACTTACATTTACACAATTGCAGCAAGCTAAAGATGACAGTACGCTTTTAAATGTAGTGCAAAAATTTGCAGAGCCTCGTTACCAAGAAGGTTACGAAAAGGGCATACACGATCACGACGCTAGTGCAATAATAGAGTCGTTACTTAATCAAAAAAGCACTCTTGATTTACTCATTTATCCAGTAAGTTGTAGGGTAGTTGCGCAGCTATACAGCGCGCAATTGTCAGTGGATCAGTTAGCTACTTTTTATCACCAAGCAAAAAATGCATTGTTGATGGAAACGCACTTTGGCGCAATTAACTTTATTAGCGCTTTAACATCTCAACTGAGTGAGCATATTAGCGAGTTTTTAAATACGATACCTCGTATGCTTGTGCACTTTAGTGATTTATCAAGTGAGCTCAGCGCAGCATATTTAATTAAGCAATTGGCGCAGCAAAAAAGTGCAGATGAACCTCTGTTTATAGTATCTCAGCAAGCTAAAAAACTCGCCGAGCAGTTTAATAGTGATGCAAATAGTAAGGGGTTTAGTAAAGAGCTAACCCAGGCTAACACCACACTTAATAGCGCAGATGAGCGCGGTCTACTTTATTTAAGTTGGCTAAATGCCTATTGTTTACAACACAGTAATATTAGCGCTGAAGTTCAAGCTGAAGCAGCGAATTACCTTCATTTAACAGCCACTACTTCTTTTAAATACAATGTTTTAGATGTAGATACTGATAACACTGTTAGTGGGTTGATGGGGCAACATAAGCAAATAAGTGAGCAAACCCTACAAGTTGATTACGCGTCGTTTTATGCACGTACGCGTGAGTATATTACTGGGCAAGCGCCTGCCTTTGAGCAATACCATTCTCTACGTAGTGAAATTTTAGCAGAGCAAAAAGAGCGCCTACAATTAGATGAATTTAAAGCGCGGCCTTTAAGCTCATTTGTGCGAAACCAGCTTATTAATAAAGTGTACTTTCCAATTATTGGCGATAACTTAGCAAAACAAATTGGCTCAGCCGGTAAAAATAAACGTACCGATTTGATGGGTATGCTATTACTTATATCGCCGCCAGGGTATGGTAAAACCACGTTAGTTGAATATGTAGCTAACCGCTTAGGCTTAACATTTGTAAAAGTGAATTGTCCATCAATAGGGCACGACCAAGTATCACTCGACCCATCTCAGGCCATTAACGCAACTGCCGAAAAAGAGATTGCTAAAATCAATCAAAGCTTTGAAATGGGCAATAACGTAATGCTTTATTTAGATGATATTCAGCATACAAACCCTGAGTTTTTACAAAAGTTTATTTCGTTATGTGATGGCTCGCGCCGAATTGATGGCGTGTGGAATGGCAAAAGTAAAACGTATGACTTACGCGGTAAAAAGTTTGCTGTGGTTATGGCGGGTAACCCCTATACCGAATCAGGAGAGAGTTTTAAAATACCAGATATGCTTGCTAACCGTGCCGATATTTATAACTTAGGTGATACGTTGGCAGGGTGCGAACAAGAGTTTGCAATGAGCTTTATAGAAAACGCCCTTACGTCTAACTCAGTGCTTGCGCCGCTGGCAAACAGAAATATGGAAGACTTATACAAATTCGTGCGTATTTGCCAAGGCGAGGGTATACCATTAAACGAGCTTGAATATGGCTACTCACAAGCTGAAGCCAACGAGATTAAAGCGGTTATTAATAAGCTAATCACTATCAGAGACACTGTATTAAAAGTCAATGCGCAATATATTGCTTCTGCTGCACAAGACAACAACTACCGCACAGAACCGCCATTTAAGCTGCAAGGTAGTTACCGTAATATGAATAAAATGGCTGAAAAAGTGGTTGCAGCCATGAATGACGAAGAGCTTGAGAATTTAATTTGCGATCATTACCGAGGTGAAGCGCAAACACTCAGTAAAGGTTCTGAAGAGAACCTACTTAAATTAGCTCAACTGCGAGGTAATGCAACAGAGCATGAACAAGCGCGCTATGAGCAAATTAAAGCTGACTTTGTTAGGTTAAATAAACTTGATGGTGCTGGTAGCCCAGTAATGATGGCTGTGGAGCAAATGGGTTATTTGCACGAATCGTTAGAAGGTATCGCAGATAAGCTCAGTAAAAGTAACCTGAGTTACGATTATAGCGAGACACTTAGTACTGTGGGTAAAAATCTAACCAATTTAGACAGCCGTCATTGGTTTAATACCCTCAATGACACGCTTAACTCTGCTTTAAGTCAGGCGCCAAATCAAAACAGTGTTGCGCAGTTAGTTACTGCAATTGAGAAAAATAGCAATCAAGCGCAACTAAGCGAGCTTAATAAAACACTTGAGGCCAATAGTGTTAACCATACTCTTGCTATGCTTGCTCAACAGCTAGGGGAGATAATTGCGCAAAATAATAATAAGGATGAAATTAAAGTCCTAACACAATCTTTAACTCAGGCAATTGCGAGCAATAACGTAAAGCAGCAACTAACACAGCTAGTGCAAGCATGGTCTGGTAAGCAATAAGTTAAACTTAAATAATGTCACTTTAATAAGTGGCATTTAACTGTTTTGCTTAATATTGTAATGGTGTTGACGTTAGTTTTTTGCGCTTACAGCGATGAGATTGACTAATTATAAAAGTAGAAACTAAAGATAAAACAGGCAGGTATAAATAAGTGACAAGTGTCATATTAACTGATGACAAATAACACCTCCAAAGCTTAAAAATTAAGGCAATAATGACCTTACATTTTTAGAGGAGAGTAAACATGAATACATCAAAATTTTTCGAAAACCTAAAACGTTACTTAGCTGTATTAGTATTTTTTACAGCAATTAATTTAATTACATCGCCAAATAATTTATGGGTAGTTTGGCCCGCGTTGGGTATGGGGATTGCGCTACTTAAAGATATGTTAGATTTAACCACTTCAAAAAGGTGTGGGTAGTGCATAGTAAGCCAAGTAATAATTTACTTGGCTTAAGCTTCTTAATTTTAGGATTTAAGTATTAGCGGTCTATGAGGCGCTTTCGAGCGTTGCATCAAGTGATATTTCGGTATTGAGCAGCTTTGAGATAGGGCACTCTTTTTTAGTTTGCTCACACAATGCCTGAAATTGCTCGTTAGCAATATCTTTAATACGTGCGTTTACTTCAAGTGCTATGTGCGTCACTGCAAAGCCATCATCTACTTCATCAAGGCTCACTGTGGCTTTGGTATCAATTTTATCGGCTGTAAAGCCAGCATCACCTAATGCAAGTGACAACGCCATACTAAAACAGGCACTGTGCGCCGCACCTACTAGCTCCTCAGGGTTTGACCCAGGCTCATCTTCAAAGCGGGTATTAAAGCCATACGGTTGTTTATCAAGTGCGCCACTTTGTGTAGAAATACTGCCTTTGCCTGTTTTAATATCACCAGACCACGTTGAGTTTGCCGTTTTTTTAATCGTCATCATCTTCTCCTTGCTATGAATGTAAGCTTTTCAGACCTAATAAGCGTTATTTACATAGAAGCTTAGGTAAGGCCCTGTAAAGCACTGTTAGCAGTAACGCAGCAAAATAAGCGCCAGTCTGTAAATACTGATGTGGAGGAGTGATGGATAAATAGGCGCTAATTTTTATTACGTTTACAGCGCTCTGAGCAGTAAATAACGTTATCCCAATCGCGTTGCCATTTTTTACGCCATGCAAATGGCTTATTACAAACAGGGCATATTTTTTGTGGCAGATGTAATTTTTTATGCGCCATGTTGAGCACTCTTTGTTTTTTGTTTTACTGTGCGAGTAAACCCCACGTGTCTTTTTAATATATTAGGAATAGCACGCTTAACGTCTGCTCGCTCGCGGTATTGCCATAAGCGTTCGCGTGCTTGCTTTGAAGCATCGGTTAAATCAAGCATGGGTTCTGGGTAATCTTCTCCTAATTTAAAGTCGTTAAATAATGCTTCCATTGGTGTTTGTTGCCAAGGCTCGTGTAAATATTCTATTGGTAGTTTTTCAAGTTCGGGGCACCACTTTTTAATAAAGGCGCCGGTTGGATCTTGGTCTTCAGATTGCTTAATCGGGTTGTAATGCCTAATAGTATTAATACCCGTAACAGAGGCCTGCATTTGTATTTGCGGATAGTGAATACCAGGTTCAAAGTCTAAAAAGTAATTTGCCAGCGGTAAACTTGCCTGCTGCCAACTGATATTTAAATGATGTGTTACAAAGCTTACAAGCATAGCGCGCATTCTAAAGTTGATATAACCGGTGGCTTTTAAGCAGCGCATGCAAGCGTCAATAATGGGGATACCCGTTTGGCCTTGTGCCCAGCGCTCAATATCGCGTTCTACATGCTCATCGGTACGATACGGAAATACATGATAACCCGGGTTTAATGCTTTAAATTCCATCGTGCATTCGCTCTCAAACTTTTGCATAAAATGGCAATGCCAATGCAAGCGCGATACAAATGCAGCAAGCGGGCGTTTCCAGCCTTTTTTATTGGGGTGTTTTGAATGGTATTCATCAATAGCCTTTTGGTACACCTGTTTAAGGCTTATATTACCCCACGCTAAATAAGGCGAAAGCCTAGAGCAATGAGTACGGCTTAAACTTGGGCTAGATATTCCTTTTTGATACCCCTTGCCGCGCTCTGCAAAAAAACTGTGTAATACACTATGGGCTTGTAATGGCCCGCCTATTTGAAAGTTGTCATTTTCTTGCGTATAGCTTTTTGGCAGCTCTGGAGTGACATAGTTATTGAGCGCAACGGTATTTATGTTTTTCCAATTAGGGGTTGCGAGGTCAGCTTGCATTGTTTGTTGCCAACGTTCGTTCCAATGACTGCGATTTTTTTTGCCACGAATAACAGCGCCCGTTTGTGACTCAAACCAGTTAATATTTTGTGTTTGACACCAATGGCTAACTAACTTATCTCGATCAAAGGTGTTATTTAGGCCAATTTCTTGATGGCTAAATATATTTTCTATACGGTATTGTGAGTTTAAGGTGCTCAATAGCTCAAGCATGTCTTGGTTAAAAACATAAAGGGTGGCATTAAAGCGCTTAAGCTGCGTATTTATTTCCATTATAGATTGATAAACAAATCGCCAATGTCGCTCGTTATAATGCGGATCTGCAAGCATGAGTGGCTCAAAATTATAGAGTAGTAATGTGGGTAAACCATTACTAAATGCATTTTTAAGTGGCTGATGATCGCTAAGGCGTAAATCGCGTTTAAACCACACTATGTTTATTTTTTTAGGCATGTATTTGTTTATAACTTTAAATAATAAAATTAACTCATTACTAATTTAGGTTTGCTAGGTTTATAACTTATGCTGTGGTTAAATTAGTCTAAGTTTTAACATTAATAATTAAACCAGCGCGAGTTTGTAAGTACCTATACGTAAGATATTAAAATTACGATTTAGCTTTAAATATTAAAAAGGAAAAATATGTTTTTAGATTTAACTAAAAATAAAGATTTGAATGTGTACTCATACCTAGTGGGAGGGATTAGTCCTCGTCCTATTGCATGGGTAAGTACATTAAATGAAGATGGAGTAGCAAATGTTGCGCCATATTCTTTTTTTACTGTAGCGAGCTGTAACCCGCCAGTACTGAGTGTTACGCAGGTAAACCCTCGAGATAAAGCAATCAAAGATACTTTAGCGAATGTATTAGCTACTAAAGAGTGTGTAGTTAATATTGTAAGCCATTCTCAGGTTGAAAAAATGAATCAAAGCTGCGCAAACTACGCCAGTGATGTGAGTGAATTTGATGCGGCTAATATTACTAAAGTAGCGAGTGAAATGGTTGCTGCCCCTGGGGTTGCAGATTCAAAAGTACGCTATGAATGTAAGCTTAGAGAAGTGATTACTTTTTCAAACGAACCCGGTGGTGGGCAAATGATACTGTTAGATATTGTTGGTATTTGCGTTGAAGATGAAACATTTGTTGATGGCTATATCGATCCTACTAATTTAGATTCAGTAGGGCGCATGGGCGGAGATTACTACGCAACCACAAGGGATAAATTTGCTGTTAAACGTCCATCATAGTGTGGGCGTTTAATCTTTCATAATTCGTGCACATTGTTTGCACTTTTACTTGTTAACTTTATTTTATTAAACGTTAATGTAAAAGGTTAAATAGTGAAAGTACAATTTAAAAATAATACCTCAAACATCACCAAATTATTTGCGTTAAGTACACTGTGTATAGCTTTAACGGCATGTAACAGCGACTCAGCAGACACAACGTCAGACAGCGATACCGTTAGTAATAGTGTACCTAGCATTGATGCGGGTATTGATCAAACAGTTAACGCAGGCGATACCGTCTATTTAAATGCAAGCGTTGAAGATGATGATGACGTATCTGTAACTTGGTCGCAAACATCGGGGACTGCTGTTACTCTCACATCAAGTACAACATTAACGAGCGAATTTACCGCGCCAGAAGTACTCGCTGATGAATCGCTAGTATTTGAGTTAAGCGCAGATGATGGCGTAAATAGCGCTGTTATCGACACCGTTACTATTAATGTTGTTGCCTCTGTGGTTGTATCAAATACAGATGCAAAGCTTGCAAGCTGGATAATTAACAACGATACCACATCTACTTATATTCAAAATAATGGTGGTGTTGTTGAAGATGTGCAGTCGGTCGAACTGGTAACTGTATCTGAACAAAGCACTGATGTTGAATACATGTATGTGCAAGCAACGGATATTCCAAAATATGATATTACTCTTACGCAAGATCAGGTTGATGCGTTAAACAATCGCCCGCGCGCAGCAAGCGACTTTTATAATGGGGTTACCTCTGCAGTTGCAGGGCAAACCGTTTTGTTTGGCGAAGACATTGGTTATAAAAGCAGTACCCAAAACTGTAATGACACTGGTGGCGCAGGTTATTGGCCGCCAGGACCAAGTTGTCCTACAGAGCAAAGTGTAGAAGCTTACTTTCCCGTTACGCCTACTGATTTATCAGACACCGATACATGTGAAACAGGTTTAGGTACTGTTGGCTTAATGGTAAATGGTACCAGTATATTTAACTGGGGTGATGGTATGAGTTATGGCAATAATGTGTGGTACACATTAGCCCCAATTGCAGAGCAATATGATGTTGATATATGTGGTGGACATGCTGCAAATGGGGAATACCATCATCATTTTTACACAAGTTGTTTAGCTGATTTATTAGAAGATGATGGCGATGCACATTCTCCTATTTATGGTTTTGCAGCCGATGGTTATCCTCTTTATGGCCCATACGAAAGTAATGGAGAGCTTGCTTTAAGTGGATGGGAAATGCGTGACTATGGTGCTCCTACAAGTGAAGGGGGCTGTGATAGCGAAGGAGAGCGAAGCTGTACGTTAGTTGAACAGTACGATATTAGCCAAGGTACGCAAGAAAGTGAAGCAGGTCCGGATATAGGTGAAGAAGTAACAACACTTTCTGGAAATACACTTAATGCTGACGATGGTTACTATTTTGAAGACTATTATTACGCCCATAAAACGGTAACAGGCGCTCAACTTGATGAGCATAATGGCCATGATACAAATGATGGCAAGGGCTATCATTACCATATAACACTCACGCTAGATAGCGACGGTAAATTACAACCTTCATTTCCTTATCAAATAGGCCCGCGCTTTAAAGGTGAGCTTGCTGATAACTCTATTGGTAGCTGTGATACTGGCGAAACGATGGGTCCGCCGCCAGGCGTTTAAGGAGTTTCTATGCGTTATATTAAATACGCACTGATCCTTGTTACTACTGCGCTATTGAGCTTTAAGCTCTTTGCGCAGCAGGAAATGATGGATCATAGCCACATGCCTATCGCAGTGCCAAATGATGCACCTACACCGGCGCTGAGTCTTGCGTTATTAAAAGATAGTATGTCGGGCTATAACTTAATACTAGACACTCAACGTTACGACCTATCGGTACCGCCGGCGGGAAAGATGAATATGCAGCAAATGATGACTGCTACGATAAATCCTAATAACGGGTTTTTACAAGGGCATGCACATTTGTATATTAATGGCGTTAAAATACAACGAATATACGGACATGCACTACATTTACCCTCGTCTTTATTTAAACGTGGTATAAATACTATATCAGTGACCCTTAATAATCATGGGCATATGTATTGGACAGCACAAGGTAAAAAAATAGTCGCTACATTGTATATTAACGACGAAAGTGAAAAGTTAATAACGTACAGATTTGAAAGCTTCCCAAGTAAGGTTGAAGACGAAGATTAATGAAAATTCATAACAAACTTTTTTTAATTTTATTTAGTTTCACATTCAGTATTATTGCTGGATTGGTTGGGCTTATACAGTACAGTATAGGCCAAGGCGTTATTGATTTTGTAAACGCAAAAGAAGTAAAAGCGCTTGAGCCTTTAACTGTGACATTGGCTCAAAAATACGAAAAAAAGCCATCGTGGGATTACATTATTGGCAGTGATATGCAATTTTTGAGGTTGGTTGAATCTCAGTTGCGCTCAAGCCAGTTTTTATCTGATTTACCCGATATACCACAAAGACCTTTTATGCGAGAAGATAGAAGGCCTAGAAATCACGAACGTTTTGAACAACGAGAGCGCCGACCACCACCTGAACATACAGCACATTATGCTTTGCTTGATGAAAATGGGCAGCGTATTTTCGGTAAATATTTTAACGACTTAACCTATATAAAAACCCCCATTGTTGTAGATGATAAGGTTATTGCATATCTTGCAGTGTCTAAAAGAGATAGTTTAGCTGATGGTTATGAACTCGACTTTTTAGAGCAACAAACTAATTATGTTTGGCTGATAGCGTTAACTGCGGTATTACTCACACTTTTATTATCCTTTTTACTTTCACGCCACTTGGTTGATCCGGTTAAACAAATAGCAAGCGGTATGCATAAGCTCACGAAAGGGCAATACAGCACTAAGCTTTCATTGGATCGAAAAGACGAATTAGGCCAACTAAGTGAAGACTTTAATACACTTGCGTTTACACTTGCTAAAGACGAGCAAGTACGTAAGCGTTGGCTTGCTAATATTTCACATGAGCTAAGAACACCCATGAGCATTTTACTTGGTGAGCTTGAAGCTATGCTACTTGGCATACGCGAGCCCAATAGTAAAAATATTAGCTCTGCTAATGATGAAGCGCTTCATTTAAAACGCTTAATTGATGATTTACATATGCTCAATAGTGCTGAGCTTGGCGGTATGCATTACACCATAGAGCCAACAGATATTGGCCTATTGTTAAACTCTATTGAGCACAAATATCAAGTGTTGTTTGAACAGCATAAAATAAATTTTTATTTATTAAATAGTGCTAAACATGCCATTGTTGAAGCAGATAAAACGCGTATATTACAATTACTGGATAATATTTTAATGAATGCCGTACATTACGCACAGTGCACAACTATTTCTTTAACTGCGAGTAATATAGAGGTTAAAAATCAACCTTATTTAGAAATCGCAATTGAAGACAATGGCGTAGGTGTTGATGAATCTCATTTATCACACTTATTTGAATACTTATATCGAGTAGATAGCGCGCGTAATCGTCAAGAAGGTGGCTCTGGTTTAGGCTTATCAATTTGCCAACATATCGTAAAAGGCCACCAAGGTGAAATAGCCGCAGAAAAAGCGAGCTTAGGCGGTTTAGCGATTATTATTCGCCTGCCCTTAATAAAGGTTTAGAGGACAGAATGGAAGATCAAATACTTATCGTTGAAGATGAAATAAAATTAGCTAACTTAATGAGCGACTTTTTAACAAGCCATCATTACGCAACGCATAAAATTCATCATGGGAATGAGGTGTTACCTTGGCTTGAGCACAATAGGCCAAGTTTAATATTACTCGATATAATGTTACCAGGACAAAGTGGTATTGAACTGTGTAAAGCGATAAGAAAGTTCTCTAATGTGCCTATCATTATGGTATCGGCGAAAGTAGAGGAAATAGACCGTTTACTAGGCCTAGAGCTAGGAGCCGATGATTATATTTGTAAGCCGTTTAGTTATGCGGAGCTGGTGGCGCGCGTAAAGGCAATTTTAAGGCGCTTAACAAGTGTTGGTGAGCTTAGTTCATCAACAATGAAACTAAATGAAAGTACTTACAGCGTGCAATACAAAGCGAGTAGCATAGAGCTTACAAATTTTGAGTTTCAGTTATTTAAACCTCTATTTAATAACCCTAATCGTATTTTTTCGCGTGATAGCTTAATGGATACTATGTACGCTGACCAACGGATCGTGAGTCATCGTACTATTGATAGTCATATTAAAAAGTTACGTAAAAAATTAGATGAAGTCACCCAAACCGACAGTGTTATTCAATCGGTTTATGGGGTGGGTTATCGATTTGTTCATCCTCAATAGTTAAGCTTTGAGTATTTTTATTCTTCGTCAGCGTTTTTAATACGTTCTAAACGGTCGAACTCTTCATATTCGGCCGCTTGAATTTCATCTAAAACTGAATCAACATCAGCAAGCTCATCACTTTCTTCAAATGTACCGCTTAACACTGTATTAGGTGTTAGATTTGCTTCTTCAAATAAAGCCCACATTTCTTTTGCGTACTGTGTTTGTAATAAGCTTGGTGCAAACTGCCCATAATAACGGCGCATATTGTTCACATCGCGACTAAACATCGCTTGGGCGCTGTTATTAGCTGCTGCATTAACGGCCTGAGGTAGGTCGATAATAACAGGGCCATTACTATCTACTAATACGTTGAATTCAGATAAATCGCCATGAATAAGGCCCGTACAAAGCATCAATTTGATGTTGTGGATCATTATTTTGTATTGTTCAATGGCTTGCTCTTGAGTTAGCGTAACGTGGCCTAATTGCGGCGCTACATCACCCTCTTCATCACACACAAGTTCCATTAACAGCACGCCATCAATACAGTAATAAGTATCAGGTACTCTCACCCCAGCACGCGATAAACGTGAAAGGGCGTCTACTTCAGCATTTTGCCAAATTTCTTCTTCTAATTGACGGCCATAGCTTGAACGTTTACCCATTGCACGGGCTTGTCGACCACCTCGCACTTTACGACCTTCTTGATATTGGGCTGCTTTTTTAAAGCTACGTTTTACCGCATCCTTATACACCTTCGCACAGCGAATTTCACCGCTACTGCGTACTACAAATACGTCGGCTTCTTTACCGCTCATTAAGCGGCTGATTACTTCGTCAATTAAGCCATCATCAACGAGGGGCTGTAGGCGCTTTGGTATTTTCACTGTGATGCAACTAGAAAAAGAGAAAGATTAAACATGTAATTAAATAAACCTTTATATATTTGTTGAAAGTTTGAACAGTTGGCTGTTTTCAATAATTATTTAGCACAATAACTGAAATAGTGAGCAAGGTAAAAATAACATGCTAAAAACCGTACTTTTTTCACTTCCTTATTGTTTGCACAATGTTTGCTATTTTTCAGCGTAGTCTATCAGTACACCCTAATTAATATTAAACGCAAGGTTACCACTATGAAGCATTTTTCTATTTTTGCAGCTGCTGCATTATTATCAATGGCTTTTTCTGCCAATGTGGCTGCTCGAGGCGGTGATAATCCACCACCTAAACCTGACTTTTCAACTATAGATGCAGATGGCGATGGTGTTATAAGCTTTGCCGAATTTAGTGAGAGCGCACCACCACAAGGTGATGCACAAACTATTTTCGATGAAATAGACGCAGATGGAAATGGCGAAATTAGCGAACAAGAATTAAGTGAACATAAGCCACCACGTCGTAGCCGCTAAAGGAGATATTAAATGATCAACAGTATTGGTAGTTCATCTAATTTTGTAACTCAGCAAAGTAGTCAGGCGAGTGCTTTAACACAAGAACAAACTGACTTTGTAGAGGAAACGCTCGCTGAGTTTGATGCAGAAAACTTAAGTGCAGAAGATGCACAAAGCATTCAGGCGGCTTTTCAAGAGCAGGGTATTTCTCCCACTAAAGAGCTTGCCGATTTAATGGGTGAACTTGAATTTGATGCCAAGAGTATTGGCGATGCAGGTCGTCCTGAAGGTCAACGTCCGCCGCCACCGCCACAAAATTCATTAGAGTCTGTTGATACTGACGAAGTAGTAAGTTACTTAGATGAATTACTTAGCGAATATTCAAACCAGCTATCTGATGAAGATAAAGAGTCCATCTTATCTTCTGTACAAGAAAAGTTTGGTTTAAGTGAAGGCGACTCACTGCTAAATGTAACAGCTTAGGTGTTATAATTTGAGGTAAAGCTGACTGTTTATCCTTAGGTCTTAAGTCCAAAGCTCGGTTAATGTTTTTACATTACCGAGCTTTTTTTATGCATTTTTAAGGCTATTAATTTAACTGTGTTTCAATTTTGTTGGTGCCATCTTTTTGTGTAAATTTAAAAACAAAGTCTTTTTTTCCGTCTTGGTTTACATCGACTAACAAAATATCTTTATTGTGTTTAGGCAGTACTAATTTTAACTTTTTACGTTTTTTATCCAGCAGTGAGTTTTGCTCACCATAGTAGATATGCAGAGTTTTTTTACTGTATTTATACACTGCATCAATATGACCATCGCCATTTATATCACCTAGATAAAGAGCCGGAGAAGACTCACTTCCATTCATATCTACTTCCATTTCTAAATCGAGCTCAATGTTAGATTCATTAGAAAAGGTTCCATCGCTTTGCTGTTTATATAAATTCATTTCTACATCTACATCGGTACTACCGCCGCCCATGGCCATTGAGGCGATTGTGCCTAGGCCAATATCTAAATCTATTTTTTGTAAATCAATGAGCCCATCGTTATTGAAATCTGTTTTTAATACTAGCTCGCTTGGCCCTTCGGTATTAAATAGATTAATAGATGAAGTAGCAAAGCCTGTCGCATTTCCTAAATACAACGTATGTGCAATTTTAATATCAAGCGAATCCATGCCTTGCGTAGGTTTAAATTGCCTAGTAGTAAAATCTAAAAAACCATCGTTGTTTACATCTAAGAGCTGCTTAATTTTTCGGGTTTCGCCGTTACTTAGCTCGCCTAGTTCAATATTAAAATTAATAGGGGTTAAGGCATCGACATAGCCTTGTGCATCCGCTAACAAAACATTAGCACCAAAGTCGCTGGCAAAAACTAAGTCGCTTACACCGTCTTTATTAAAATCAATGACGACAGGTTGGTTGTTTATATTAACCTCAAGAGATAGCCCTTCTTTTGAAAATCGCCCATTATACTCAGCTGCTTGTTCAAATTTATGTGGCTTGAATGCTCCCTCATTATTTTGAATATATAAGGTACTGCTTGATAATCCTGGAATTAAAATATCGCTAAGGCCATCGTTATTGGCATCAATAACAAAATTTATTTTTTCAAATTTATCGACTTTTAATTGGCTAATCACTGAACTGTAATTAAATAAAAGCTCAGCTTCTTTTGCTGTACTTTTATAAACACCGTTATTAGTTAACACAAGGGCTTGTTTATCTGTTGTATTTGCAATGGTAGCTATATCAAAACCAAATGCATTTTTAGGTAAGGTAAGCTCATAGCTCTGCGAGCTCAGCAAGTTTATTACCTCTAGTTGCTTTGACTCTTTGTTATAAGCGAATAGAGTGGGGGTATCGGTAGTGATCAATTTATCTGTTGTTTTTATTACCATTGTTTGTGCAAAAACGCTTGCTGGTGTAAGTAAAATGGTAAGTGAGTAACAAAGAGGCTTTAGCATGTTAAATCCTTTTACAAAAATTAGTACCACTACAAATAAGTGAAACTGTAGTGATTAAGATGCAATTAGACTACGCTATAAAAGATTTTCTTAGTGTAAGTAATTGTAATAATTTATTTAATAAAATGTGTTTATAAGGACTTGGAACAAAATTTAAAAAAACTAGCTACAGAGCTTATTTTGCTCATTTAAATATGAGTCTACAAATGCTTGCTCCATAGGTTTTGAAAAGTAGTAACCTTGTAAGTGAGATACGCCAATATCTGTTAGTGTATTAGATTGCTCTATGGTTTCTACGCCCTCAGCTACGACCATAAAATCAAGTGAAGAGGCCATCTGAACGATTGCATGGATAATACTTAAACCGCGTTTATCCATATTTTGAATAAAGCTTCTGTCTATTTTTACTATATCAACACCAATATCAAGCATACTAGAGAGTGATGAATAGCCTGTTCCAAAATCATCAATTGAAATACAAAAACCTTGCTTTTGTAGTGCTTTAACAGCAGTTAAAAATGTGAGTTTGTCTTCTGCGAATACAGATTCGGTTATTTCAATATGTAAGTTTTCAGGTTCTACAGTATATAAATTGACTATTTCAACTACTTTGTTAACAAAGTCTGGGTCTTGTAGCTGAATAACCGACACATTCACACTCACTGCAATTTGAGGTTTTAGGTTATTAAACTTTTGCGCTTGGATACATGCTTGTTCTATGACCCAAATGCCTAAATCGGTAATTAAACCGTACTGCTCAGCAATAGCGATAAATTCGTCAGGAAAAATATCTTCTCCATCAAGTTGCCAGCGTAATAGCGATTCAAATGACGTAACTTTATTTGTTTTACTATCAACAATTGGTTGAAAAACAAGCCTCAAACTATTTTCTTTTATTGCACTGGCTAAGCGGTAACTTAATAGAGTCTCGCGTTCCTGCTTGAGTCTAAGGGAATCGTTATAAATATTTACGTTACTTTTTGCTATGCGCTTTTGATGGTACATAGAGATATCAGCAGAACGAATCAATGTATTTAGTTCATTGCCATGCTCAGGATACATGGCAATACCGATAGTGGCTGAAACCCATTTTTGGTATTTATACTTTTCATGATCTGCACCAATACTTAGTAGTACGTTATTTGCAAACTCTAATAGCTGAGCTTTACTTTGGTACATCGTTAAAATTAAAAATTCGTCACCACCCCATCTGCATTTATACAGGTGCTGATCGCATACGTTACTAATTCTACGGGCGACTTCTTTTAATACTTTATCGCCTACTTTATGCCCTAAAGTGTCATTTATTTGTTTAAATCCGTCTAGGTCTACAAATAATAAAGCAAATGGCTCGTCTGGGTTTTCGTTTAAACGCTTATTTGCATTTTTTAAAAACGCGGTTCTGTTGAAAAGGTTTGTAAGAGGGTCTGTGTTTGATAAGCGATAAATTTCTTCGGTACGTTGCTCTACTTTGTCTTCCATTTCATCGAGTAATTCTCTATTTTGATTTCTTAGTTTTATAGCGCTTTGAGTAAATGATGCCGACTTATAAGAGGAAGCCATCATGATCGCAGTAAATGTCAGTCCTAAAATGCCTAATACGTGGTTATAGTTAGCATCAGACAACATTAATAAAAACGAGTAAGGTGCCAGTAATATAAAGCTATAGACAACCGCGGTAATTCTACTGCCAGAAAGTAGGTTGGCAGAGCCTCCAGCAAAGGCAGACAAAATAGCGATAGTAGTGGTTATTTCTATTGTAGATGATCTTTCATGAAACCAAAGCGCATAACCACACCATGAGATAGATGTTAAAATACACCCTAATGAAAAGCGCTTTAGGTAATTATTCGCATAAAATAATGGGTTGTTATTTTTATCCCTTACGAAGCAAATGACATCAACAGCGCGCGCAGCTAATAACGAAATCATGATAGTTAGCCACATCCCTTTTTCATAGGATGTTTGTTGGTTGCTTAAATCAAATGCAAATACCAGTATAAAACTTACAACAGCGGAAATAGCAATGCCTGAAATAGCATTAGAGTATAAAATTTTAACGGCTTCTCTGCGTTCTTCACTATTTAAATTTCTATATGGCACTAAGTAAAACCTTATACAAAAACTACGTTTAATAATGTGTAGCTTTGAAGAAAAGACACCTAATGCTACAGGTAAGAATGCATTAAACACACTTACTCGCAAGGTGCTAATTGTTGGTATAAATATAGTTTATGAGCTTAAAAGAAAAAAGTGCAGGTAGTGAATAGGCCCAAAAATAATATTATGGGCCTATTAAATAAGGTTGTCTATACTATTTAGTTATTAAAAATCGCTATCATTATGGCGCTCAGCCATTTGCTCTTCCTCGGGGCCCCAAACGCGGTTTACACGGCGTCCGCGCTCAACAGCAGGGCGCTGCGATACTTGTTTAGCCCAGCGCATAACGTGCGTATACGAAGCCACATCTAAAAATTCGGCAGCATCGTACAAGTCACCCAGTACTAGTGAGCCATACCATGGCCAAATTGCAATATCGGCAATTGAGTACTCATCGCCCGCCATGTATTCGTTTTTGCTTAAATGGCGGTTTAGTACATCAAGTTGGCGCTTAACTTCCATCGTAAAACGATCAATAGGGTATTGCATTTTACTCGGCGCATAACTATAAAAGTGGCCAAATCCGCCACCTAAATAAGGTGCAGATCCCATTTGCCAAAATAGCCAGTTGCGACACTGCGTTTTAGCTTGGAAGTCTTTTGGAATAAGCACATCAAATTTTTCTGCGAGGTATTGAAGTATTGAACCTGATTCAAAAATACGGGTAGGAGGCGTTGTTGAATGATCCATTAATGCTGGTATTTTTGAATTAGGATTAATATCAACAAAGTCAGAACCAAACTGATCACCTTCACTAATATTTATTAAATATGCATCGTAATCAGCATCGGTGCAGCCAAGCTGTAAAAGCTCTTCAAACATAATTGTGGCTTTTTGACCATTTGGTGTTGCTAATGAGTAAAGCTGAAATGCATGCTCACCTTTAGGTAACGTTTTGTCGTGAGTAGCACCTGCAATAGGACGGTTAATATTTGCAAATTTACCACCACTTTCACTTTCCCACGTCCAGACTTTTGCCGGTGTGTATTCGTTATCATTGCTCATATAAACCTCAATTGTTGAAAAATATTGACTGATTAATAATAAATAAGGGCAAAAGAGAGTAATTAAAGGGTGACTAAACGCCCTTTAACCGATCTGATTTTGCTAACTTATAACCTAAGAAGAACCCGCTTAATGCACCAAATAAATGGCTTTCAAATGAAACGTGGAAGCGTTGCGGTAGCACTCCCCAGATAAATCCACTGTAAAGCACTGCAACTACTAGAGCAATTACAATCGATTTGAAGGAGCGTCTTACTATGCCATAGCAAAGTATAAAGCCTCATAAACCATATATAACACCACTTAAACCAACATGATAACTACTGCGACCAAAGGCCCATACTAATAGACCACCAGTTAAGGCAGTAAAAATAAACACGGTATAAAAACGTTTCACACTATATTGGCAAATCAACCAACTAAGAACGGCAAAAGGAAGCATATTGCTTGCAAAGTGCCACCAACTACCGTGTAAAAATGGCGCGCATAAAACACCAAATAAGCCCTGTATGCTGCGCGGATATATACCTAATCCATTGAGCGTAATACCAGGTAAACTATTAATTACCTGTAATATTAAACAAACGAACACCACACTAAATATTGCAAAACGAGTACTTTTAATTAATGACGATGATGAAAGTTTTGTGGTCATTTAAACGTCCTAAGGGAATTATTTTGTCCCAGTATAGGAGTTAGGTTTAGCTATTAAAAGCGATTTACTGTCAGTGCTATAAAGTATAAGAGCGGTACTAAGTACCGCTCTTTAAAACTTAGTTAGCTAAGTTTAGCTAATAATTTTTTAGCAGCTTGTTCAGAGCTTGCAGGATTTTGTCCAGTAATGACTAAACCGTCTTCAAGTGCTAGTACACCCCAGTCATCCGTTTTTTGATAATCGCCACCTTTTTTGATTAGCTCATCTTCAACTAAAAATGGCACGATATCGGTAAGCTGCACAGCTGCTTCTTCTGAATTAGTAAAGCCTGTTACTTTTTTACCTGCAACTAAGGCGTTGCCGTCTGCATCTTTAACATTTAAAAAGGCTGCACTAGCGTGACATACCGCTGCCACTGGTTTCTGTGATTTTACAAAGTCTTCGATTAATGAAATTGAATTTGTGTTATCTACTAAATCCCAAAGTGGGCCGTGGCCGCCTGGGTAAAATACCGCGTCAAAGTCGCTCGCATTTACTTCACTTAGCACTTTAGTGTTTGCCATTAGGGTTTGTGCCGCGCTGTCTGCATCGTAGCGTTTGGTTGCATCTGTTTCAAAATCAGCAAGTGTGCTTGTTGGGTCAATCGGAGGTTGACCGCCAGCAGGTGAAGCAAGTGTTACCTCTACGCCCGCATCTACAAATGCATAGTACGGTGCTGCAAACTCTTCTACCCAAAAACCTGTTTTTTCACCTGTGTTACCAAGTTCTGAATGTGACGTAAGTACCATTAGTATTTTTTTAGCCATGACAATATTCCTTCGATTATTGAGTAAATTAATTAATGTTTGGTTTTTACCAAAGCGCTGTAGTTACTATATGAACTTACAAAGCTTTAAACAACGTTGATAAATTAAACTTTATTGATTAAATAATTGATACAATGTTGGCATTGAATAGGTAAAACGGGTTTTATTATGAAAGTGTCGTTTGAGCAACTTAAAAGTATGGTGGTGTTTGCACAAATTGTAGAGCAGGGCAGTTTAACAGCTGCCGCCAAACAATTAGGGTTAACCCGTGCAGTGGCAAGTTACCACTTAAAAAAGCTCGAAACACAGTTAGAAGTAACATTGCTTAATCGTTCAACCCGCACAATGGCGCTAACCGAAGCTGGGGTTGCTTATTACGAGCGTTGTAGGGTAATTACAGAGCAAGCCAATGCGGCAAACCAGCAAATAGAGAATATTAAAAGCGAACCACAGGGCTTATTAAAAATTAGCTGCCCGGTTAATGTTGGTATGCAATTCATAGTGCCCGCGATTAATACGTTTAAACGCCAATACCCTAAAATTGACATAGACTTACAGCTAAGTGATGACGTGGTCGATATTATTAAAAATGGCTTTGATTTTGCCATACGTGGTGTTGCCTTAAGTGACTCTAACTTACAAGCGACTAAATTAACCACAATGAGCACGTGCATATGTGGCTCTCCAGATTATTTTGAATATTTTGGTAAGCCTAAAACTCCACAGGCGTTAGCTGCTCATAAATGGGTCGTTTATCAATTGGGCAGTAAAACATTAACCCTTCAAAAAGAGGGCAAAAAACACGACATTACAATGCAAGGCGGCTTAAGCACTAATAATGCGGCGGCTCGTACGGCATTTGTAGAGGCTGGGCACGGGCTTGGCCGTATTCCGCTTTATGACGCGTGGCCTAAAGTACAAGCTGGGCTGCTCGAAATAATACTTGATGACTATAAAAGTAAAGATATAGAGCTTTATGGCGTGTTTCCGCCTGGGGCTGCTGGCTCTAAAAAGCTTAGGTTGTTTATTGATTACTTAAAAGCGTATTTTGTAAAACAGCACACCGCGTTGGGCATGCTGAAAAACGTTTAAAAAGCGTTGTGTTAAAGCGTGCGGCTAAATAACGCAACAGCTTGCTGATACATAGTGATTGCAAGCGCAGCATCGTAGCGTTCGCCCTCATCACGCATAAACGCATGCTGCGCGTTTACTTCTTGCCATTGGTAGTTAATAGCCGTAGCTACACATTGTTGATAAATTTTGCTACGGCCTTCCTTGGGTACATGTGGGTCTTGTTTACCCCAAATAAAGTGTATTTCGCCTTGAATATCGGCCATGCGTTCAAATGAGTTATTACCCGCTTGAGCAGGCAAGGTATCACTATGAATATCGGTTGCGTATAAGCAAAATGCGGCTTTTATGTGTGGGTTTAACGCAGCTCTGTAAGCTAAATGCCCACCAATACATACACCCATAGCCCCTAGCGTACCTGTACAGTAATCTTGCTGTTTTACAAAGTTGATAAGCGCTTGTGTGTCGCTATCGTGGTGCTCAAGTGGCTTTTCCCACTTATCGGTATTACCTTTATCTTTGCCTGCATCATCGTACGCAAGTACAGTACCGATAGGATTTAGCTCATGAAATACCTCAGGCACTAACACAACAAAACCATGGCTTGCTAAAATAGCGGCGCTGCGTGCAATCGGCGCTGTTTGCTGAAAAATTTCTGAGTAAAAAATAATAGCGGGGTATTGGCCCTGTGCTTGTGGGCGGTAAACGGTGGTTCGCATTAAACCAGTGGGTGTGTTTAGGTCGGTATTATGGTGTTGGATTATCATAACGCGCTCAGTTAAATTATTTAATAAAGTAATGGTAACTGAGCGCAGAAAAATAAACGACTACTGATACTGGTTTTTTAAATGCTTGCTGGCATTTTATTACAGCTAGCGTAGTAACTTACCGTTGCTGGCCAGTCAGAAAATATAGCCATAACGCCTACGTCTTTTGCCAGTACATCAACAACTGTCATCATATCGCCATCGTTATCTATTACATCCGCTATTGATTGATAGTAATAACCACCGCCTTCTTTAAGCGGTCCTGAGCGCTCAAGGCTCCATGCAATGAGTTTAAGGCCCGCTGCTTTTGCATCAATAGCATATTGAGAAGGCACAATTTTATTATTGTTATCGATACTTAGCATCATCCAAATAGGGGGCGCTAAAATTTTAACGCCATCGGTAACCAGTTCTTCCATACTTGGCTGCCACGTATCTGGATTACTTGGATCAAATCCCGCTTCGCTGTCGCGCCCATCTAAATAAACACTTTGATTAGCAAGGTCGGGGTTGTTATTTATCCAGTATTTAACATCATCTAGATTAAATGATTGCGGATAAACACGATTACTCGGTACATCTAATTGGGTGTATTCATCAAGCATTTTTTGCGCATATTGCTGCTGCGTCATGCCATCAAAAGGCATACTTACTTGCGGCGATTTAAGCTCCGGGGTCATTTTTACATCAAGGGCTTTAAACAATTCAATACTTTGCTTATGAGTCATTAAAGTACCGCTTGTGGCGTATAAATCAGTGCGCCAGCTGGGCGTGCCTTGCATGTATTCATCGACTGAAGTGGCTTGTGGATTAGCCCCATCCATTTTGCCTTCAAGTGTTAAAAACTCCGCTAAACTTATATCACTGGTACAACATTTAGCTGAAGCCGGCGTGCCACTTGCTGAGTCTGCGGGTGTAAAAGGGGCGCTACATTTAGCAGCAAGTTCATCAATGGCTAAAATATTAGTAGTGGTGTGTAAATCGCATTGTGAATGGCGACACACTAGCTCTTTGTCGCTTGTAAATGTTACATCGCACTCAATAACACCCGCGCCCATTCTCGCGGCAGCAGTATAAGACTCTTTAGTGTGCTCTGGGTATTGCATAGGGGCGCCGCGATGCCCAATAGAAAAGTCAGTTCTATAAAAGGGGCCGTCTTTACACGATTCTAATTTAGTTTTTAATTCGCCCTCATCCATATCATCAATAAGATAATCGGCGCGAGTGCCTAGCTGAATGTCTGGCGCATCGCCTTTTGCCACTTCAACAATAACAGGCGTGGGTACTTCAATTACTTTTACTGTGGTATTGGTTACGACAACGTCTTTTTCGACGATTTCTACATCGTCATCGCAACCGCTAAGAAGCACAAATGCTAAAGAGCTTGTTATTAGGGGGAGATGTTTCATGTTTATTCCTTAACGTTATTTTCCTCAACCCTAACCGAATTTAATGACAAATTAGCTACATTGATGTGACGTTCTGTTTATTTGACCCTATTTGGTTAATTATTAGGGCTGCAAGCATAATAGCCCCGCCAACACTTAACCTAAAAATGTCGGCATCTTTATTCCAAATGAGTACGTTAACTATAATTCCTGCTGGGATCAGCAAGTTATTCATCACCGCTAATGCGCCAACGTTCACTTTGGTTGCGCCTTTATTCCATAAAAAGTAACCAAGGCCCGATGCTACAACGCCTAAGTAAATCAGTATTCCCCATTGTGTAAACGTGCTTGGTAATTTATTTGAATTGCCAAATAGCGCATAACACGTTGTAGCCACAATAAGCGCGCCTATAAAAAACCAGCCAAACACAGTTTTATCATCAAGTTTGTTATTAGCCATTAAGCGTTTGTAAGTAACTTGCCCGGTCGCAAAGCTAAGGTTAGCGCCTTGAACGAGTAATAACCCCATAATAAAATTACTATTTAAGTTTTCCCAGCGAATAGTCACAGCACCTAGCACGGCAATTAATGCGACTATAAAAAAACGTGGGTTAAAGTGTTTGTTTAAGCCATCATTTAAAAGTGTAATGTAAAGCGGCGTCATTACCGTAAATAGCAGCACTTCAGGCACAGTTAAATATAAAAAGGAATGGTAGTAAAAGCTGTACATAACGCCTAGTTGCACAGCGCCTATTAGCATAAGCTTTAGAGCAAGTGGTTTTGAGGTGTTTTTGAGTTTTAAAAAAGGTAAAAAAATAAGTGTTGCCAACGCTACTCGTATTAAAACGCTAAACCATGCATCCACTTGTCCTGCTAAGTACACTCCAATTAAACTAAACGAAAACGCCCAAAGCAAAGTCACTGTAAATAAGTACCGCATAACTATCATCTATAAAAAAATATTGGGGGTAGTTTATCTGTTATGCAGAGGGGTATAAACAATAAAAGCCCGCAAGCGGGCTTTTATAAAAGTGAGCTTAATAAGCTAAATTATTTTACTCAACTAGACCACGGCGCTTAAGTAGCGCGTCTGTCGTTGGTTTTTGGCCTCTAAACTCAATGTAGCTTTGCATTAAATCGCGGCTATTACCTTTAGATAGGATTTCTTTACGGAAGTTGTCGCCGTTTTCACGCGTTAAGCCACCGTTGTTTTCCATGTGAGCAAAGGCATCGGCTGCAAATACTTCAGTCCAAAGGTAGGCGTAGTAACCTGCAGAGTAACCACCGGCAAAAGTATGGCTAAAGTAGTTTGACTTATAACGCGGCGGTACAGGGTAGTAATCAATACCATGTGCTTTTAGCGCATCGCTTTCAAACTTTTGTACATCAGTAATTTTTTTATCTGAACCAAACGAGTGCCATTCCATATCAAGTAAAGCAGCTGCTAAATATTCAGTGGTACCAAAGCCTTGGTTGAATTTTTGCGAAGCGAGTACTTTATCAAGTAAAGCTTGTGGAATTGGTTCACCTGTTTTGTAGTGCTTAGCGTAGTTAGCAAGTACCGTAGGTTCAATCATCCAATCTTCGTGTGCTTGCGATGGAAACTCAACAAAGTCACGTGCTGTTGCAGTACCCGCTAGGCTTGGGTATTTAACGTCTGAGAATAAACCGTGCGCCGCATGACCAAATTCATGGAACATAGTAGACACTTCATCGAAGGTCATTAGCGTTGGCTCGCCTGCCGCCGGTTTTGGAATGTTTTGTGCGTTGTAAATTACAGGTTTAGTGCCTTTTAAGCCACTTTGGCTAACGTATGCACTCATCCATGCACCGCCACGCTTACCTTCACGTGCATATGGGTCCATGTAGAATAAACCAATTGCACTGCCGTCAGCGTTAAATACTTCGTAGGCTGTTACATCTTCGTGATAAACCGGAAGGTCTTTGCGCTCTTTAAATGTAATACCGTAAAGTTTATTCATCGCAAAGAATAAACCATCGTGAATTACAGAGTTCATTTCAAAGTATGGCTTAACTAGCGCAGGATCTAGGTCGTATTTTTCAGCACGTACTTTTTCTGCATAAAAAGCCCAATCCCATGGTTTAAGCTCAAAGCTTTCGCCAGAATCGTTAATCACTTTTTGAATTGAAGCGGCTTCAATTTTAGCTTTTTCAACTGCTTTTGGTGCTAGGTCATCTAAAATGCCGTACACGTTATCAGTTGTTTGAGCCATACGCGACGTCATTACATACGATGCCCAATCTTTAAAGCCTAGTAGTTCTGCTTTTTGAGCGCGTAAGTTAGTTTCTTCAATAATAATTGGACCGTTGGTCTCGGCTGCACGGTTAGCTGATGCAGTAAAAATTTGCTCACGCAAGTCACGGTTTTCAAGGCTTGATAAAATTGGCTGCTGTGTCGTGTTCACTAAAGTGATCATGTAGCCGTCTTTACCGGCTTTTTTAGCCGCAGCTGCAAGGCCTGCGATTTCACCTTCTGAAAGGCCTGCAAGTTTTGATTTATCTGTAACTACAATTACATCTTCTTTAAACGACTTTAAAATGTTTTGAGAAAACGCAGTAGAAAGCTCGGCAAGCTGTGAGTTAATTTCACGCATTTTTGCTTTTTCAGCGTCGCTTAATTTAGCGCCTGCTTTTACAAATTGCTTGTAGTAAAAATCTACAAGGCGTTGATCTTCAGCGTTAAGCGAGTCTTTGTTGTCGTAAATAGTTTGTACGCGCTTAAATAAATCACCATTTAGGTAAATGTCATCAGAGTGAGCAGATAATACTGGCGCCATTTTTTTACTTATACGCTGGTATTCATCATCTGAAATTAAACCTGAAAGGTTATAAAATGCAGCCGATACACGATTTAGCAGCTCGCCAGACATTTCCATTTCAACTAATGTATTTTTAAAAGTTGCAGGCGCTGGGTTGTTAGCAATAGCTTGTACTTGTGCAGTATGCTGAGCAATACCCGCATCAAATGCTGCTTCGTAGTCTTTTGTACCAAATTTATCAAACTCTGGTGCCATGTATTGCAATGGGCTTGGTTTGAATAAAACATTGTTTGCGTTCATGTCTTGCACTTGTGCTGCGCTTTCTTTTGCCATGTCTGTAGGCTCATTAGATGAACAAGCTGATAGGATTAAAGCACTAGCAATAGTAGTGGCGATCAGGGTTTTACGCATAATAACTCCATAAAAAGATTAGCCGAAATAGGCTTTGCGAGTCGAAAAACCTAGTTAACTTATCAAATTTGGGGGTTTATACAATAAAGTTTATCGGTATTAAGCGGGATTTGAACGCAAATTAGCTAATAATTGGGAGTAGGTTGGGTAAAAGTAGCTCTAAAATCATACGTTAGAGCTACTAGATTATACGATTGTGTGTTTAAGAGGGGGGTTAGTTATAACCCAAAACAAATTTTTTCTCTGAGCCAAAGCTATTAGATTGCTGCCCAAACTCTTTATTAATAGTTGCTAGAGTTTGTTCTTGTTCGGCCAGAAAGCACAACACTTTATTTCGGTAATCTAGGCTGCTTTCAAACAATTTCAAATCTACCTGCGGCTGCAAAGTAGCGAGTCTTTGATTTAAAGTAAGTTGTGTCATATGTGTTCTCCAGTGCTTGTACACTATTTATATAGCACTCGGTGCAATACATAGTTAATAAATTACAGAAAAATTTATACTGAATTTATTAACTTGGCGGTTTAACACTATTATGCCGTGCTAAGCTTAGCGAAAACTGAACCATACTTATTTTTAATGAATAAATAATAAACAATAACGATGTTGGAAATACTATGACCTTTGATGAAATAAATCATTATCTCGCTTTTGTAATATTCACTTATAACGATGTGGACATTACGGTTGCAAAAGTAATCCAAGTGCCGCTTATATTGTTTGCTATGTGGTTTTTAGTAACGCGCATGGGCAAGCTTATTAAAAAAACACTGCTTGCTAAAAATATAAGTCAAGACGCCGTGCATTTGTTTACACGGATTTATTTTATTCTGAGTATTGCTATTTTAATTTTTACTTCTTTAGAGGTATTAAGTATTCCTCTAACAGCATTTGCATTTGTATCTGGGGCTATAGCAATAGGTGTAGGTTTTGGTGCACAAAACATTATTAATAACTTTATTAGTGGTTGGATACTCATGTGGGAGCGCCCAATTCGCATTGGTGACTTTTTGGAAGTAGGTAACGCAAAAGGCGTTGTTGAAACGATTAATACACGCTCTACACGTATTCGCCGAAACGATGGCGTCCATATGCTTATACCTAACTCCCAACTTTTAGAAAACACTGTAACAAACTGGACGCTAATAGATGGTAATGCACGCTCGTCAGTAAGCGTAGGTGTTGCTTATGGCTCTGATGTTGTACTTGTTAAAAAGCTCATTCAGCAAGTACTTGATGATCATGATGCTATTTTAGCTAATCCAACGTCGTCAGTGATGTTTGATGACTTTGCAGATAGCTCCTTAATGTTTAATGCTATTTTTTGGGTGTGCGCCGAGTCGGAAACTATGCTTAGGAAAGTACGCAGTGATATTCGCTTTAGCCTTTATGATGTGTTTAAAAAGCACGATGTTTTAATTGCATTTCCACAGCGCGATATTCACATTGATGGCGAAATTGCATTTAAGCGTTCTTAGCGTCAATAGCACAAACTTTAAAGTCACTAATGAGTAACTTTTTTATATATATAAAAAATGTTGCTTTTAAATAATATGTGAACTAATCCAAATTTTCTACTTGAATTTACAACCCTCAACAAAGGACAAATGTCCTCATTCTTGGGTTTTTACATCTAAAAACAGATAAAAATGCATGTTTTTGTAGTTAAATGTTGCAAAAAAGTTTCTAAATTTACACATATTTATGCAGTAATATTATTACACAATGGTATAATATTAACCGTTCGTTCAGCCTTATCACTCCGTTTTTGTACTCTCGGTGATGAGGTCCGCGCGCCATAAAGCAAGACGCGAAAAATTGTACGAGCCCGCAATGAATACATTGCGCAACACAAAAAACCGTTGAACAAGAGTGCATACAAAAGGTTAATACCCGACATGAAATCATTAAAAAAAACTGCAATAGCGACCATTATTAATGCTGCTCTACTATCTGCTGCTGGTACATCTATTTCAGCCTTCTCTGCTGAGGAAGATACCGCTAAAAAAAGCAATCAACTAGAAGTTATCCAAGTTACCGCCCGTAAACGTGTAGAAAATGCGCAAGAAGTACCTGTAGCAGTCTCTGCATTACAAGGCGATAACTTAGATGCATACAGCTCAGCAGGTATGGATATTCGCTTTATGAGTGCGAAAATTCCAAGTCTTTCAATCGAATCTTCGTTTGGACGTTCTTTCCCTCGTTTTTATGTTCGTGGTCTGGGTAATACCGATTTCGATTTGAATGCTTCACAGCCTGTTTCATTAGTTGTTGATGAAGTAGTTCAAGAAAATGCCATTTTAAAAGGTTTCCCAGTATTTGATGTTGAGCGTGTAGAAGTACTACGTGGCCCACAAGGTACATTATTTGGTCGTAACACGCCGGCTGGCCTAGTTAAATTTGATACTGCTAAACCTAGTCAAGAATTTGAAGGTTACGGTGCTGTTTCTTACGGTAGCCGTGGCGCTGTAGATACAGAAGGTGCTGTAGGTGGCGCATTAACAGATCGTTTATCTGCACGTGTTTCATTACTATGGCAAGATAAAGACGATTACATTGATAACCAAGCGCCAGGTTTTGAAGCTAAAGATGAGCAAGGTGGTTACACAGAAAAAGCAGCGCGTATTCAGTTTTTATACGAAGGCGATGATTTTACTGCTTTACTAAACTACCACACGCGTGATTTAGACGGCTCACCAATTGCGTTTCGCGCAAACGTTATTGAAGCAGGCTCAAATGATTTAGTAGATAACTACGAACATGACGTTGTTTATCAAGATGCTGCTTCACGTTCAACACAACAAGTTGAATCAGAAGGCGCAAGCTTAAAGCTTGAGTGGGATATTAGCGATGAGTACACGCTAACCTCTATTTCAGGTTGGGAAAGTGCAGAAATTTACTCTCGTGCAGATATTGATGGTGGTTACGGCGGCTATACAATAGATGGTGTTGCAGTTGATATGGGGCCTGGTGTTATTCCTTTCTCTTCAGAAAGTGCTGATGGGATCCCAGATCACGATCAGTTAACGCAAGAGCTACGCCTTGCAAGTAACTTTAGTGGTGATTTTAACTACCAAGTTGGTCTTTTTTACTTTGATGAAGAACTAACAATTGAAAACTTTAGTTATGACACGTCGAATAATGGTGTTCTAAATGGCTACGTTCAGCAACAGCAAGATACAACAGCGTGGGCTATATTCGGTTCTGCTGATTACGTTTTTTCAGATAAGTTAAAAGTAACAGCGGGTCTGCGTTACTCTGATGATGAAAAAGATTTCTCGGCAGACCGTACACTTAGTCCACTTAGTGTATTTGGTGTTGGTCCATTATTCATCGAAAGAGAAGTTAGCGACAGCCATGTTAGCTGGGATTTATCTGCAAATTACAAAGTAAACCAAGATGTAAACTGGTACAGCCGTGTAGCAAATACATTCCGTGCACCTAGCTTGCAGGGTCGTATATTATTTGGTGATGAGGTAACAACTGCAGACTCTGAAACAGTGACTTCATTCGAAACAGGTATTAAGTCGGATGTTCTTGACGGTCAAGGTCGCGTTAACGCAACTGTTTTTTATTACACAATGGACGACCAGCAACTTACAGCTGTGGGCGGTGGTGCTAACTTTAACCGCTTAGTTAACGCTGATAAAACTACAGGTTATGGTTTTGAGCTAGACACTGAATGGGTATTAAGCGATGAGTTTAATGCAACATTTAACTTAAGCTACAACAAAACTGAAATCAAAGATAATAACCTAAGTATTGCAGCCCCAAGTCGTTCAACGTTAAACATTACAGACCCTGTAGTAGACGGTAAAGTATTTCTTGACGGCAACAGCTTACCGCATGCTCCAGAGTGGATCTCTAACTTTACTCTTCGTTATAACAAAGAACTTGCTGACGGTAATTTCTTTGCATTAGGTGATATTTCTTACCGCAGCGAGATTAATATGTTCCTTTACGATTCTGTGGAATTTGAAGGCAAAGCATTAACAGAGGTAGGTTTACGTGCAGGTTACGAGTGGGCTGAAGGTGACTACGAGTACCAAGTGTCTGCTTTTGTTCGTAACTTGTTTGATGAACAGCAAGCAATTGGCGCAGTAGACTTCAACAATAATACGGGTATTGTTAATGAAGAGCGTTACATTGGCGCTGAATTTAAAGTTAACTTCTTCTAAAGATAACCTTAAATTATATTAATTTTTAAAAGCCTGCCTTGTGCAGGCTTTTATGTTTTTATAAAGCTGGTAAAGTAGCGTTAATTAATTTAAAGAGATAAAGAAATGGCTGGATTTTGGAATTACCGTGTAATCTTTTGTGAAGCAACAAAAGATGAAGCAGCGCAATATCAAATACACGAAGTAGAATATAACCTAAATGGTAAAGTGACTAACTGGTCAGAAACCGGTGCTGCACCTTTTGGTACAACGCTTGATGAGTTATCGGCTGATGCTGATAGATTAAAAACTGCCCTAGAAAAGCCTATATTAAAGGTTGTACGCAAAACGCGTGGTTATGAACTGGTTGATGTTGAAACTGGGGAAGAAGCTTATGCTGAGCCGCCAGTAGGCTTGAGCGAGTAATACAAAAAGGCGCCCAGGCGCCTTTTTTAAACGCTAAAATTTAAGGAGTAAGAATGAGCTTAAATGCAGTATTATTTGATATGGATGGTACATTAGTAGATTCAGAAAGCATGCATTTCGTATGTTGGAGTCAACTACTTAAGCCTTATGGTGTTAGCTATTTAGAAAATGACTTTTGTCAGCGCTTTTCAGGGCGACCCACTTTAGAAGCTGCAATAGAGATTAAGCAAGAGCATAACTTATCAGTAAGCGCGCAATTTTTAGCAGATGAAAAATACCGTTTATTTGGCGAGTACGTAAAAAGTAATTTACCGCCTATTATGCCTTATGCTGAGCAAACACTTAAAGCAGTTAAACGCAGCGGCTTAAAAATGGCATTAGTCACGGGCAGTGCAAGCGCTGAGGCTATGCCTATTTTAAAAGGGTTAGGCTTTTACGAATTATTTGATACGGTAGTCACTAAAGATGATGTGATTAACCCTAAACCCGCAGGGGATCCTTATTTATTAGCGCTTAAAAATATTAACGAAGCAGCTGAGAATGCAATAGCAGTTGAGGACACTTTTACAGGTGTAACCGCTGCAAATAATGCGTCTTTAGATGTTGTTGCTATTGCTAACAGTCATACTCAAGATCACGATTTTAGCCGAGCTACATATAAAATGAGCGACTTAGGTGAGTTTTGGCAATGGGTAGAATCTCAACTATAGTTTAAGCCTTATTTACTTTGCAGGAATGCAATAATGGCTTTCACAAAATACCTTTTAATATGCTTAAGTGTTGTTTTTGTACCCGCTATTTATGCGGTTCAGCCAGATGTGCTTTTAGCAAAAGTATATGACGAGTCTAAACATGGCAATGTTGAAGATTATTTAGTCAGTGAAAAGTTTGACGGTGTAAGAGCAATATGGACAGGTGATAAATTTGTAACTCGTAAAGGTAATACTATTAATGCACCTAGTTGGTTTACTAAAGCATTGCCACAGGTTTGGCTTGATGGAGAGCTTTGGATAAAGCGTAATCAATTTGCACGTGTAAGCGGCATTATTAGAACCAAAATTCCTAATAACACGGATTGGGAAGGTATTAGTTATCAAGTATTTGATATGCCAGATCCGAGTGTTCCTTTTAGCACTCGCTATCAAAATTACAGTCAATTAGTTGAGAAGCTTGATTTACCTCATATTAAAGCGGTTAAACAACATCGCTTTAATAACCTTCAATCATTAACTACCTATTTTAAAGGCCTAACTACACAAGGCGCAGAAGGGGTTATGCTTCACCTTGCAAGTGCTAAGTATAAGAGCGGGCGCACTGATGCGTTATTAAAGTTAAAGCCTTACCTAGACGCTGAGGCCGTTGTAATTGAGCATTTACCTGGTAAAGGTAAGTATCAAGGTATGCTTGGTGCTATAAAAGTAAAAACATCGGACGGACTTGAGTTTAAAATAGGTACTGGCTTTAGCGATGTGCAGCGTAAAAGTCCGCCTTTAATAGGCAGTACTGTGACGTACCGATACCATGGCCTAACAAAAAATGGTTTACCACGCTTTGTGAGCTTTTTAAGAGTTAGAGAGCCTTTATAGCGTTTATAATTATTATAAAGTGTGCTAAATTGCGCGGCCTTTTTGGTAATGTGTGGTGAAGTATGTTTGTAGGTTTTGATTACGGTAGTTCTAATTGTGCTATGGGTGTTATGGACGAAGGTCTGGTTCAATTAGTACCACTTGAGCAAGGAAAACATTACTTACCTTCTACGCTTTATACCCATCATAGTGCTTTGGTTGTTGATTTTGTTGCTAAGCATTTACACGGTACAGCCCATGAGCACGACTTCTTAACGCAGCGCCAAGCATTATTAAATACCTTACCTCGTATTAAATCAGACCTTGATTTACAACCCTCGGACGAAACGCTTTTTATTGGCCGTGAAGCCATTAGTGAGTATGTACAGTTTCCTGAGGAAGGTTACTTTGTTAAATCTCCTAAATCATTTTTTGGCGCAACAGGTTTAAAGCAAGGTCAAATTAACTTTTTTGAAGACATTGCAACCGCAATGATTTTAAAAATTAAGCAACGCGCTGAGCTCTCTTTAGGTAAAACACTTACACAAACCGTGATTGGTCGCCCAGTAAACTTTCAAGCTGTTGGCGGTGAGCAATCGAATCAGCAAGCTGTCGGTATTTTAGAGCGAGCAGCAAAACGCGCAGGCTTTAAAGATGTTGAGTTTTTATATGAGCCATTGGCTGCAGGGATCGATTATGAAAGTAATTTGACCCAAGATCAAAAAGTATTAGTTATTGATATAGGTGGCGGTACAAGCGATTGCTCGTTTGTACAAATGGGGCCTAGTTTTAGAGGTAATAGTGAGCGAGATAATGACTTTTTGGCGCACAGCGGTAAACGCGTTGGCGGAAACGATTTAGATATAGCGCTGAGCTTTCATGGCTTAATGCCATTACTTGGTTTAGGGAGTACGTTTAAATCGGGCCTTCCTTTGCCTAATCAACCATTTTGGCAAGCGTGTAAAATTAATGATGTAAATTTACAAAGCCAATTTTATAGCGAAAATCATTACCGAGAATTAAGCGCCCAATTACGTGATGTAAGTGCACCTGCGCTTTATAAACGTTTAATGCATTTACAGCAAAACAAACAGGGGCATCAACTTGTACAGCAAGGTGAGGCGGCTAAAATAGCGCTTTCATCGTCAGCTGCTTTTGATTGTGATCTAAGCTTTTTAGATAATGGCCTTAATAAAAATTTATCAGTAAGCGATTTAGCATTAGCGGTAGAAAGTAGTATTAGCCAAATAGTAACGTTAGCAAAACAAGCAATTACTGATGCAGCAACGACACCAGATGTTATTTATTTAACAGGTGGCAGTGCACAATCGCCCTTAATTAAAGCAGCGCTGAGCGAACACTTAGGTGATATAAAAATGGTGAACGGGGATCACTTTGGCAGTGTAACAGCCGGCCTAACAAAGTGGGCCAGCATGCTTTACAAGTAGCTTTAACAGATTTTAAAGACTGATTTGTCGGGTTGCGAGGTATTTTTCGTAATCTGGCAAAGTTCGCTCAAGTTCAGTATCCATCAGTGGTGAACTTAATAGCATATCTGCACTCACTTCATTACACGCTACCGGAATATTCCAAACAGCCGCTAAACGTAGCAAAGCTTTCACATCTGGGTCATGTGGTTGTGATGCCAACGGATCCCAAAAAAACACTAATACATGAATCTCATGCTCAGCAATTTTTGCACCTAACTGTTGATCGCCGCCCATTGGGCCACTTAATAACTGAATGACATCAAGCCCGGTGGTTTTTTCAATTAAATGTCCTGTAGTACCTGTGCCATAAAGGGTGTGTTTGCTAAGAGCGTTTTTGTGCTTTTCACACCATAGTTTTAATGCGGCTTTTTTACCGTCATGGGCAACTAAGGCAATATTTTTATTTGCTGGTAACGACTGTGTTTTTTGTTCCATGCTGCATCTTATTATTAGTTAAGCAATACTAATTATTTGTAATTAATATAATAAATTTATGGCAAGCGCAATAAACACTATACCGGTGACTCTATCAATCCAAAGCTGACTGTTTGGATGATTCCTGAAAAACTGGGCAATTTTATCGCCAAAATAAATATACGTGCAGTCAATCGGAAAAGCAAAAATAGGATAGAGCAAACCAAAAAAAGCGAGCTGAAAAGTAGCTGATGATAAAGTTGGATCTACAAATTGGGGTATAAACGCAATAAAAAACAACGCAACTTTAGGGTTTAACACTTCAGTCATCATAGCCTGAAACATTACGTTAGATTTTTTACTTGTACTAACGTGCGGTTTTTCTTCGCCAGCGCAGTCGGCCATGGAAGTCGGGCGCTTTAATGTGCCCTTGATCATCATAAACCCTAAATAACATAAGTAAACAGCACCAGCATATTGCACTGCGCTATAAGCCATGGCAGAGGCTTTTAGCACTGCGCTTAAACCAATCACGGCAAAAAAGGTATGTACAACCCCACCTAAAGCAAACCCAAAAGCACTTTGCATGCCGGCCGCTCTACCATTGGCAAAAGTTTGCGCCATTAGAAAAGCATTTGATGGCCCAGGTGCGACAGCCATTAAAAAGCTAGCCAATAAAAAAGAAACTAAAAAATCGGGATTGATCATGTTTTAGCAGGGTGTAACGTATGGGCTTTTTTACTCATTAAAATAAGCCACAGCGGTGCTAACAGCAATAAATGAAATGCAATTAGCCAAGGTGTACTCAGCCCCAAAAATTGAGTTAAAAATACCAGCATACTTGCTCCACTCATTTGCATTGCCCCAAGTAATGCAGACGCTGTACCAGCTTGCTTAGGAAAGCTTGAAAGAGCCATACCTGCTGCAGAGCCTAAACTTAACGCAAAACCTAAAGCTGAAATTAAAATGGGTAACATAAGAGCAAATGCGGTTTCTATATGGCTTAATGCAAGCATTAAAATACCTGAAAAAACCAATAGGCTTACCCCTAAACGCAGTGCTCGTTGGCTATTGCGCTTAATATACATAGGCGTTATAAAACTTGCCACTATGCTCAGTACCGCATTTAGAGTAAACCAAAAGGTAAAGTCGCCAACAGTGCCACCTAAATAGGTAATGATCCAGCCAGGGGCGAGTGTCACATATACCAATATGGCTGACATCGCGACCATACACAGTAAACTATTAAACAAAAACACTGGGGTTTTAATAATTGGTTTAAAGCGACGTAAATCTAAAATATGACCTTGATAATGGCTATCGGCAGGGCGTGTCTCTCTAAAAAAAAGTAAAGTAACGAGTAAACCGACAATGGCAAAAGCAGTTAAAAACATAAAGTTCATTCGCCAACCAAATTGCACGGTTAACCAAGCACCTAAAATAGGGGCCATAGCGGGTATAAAGCACACAATACCATTTAAGTAGGTGATCATTTGCCCGCTGCGTTCGCTGCCATATTTATCGCGCACAATAGCGAACGCAACCACAAATGTGGCGCACGCACCTAAGCCCTGTAGCGCACGTGCAACCATTAATATTTCAAACGAAGGTGTAAAGTAGGCAAGCAATGCCGAACCCGCATAAAGGCTAACCCCAACTATAGCGACTGGTTTTCGACCAAACTTATCAGCAAGTGGCCCTGCAATTAGCTGCCCTAGGCCCACGGTTAACATAAAAATAGCGACGGTTTGTTGTACTTGTTGCTCTGATACAGCAAATTGCTCTGCGATAGTAGGAAAGGCAGGTAAATAAATATCGATTGCCATAGGGCAAAAAATAACGAGTAGCGCTAAGATGAGCAGTAAAACTAAATTTGGTTTAGCTGGGCGTGTTTGCATTGAGTCTCCTTTTGCTGGGTATTTTAGGTGTCCACCCATAAAAAAGAAAGGGCTTATGACCCCTGCATACGTCGTCATTCGTATTTTTTACTTAATTAGCTACAAATAGACGCTTTAATTATCTTTTTTAAACTGGTCTGATGTGTTAATTTTGAAAAATATATAAATGTTTGGAAATAATAATGAGTAATAAATCCGCACTTTTAAAAACATGGCAAAAATTTAAAAGCCTGCCATATGGGAATTGGCTCTTTAGTAAAGCGGTATGTTTTAAAGCGCCTTATTTTGGCTCAATGAAACCGTATATACTTGATTTAAAAGAAGGGCACTGTAGCGCGGTAGTAAAAAATCGTCGCAGCGTACACAATCATATTGGGACTATTCATGCTATTGCACAGTGTAACTTAGCTGAACTGTGTGCAGGCGTAATGGTTGATGCCACTGTTCCTTATAAAACACATCGGTGGATCCCAAAAGGGATGACTGTTCAATATTTAGCGAAAGTAGATACTGATGTGACAGCAATTGCTGAGATTGACTTACCGCATGAGTGGGTAGATAAAGAAGATTTAGTTGTTCCGGTCAAGCTTTATAATACCCGCAATGAATTGGTATTTACAGCAGATATTACAATGTATATTACTGAAAAAAAATAGCGCTTAACTTTACTTATTTTTTTCTGCGGCTTGTTTATTAACAAACGATAAGTCGCTATCGCTATCATCGAGTAATGTTTTTACTTCTTTTGCAGGTTTTGAATCATTACTTATTAGCTCAGGCTCTTCTTTTTCAAATCGTTGTTTTAAACTGCCTTCAATAATAGCACCGGCGTCTATGCTTAGCGTATCGTTAAAGACATCTCCGTGTACGTGTGCACTACTTTGAATTTTAACTTCACTTGCGTTAAGTGAGCCGATAATTTTACCTTTTACGATGACACTTTTAGCTTCAACGATGCCTTCAACTATACCCGTTGAGCCAATAACTAAGTGTTCAGCTTTAATGTCACCGTTAATACGTCCATCTAGCTGAACTTCACCTTGGCTAGTTAGAGTACCTGTTAAGCGTACGTCTTCAGATATAATTGAAGGTGTGTGGTTAACCCTTTTTAAGCTAGTATTATTTGTATTTTGCTTTTTTTTACCGAACAAGAGAAAGCGCCTTTGTTATTTTTAGAGGGTTGACGTGCTTGCCATCAATTAGTACTTCATAGTGTAAGTGCGTGCTTGTACTTCTGCCAGTACTGCCCATTAAGCCAATGACATCATTTTTAGTAATGGTTTGACCTTTTTTAACTTTAATTTTATTTAAGTGCCCAAAGCGAGTTACTAAGCCATTTTTGTGCTCAAGCTCTATAAAGTTACCGTAACCGCCGTTTCGACCAGCACGAAGGACTACAGCGTCTGCAGGCGCAAATATTTTTGTTTTGTGCCAACCTGCTAAATCAACGCCTTTATGAAATGCTCTGCGGCTGTTCATTGGATCTTTACGAAGTCCAAAATTACTTGATATGTAGTATTTTGCAGCATCTAACGGTAGTGAGTTTGGTAGCTCAGTTAAAAAGTTTTCTAGGTTATTTAATAATAATAGCTTATCGGCAATGGCTAAAAATTGCGTAGGAATTTTTGCTTCATCAAATAAATTAAGTGGGCCACCTTGCGCAGCTGTTTTAGCGCTTAATGTTAAATGTTGCTCTAAGACAGACTCAAGCCCTGCGCCTTTAAGCATGGCAATAATAGTGTTGTGGCGTTTATCTATTTCGCTATCAAGAAGCGAAAAATTCTCTTCGTAATGTTGTGTTAACTGCTTAGCGCGTGCTGCAAATGTAGTGGTATTAATCAAATTTGCATGTTTAGTTTTTTGTTCTTCATCGACTAATGGCTCATGAAATTCGCCATTATCATCGTTAATTGGCGACTCAAGCTCATCTTCAATTTTAATTGTCTCTTTACTAATTGAGGCAGGGAGTGACTCTATCATGCTTTGCAGTAGCGCTTGCTTTTGCTCAAGCACAGCCAGTTTTTCTAATTGTTTTGCATGTAAGGCTTGTTGCTCACTGACTTTTTGCTGCCAAAGAGTTTGTTTACTTAATTGACTCTTTTCGATGTTTGAAATTTGATTTGTTTGCGTATAAACACGAAAGCTAGAAATACTCACCCAAACTACAGTCGCTAAAAGCAGGGTTACTATGAAAAGTTGCAACCAAGAGGCTAAAACAACATGCTTAACTTCGCCATTTTGGCGGATAAGAAGCTGTCTAGCGGGGAATAATTTTTTATAAAAAGACTTTAAAGATAATGACATGGCATATAAATACTGGCTGTTAACCGGATTAATGTATCAACCTGAGTTTAAAAAGCCAGAAAAAAATTGTAACTGTTCAAAAATTAATAAAAAAGGCCTGCTTATTAGGGCGTGTTGATCTGTGATGGTTGAATTTGCAGCAGCATGTTTGGTTTTTAGGCAAGGCGGAGCCTATGAAGTGTGGTTATTCCCCATTAATAGGCGATAACGCAGCATAAATGCCAAACATGCGCTGCCCTTCGGGTTCTGCCTAGGGGCGATAAACTCTTTGTTACTCGGTTTTTACTTAGCCCACTAGGTTACAAACCTCGCGCCGCGATTTAATCGCCCCTAGATTGAACAAATTTCAATCCGCAAAGATCAACACGCCCTAGGCAGCCCTTATAAAATGTGATTTTTTACGTTTTAATTATTTTGCAGCTAAAACAGTGCTTTCTACAGATCCGAACCCAATTCGTGCAAAACCTGATTTTTCACACCAGCCGCGCATAATCACGTTATCGCCATCTTCTAAAAAACTGCGTTGTTCGCCATTACTGAGTGTTATTTTTTCTTTACCACCACGAGAAAGCTCTAATAAAGAGCCTGCTTCTTCATGTGTTGGGCCTGACTGCGTACCAGAGCCCAGCATATCACCTGGCATAAAGTTACAACCGTTTACTGTGTGGTGCGTGACCATTTGTGCCACTGTCCAGTAAGAGTGCTTAAAGCTAGAGGTTGATACGTGGGTAGGTGAGTGGCCTTCGCTGCGCATTTTTTCAGTCTGAATTTTAACATCCATTTGAATGTCAAATGCACCTTGCTCGCGGTTAGCTGCAGATTCTAGGTACTCCATAGGTTGCGGATCGTTTTCATCACGTGTCCAGCTTGTTCTATAAGGGGCGAGTGCTTCTGTGGTGACAATCCAAGGCGATACGGTTGATGCAAAGTTTTTTGCTAAAAATGGACCTAACGGCTGATATTCCCAGGCTTGTAAATCACGTGCTGACCAATCATTAAATACACAAAAACCAAATACATGATTTTCAGCATTTTCAATGGCAATAGCATCGCCAAGTGCGTTGCCTTTACCCAAGTAAATACCAAGTTCTAACTCATAATCTAGGCGTTTACATGGACCAAAAGAAGGGGCCTCTGCATCAGGTGCCTTTGTTTGCCCTTTAGGGCGATGAAACTTTTGTCCTGATACATCAATAGATGATGATCGGCCATGATACCCAATGGGTACCCATTTATAGTTAGGCAGTAACGGGTTATCTGGGCGGAATAAACTGCCAACGGCTGTTGCATGGTAAATCGAGGTATAAAAGTCAGTGTAATCACCAATGCGACACGGCAGTGAAAACTCTATATCAGCTTGGGATAGTAATGTACTTTCAATTTCTTTTTGTTGCTGTGCGCCTTCGCGAAGTACTTTTGAAAGCGCTAAACGCAGTGCAGACCAATATTGTTGGCCAAGGCCCATCAATGTATTTAACGTTGATTCGCTTGCCGCATCAAGCGCAGTTTTAGCATCACCGGTAAAAATATTTAAGACGCTCAATTTTGCTAAATCAATAACCTGATCGCCAATAGCAACACCGCCACGAAACGCCTCATCAGTGCCCTTAGTACGAAACTCTGCAAAAGGTAAATTTTGAATAGGGAAATCAGATCCCGTATTATTTGCCGAGCTGACCCAGCTCGTTAAATTAATATCATGGGTTTCGTTAATAAGGCTCATTACATTTCCTTTTTATTTTCTACATGGCGACAGATATAATTTATTGAATTTAGTAGAATCTGCCGCTGTAATTTTAAATTTGAAACGACAAAAGCAGCGAAAATCGCTGCTTTTAAATTACTCAAATAATTATAAAACGCCGCGGCGCTCTTGATCGCGTTCAATTGATTCAAACAGCGCTTGAAAATTCCCTTCGCCAAAGCCACCGTCATCAACACGCTGAATCATTTCAATGAAAATTGGCCCAAATAGGTTCTTAGAAAATATTTGTAATAAGTAACAATTTTCACTTTGGCTATCGACTAATATTTGGTGCTTACGAATTTTTTCTTTATCTTCAGCAACCCAAGGTACACGGTCAAAAATAGTGTCGTAGTACTCAGGGATAATATCTAAAGTCGCAATGGTCGATTTATCAAGCTTATCAAGAGAGCTAACTAAATCATCTGTTAAAAAGGCTAAATGTTGCACACCTGGCCCGTTATATTCGCCTAAGTATTCATCAATTTGATTATTGTCGTTGCCTTTACCTTCATTGATTGGAATTGAGAAGGTACCGCACGGTGATTTTAGTGCATACGAAACTAGCGCTGTTTTTTGACCTTTAATGTCAAAATAACGGACTTCTGTAAAGCCAAAAACATCTTTATAAAAGTTAGCCCATGTTTCCATTGTGCCTTTATAAACATTATTAGTTAAATGGTCGATGCGTATAAACCCTTTGTCCTCAACAATATTAGCGTTGGCTAAATCTTCAAAGTCACTTTCATAAATAGTGCCTTTGTCACCAAATTGCTCAATAAAATAAATCAGGCTGTCACCAATACCGTAAATAGCAGGGTAAGGTAAATCTTTATATGTAGAGTTGGTTGCTGGTTTTGCACCACGCGCCACAGCAGTTTCAAATGCGTGCTGCGCATCGTTAACACGCCAGCCCATAGAACAGATTGCCGGGCCATGGTTTTTCGCGAACTCAGCAGAAAAACCATCGCGTTCGTTATTTAGTAAAAAGTGAATGTCGTTTTGGTTGTAGTAAACAATATCTTTGCCTTTGAATTTTTTTAGTTTTGAAAAACCAAAATCAGTAAACACTTTATCCATATAGTCTGCATCGGGTGTGGCGTACTCAGTAAATTCAATACCAACTAAACCTAGTGGATTATTTGCTTCACTCATTTTTATTACTCCTGCAATAAATATTGCTACTGCGGCTATGTGTTGTTTGCGTGTTGGGCTAGATAATCAACCAGATTTTTAATTTGTGAAAGAGTAGGGAGGCATTTAGAAATTAGTTAAACTGTAAATTAAATAAGACGTTTATTTAAATGTTAGTTTTTAACAATACACTTTGGATATATAGAGACTTAATTGGTCGGCTTAAATAGACGTCTTAATATTTAACTTTTTGTTTAATATAAATAAAAAAGAGGTTTTAAATAATTAAAACCTCTTTGAATATTACTGCATTTTTTGTTTTCATGTATTAAATTGTTTACATATTACTTGTATTTGTTAAAAAACTTGTTTCGTTGCTCTAACCATACATTGGGCTGTACTGTAGGGGCTGCTTGATAGTGACGTTCAATAGTTTGGTTTAAAACGCGTGTCGTAGGTTCAAACATGAGCTTTGATTGTGCCCCGCCAATGCTTTTAATTTCATCTCTGGTCATTGCGTGGCCAGCGTATAAAAGTGCATTTAAATAGCCTGGCTCTGTTTCAAAATTGTTATCAGCAAACAATAATGCGGCTTGCGTAAGCGCCCAGCGGCTATTTATTTCGCCATCTTCTTTAACTCCTACAAGCTCACCATCAATGTATATTTCGTATACCCCATTTATTGGCGCTGCATAAAAAACAAATGCTACGCGATGCCATGTTTCAGGCTCGGTAGTGCCAAAGTAACCGCTGTCGCTAGTTGCTTGACCGTAGCCACCAGAGGGGTCAATAAAAATGTCAGCATCATCAGTTAAGTAATCAGTGGTATTTGCTTGAATAATTGGACGATATATATCCTTCCCTTCAATAGGCCAGTATAAGTCCATAATTATAGTGTAGTCTGATACCATGCCTTGCTCGGCGTAATCACCATTAGCTTGAGTATTTAAAGTTAGTAATAGCCCTTGCGTAGGTGAATGATCAGTAAAGGCCATCACTCCAGAAGGTCCATCATTTAAATCTGCAATAGAAAATGCTGTTGTTGTTTTATATTGGGTCTTATTTGGCCCCCATAGAGTATTTTCAGGATCAAAATAACTTAACACTGAAGGGCCGTAGTCTGCGGTTAGTGGGTTGTTTTCGTCATCAAAATTCCACACTGTAATGTCGTTTTGATCATCACATGAAAACAAACGATTATCTGTATCTAGGTATAAGCATTGGCTCGTTCTGAAGCGCGCATATTGATCAAGAAGCCACCATGCTTCGTTGATAACTTCTACATTCGAGAATGTCACACCATTAAAAAATAGATCAGGATTGAGCGCAGCACCCTTAAATAAAGCTACCTGGTAATTGCTATCGGCTTGTATTTCATCTGGTTTAAGTAAAAACCAATCAGGTTGACTGGCAAACATATTGTTTAAGTCAGTACCAGATACTGTAACTGTATATACGGAGTTAAAGCCTGGCGTATTAGAAGGTTGTCTCTCAACGTAATAGGCTTTGTGAAAGTCTTCCTGTGTAAGCGTACCTGGGGTCCAGCGTTTTTGTACTAAATCTGGGTTTAGCAGTGCTGCGGTAACATCACTTGTATGTGCTGCTGCTAACGCTGTTATTTCTGCTAATTCTAAATTGCTAGGGTAGTTTTCAGAAATAGCAATTTCAGTATCAGCATCGGGAGCATAACGACCCATAATTTCATCGATTGCGAGTTTGGTTGCTTCATCACGCTCAGCCACACTGTCGGTATCAATGGTGTTATAGTTAATTAAGGGCGATGTTTTATCTTGTAAGTTAAAGGTAAGTGTTACATCGGTAATACCTTTAGCGTAAAAATCTGGCTGAATAACCACAGCGCCGTTATCGAGAGTATTATAGCTTTCTCCGCCATGAGTGTGGCCGCCAAGAACTAAATCAATGCCACTCACATCAGTGGCCATATCAATATCAAGGCCTTCACCTAAATGGCTTAGCATAACCATGTAATCAACGTCGTCTTGATACTGGCTTACTATACTTTGCGCTATTTGTTGCCACTGCCAGCTCATTTTGAACTGTTTGATAAAATCAGGTATGGGCTCAAGATCTATTGGTTCATCTAGTTCGTTCCACGGTACAGAGGTCATGCCAAATACACCCAAGGTAATACAGCCAACTTGCACTTTTGCAAAGCCCACAGCTGCAAAGTCTTGTAATTGTTCACCCTCGTAGCGCGTATTACTTGCAAGTACAATGGCGCTGTCATCTTGAGAGTAACTCAATAATTTTTCAGGTCCCCAAGCATAGTCGTGATTACCTACCACTCGCAGGTCAAATTGCATTGCTTTTACTGCTTCCTCAGTTGCGCTGCCTTGTGATAACTGTTCAGCAACAGTGCCTTTTTCGTAGTCATCACCACCATTAGTAAATAATGTGTGGGGAGTTTGTGCTGCGGCTTGGTTATAGTAGGCTTTAATACGGCTAAAGTATTGCTCCTCATAGCCAAATCTTGCATGTAAGTCGGCAACATGAATAAACCTAACTGATTGCTCAGCTGCACTAATATCACAAGTAGGTCCAATATCAGCAAAAGCTTCGTTGCGCTGCATTATTATTGCAAACGTCCCAAGAGTAGAAACTTCAGCGCTTACAAAACCATCCTCTACAATTGAATTTTCAATAACTGTCCAAGACTCTCCTGACTGGCGAGCAATAAAGAGTTGTCCGCCTAGTTGATAGTCATCGGGTATTTTTATGGTTACTGTAATTGGATTACTAAAAGAAAGCGTATTTGGAGTGAGTGCATGTATATCAGAAATAATATTTAGCAGTGCGTTGGCATCATCTAAAAGTGCTTTTTCATAAGTAAGATCTGTATTTTGTGAAACAGCACTTGCGGGTACCGTTAACAAAAAGCTTCCCTCGTCAAGGCTCACGTCTAAACCAGCACTTACAAATACGGTAAATTCGCTTGGCTCAGGCTCTACTGGATCATTAGGATTAGTTGTAACTTGATCGCCTGAACCACCACAGGCAGACAAAAATAGAATACAGAAGGTTAATAGCGTGGTGCGAGATAAAGTTAACAAGCGCATGTACTGCTTCCTAAAGATTAGTTAAAAATCAATCAGGAGATAATACCAGTTTACATGGCTGTGACATAGAAAATTGACGAAAAATCCCCCATAGAGGCTATGGGGGACGATTTTTAATAAAATTTATTTATTTTAAAAATAAATTTTAAGCTACTTTTTCTTCTAACCCTTGTTTTTCCCATACTCTCGCTTTAAAGCTCATAAGTACTAAAACAATACCAACACCAATGCTAAATAATGCGATTTGTAAGTATAGGTTAGGGATTTCTTGAACGTTATTCGGATCAAAGTTACCAGCGAGTAAGCCTGCGATGATGTTGCCAATCGAGTAAGTTAATACAAACACACCCATCATTTGACCTGTGTAGCGCTTAGGCGATAGTTTACTTACCGCACTTAATGCTACAGGGCTTAAACATAGCTCACCCACAGTATGTAAAAAGTAGGTAGTAACCAACCAGTAAGGTGCCACTTTTAAACCTTCAGCAGCGTAATGAGCCGCCATGAACATTACTAAAAAGCCCGAAGCCATAATAATTAAGCCCATTGCACATTTTACGCTGTAAGTAGGTGATACCATTTTCTTTGATAAATTAATCCAAAGAGCAGCAAAAAATGGTGATAAAGCAATAATGAATAGTGAGTTTAAAGATTGAAACCATGTTGTTGGAATTTCAAACGTACCAATTAGGCGGTCAGTGTAATCACGGGCAAATAAGTTTAGTGATGAACCCGCTTGCTCAAAACCAGACCAAAAACACGCAGAGGCAACACACACTAAAAATAGTGCCCACATTCTTTGTTTTTCTTCGCCAGTTAATTTACCTTTAAAATAGATAAGACCGAAATACACAAAGAATATAATTGTGAATATAACGGCTGTGTAACCGGCTACAATCGATGGGTTTATAACTATTACACCAGTCATTGCAGCTATTGTTACGCCAGTAACAATAGCGACAAATAATGCAATTGCACCCCATGTGCGTGTAATACCTTGAGGGCTTAATGGGTTAGCAGGTAGTGCGCTGTGCTCTGGTAAGTTATTTAATGTACGTTTATATTGGATTAAGCCAATAGCCATACCTACAGCTGCAGCACCAAATGCCCAGTGCCAGCCTACGTTCTCCATAAAGTAACCACAAACGTAGTAACCTATTAAAGAACCCATGTTAATACCCATGTAGTAAATAGCGTAACCGCCATCACGACGCTCATCAGCATCACTGTATAACTGGCCTACCATTGCACTGATATTTGGTTTAAGTAAACCAGTACCAGTTGCTACAAATATTAAACCAATAAAAAATGAATAATCATGTGGGATAGCCAAAATAATATGACCAATCATAATGATTATACCGCCATACCAAACGGCTTTTTGGCCACCGAACAATCTATCGGCAAGCCAGCCACCAGGTAAACCTAAAAAGTATACCGCGCCTGTGTATAAACCATAAATTGCAGCAGCTGATGCAACAGTAAAGGCAAGGCCTTCCTCTTGTAAGCTTGCTGTCATAAATAACACGAGCATCGCTCGCATACCGTAATAACTCATTCGTTCCCACATTTCAGTGAAGAACAATGTTGAAAGTCCTTTAGGGTGACCAAACCAGCCACTATCTGGAGCTGAACTCATATTTACTTCCTAACTTTAAGTATTGTTATGATGGCCTTATAATTTTTTGCTTTAGCTATTTTAGGATTTGTAAATACTAAAATGCTCGACCAACAGTATATTATTTGTAGCTAAGATAATGATTTGCTATATGGTTGTAACACCACAAGGTAAGAGACACACCCTTATCCTAGTTACAATTGCGCTCAAGTATACATATACCTAAGTGCTAGGGGAAGTATTCGCGGTGTATCACCGTCCACCGCGTTAAAAGTCAGCGTAAGGGATAATTGGCGTTCCCGGAAACTCTAATGTGCCGTACACAGGGTTGAAATAATAGCGGATATAAAGCTGGCCAAAGTTTGGCTCGTAAAAATCTGAGCGATCAATAGCTAAGTAGCCGCCAAAGAACCAGTGTGGAGTTACACGATATTCAAAGCTACCTTCGATGTTGTACGATACGCCAGAACTGTCGTCACCCTCAAATACGGGGTCAACGCCGGTAATCGACTCTCTATCGTAGGCTTGAAGTTGAAGATCGGTATCATTTGGAAAAAAGTCAATGGCTTGGGTTCTCGTTTGTGAATACGATAAACCTGTTTTTAAGCGGTATACAAAGTCATCGCCCCAGCGTGCGTCATAGCTAACAGGGACCGATAAGCCTACATAGTTTTGTGGACTGTAATAACCACCATGTCCCCATGTTTCTTGACTTAGATTAAACTTATATGCCCAATGCAATAAACTTGCGCCAATAGTTAATTCACGCTTTTGATTACTAATTGCTCGGTAATATGTTCCACCCATAACTCTATAGCGTTGATTATCTTTGACATTTTGACCTCTATATAAGGTAAAATCGGCGCTGGACCAAAAGCCCCAATTGCCACCCAAGTCATGTGATAAGTTGGCCGTAAGGCCTGTAGAGCGAACTCCGCCCCAAATTTCACCTGTGTTTATGTCCTCAAGGCCAGCATAAGAGAGAACCGAATTTGTTACAGGTCGCTTTTCAAGCTCTAAACTATAATTAAAGTCGCCAAGACTATCAGCATAATTTACGCCCCAAACAATGTCTTCAATTAAAAAACCAAGTGGCGTTGTACCTACATCTACACGCCAGTTTTCATTTTGCCAACCTATACCAACATCAACACCTTTTTCTTCCGGGGTAACCTCATCTATTGCACAGGTAAAAATACATAAGGCACCTTGGCCATAACGACTACCAGCAAATTGTTCATCAAAACGTGTTGTTTGTGCACTAATACTTGTGGGGTCTATTTTTATAAACCCTTGCCCTTGCCAAAGTGGAAAGTAAGCTTCAATAGGTACTGAGCCGGCGCCAAGTGTAGCATCACTTTCTGTACTTGTTTGGCCGCTAAAGTTAACGCCAATAGCAATGTAAGCTTGGTTTTTGTTTTGCTCATTTATTAGCTCACGCTTAGCACCATTTATGTACCAGGGGTCGGTTTCGTATATTTTTAAAAGTGAGCTGTAAAGCTCTTTATCATTTAAGGTGCGCTCAGGCGAAAGCGTTTGTGCATACCAAGATTTTGCTTGCTCTGATTCATTAAAGTTGCTTGCAACTTGAGCGCCTAAATAACGTAGCTCTTGATCGTTTGGTGACTTATCAATAAGTTGTTTAGCTAAATAAAGCGCATCTCCTGAATAATTTAATTCATTTAAAGATGACATGATTTGGCGCTGCAAGTAACCCTCTTGTGAGGTGGTTTGTGTTATTGCTTGTTCTGTTACTTCTTTTGCCTGAAAGTCGTTACCAAGTTCTTTGTATGCATTTGCAATAGCAAGCATTGCTTGCGGCTCGATTGTTTGATTGCTTTGCACTTTTCGCTGATACAAAATCACAGCTGCTTCATATTGTTCTAGTGCCAGGTTTGCATTAATAAGTGCGGTAGTTGTTGCTGGGATATTTTTATATTTTTGATCTAGCTGATTGAGCTTAGCAATCAAATCACTACCAGTATAAAACTGGTTTAGATAGTTATTTTGCAACTGAACATATTGAATTGTGTCGGTTTCAGAGGCGCTCTCTGGTAACACGTAATCCTCAAACCAGCTTTTGATTTCAACTTTGTTACCTTGTTCTAATAACCATTGGCCTTGTAAAATATGCCAATAAGGCGACAATAATGGATCAGATGACAGGGCACTTGAAAGTAATTTAAGTGCGTGTAGTTTTTCATCAATTTTGTACCAACTATTTGAAAGCTCGGCTTGCATTTCGGGTGTTAGCTCTCTCGCTTCTAAGTTACTTAAGTGATAAATAGCGACAGATTTATTTTTTAAATCAAGATATTGCTGACTTTGTGTAAGAGACTCATTGAGCAATAATTGCTGCTCTAGGGCAATAATATCGGCATCTCGGTTTTTAAAAGGAATGTATTTAAGTGTATCTAAAGCCCCTTCATAATCATTTATAGAGCGTAAAAATAAAGCATGGCTATATCTTATTTGGGAGTTTAACGGGAATTGCCATAATACATTATTAAACAAATTACGTGCTTGCTGGGTAAGACCTTTTTGTTGGTATATAAAGGCTAAATCGTAATAAAGCCAAGGTTGCTCTGGTGAAAGTTCAATTGCCTGTTTAAGTAATTCTTCTGCTTTTTCTAGATCACCCTCATTAGTATACTCACTTGCTTTATCTCTTAGAGTATTACTAATTGCAGTTGCATAAGAAGGGTATATTAAATTTCGCTGCTTAGCATTTAATGAGTTATAAAAATTGCGAATTGATTTTTGGTTTTGATCAAGCTGCGCAATATTCAATAAGCCAAGTAAAGCATTTTCATATAAAGGGTTTGTTTTTAGTGCGCCTTGATAGGCCGCCGCTGCTTGTGTGTAGTTTCCTTGAGCAACTAGCAATAAGCCTTTGTTATAAAGGAAAGCTTCTTGGTCATAATTTAATTGCTCAGCTAGGTTTAGTTTTAACTGTGCAGTTTCAAAGTCGGATTGCTCTATAGCGTCTTCCATTTCAGCCATGTACTGCCAAAACTTCGCAACAGTTGCGAGTTCTTTAAGTCCTTCACGCTCATCAAAGTTAGGTGTATATTTTTGAGCGGTAAAAAAATAGTAATACGATTTTTTATAGTCGCTTTTGGCTAAATATAAATACCCCAAGCTACGCATCACTTCTTTATCGGTTGGCCGACCTTTTAAAGCCTTTAGTAGCAGGGGTTCAGCTTCTTTTAATTTTTTTGCATTGAGTAAGCGGTCACCCTTACGCCAAAGCTGATATGCAGGATCAGCAAGTAAGGCTTGTCTTACTTTTAAATCTCTTTGGAAGTCTTCATATTGTAGCTTACCTTTACTACTAAACGGATAAACAGTGAAGTAACGCTGGTACTGCTTAACTGTATTTTGAGTAAGCTCCATACTTTTTAAAGTTGCAAGCCAAATAAATTCGACTTCATTAATAAAATTAGGACTTGCTCCGTATTTGCTTAAAATATCTATCGCTTTTTTATTTGTAGGGCTTTTTTTCAGTAAGTGCCGTGCATACGGAACTTCTACTTGACCTATATTCGAATAAGCTTTTAGTAAGGTTTTATAACCCCTTGTTACGCTTTGCCATTGTGTATCATCTTGTGAGTACCAACTTAAGTGTTCTAGTTCGTAGCTCAAAGAAGGGTATACACCTTTAAACAATGAATTATAAATAGCTCTTGCTTGTTCATACCTACCAGCTCGAGCTAATAACTTAGCCTCCTGAATGCGTGCTTTATCAACACCTTCGGCTTTTGAAAGTGCACTGAGCTGAGCAACACAGGGATGTTGTATTGACCCCCCTGTATTTATTTTATTAAGTAGCTGATTTGCCTTGCTGTATTGTTTATTAGCAAAGTCGTATCGCGCTAATGCACACTGCGTTTCTATTCTGGAAGGGGCAATCGCCAACAGTTTCTCTAAGCTGTCTTCAATAAGCTTTTTATTTTGCTGTGCTTCGCCAATATTTATTTGGCTTAATAGCCAATCAACAGACTGTGTATCAATATCATTGATTGTATTGGCACTTAACCCTGAGCTAAGGGCCAATGTACAAGCTAGGGCAAACCTTAACGGCATTCAGTGCTCCATGCTGGTTGTAGCGTCCCATCTGCTGTTATTGAAAAACGTTTATTGAATGCACTAGTACCAAATAGATTAAGTACACTGTCGTAATAACGAGTTCGGGTAAATGATTGATCGACCATTAGCTTTTGTTGAATAGCCATTACAACAGCGCTATCTGTATTTTCTGCAAGTAAAGGTAGTAGCGCTGAGTTAAAGCCAACAGGGCCTCTTTTTTCAGACTTTCCAGTTTTTGCAAAAGTATTTAATGGTACATACCCTCTATCATTAACTGTCTCTATAAAAGGCTTAAACTGTGCTAAAAGTTCTTTTTTGTAAGGTGCATCGTTTGCCATCATGCTGGCCCACAAATAGACTCTAATTGCGTTATAGCTACCTAAGTCAGTTGTTTTTCTATCATAGTAAAACCCGTTATTAGCATCATACATCACCCAGTCAGGGCTAACCCCTTTATTTGCGGTATCTAAAATAAGCTTTGCTGAGCCTTCATGCAACTGATGCCAAGGAGAATGTGGGTATAGCTTTTTAAATTGCTGGTAAATAAACAAAGGTGAGTAGCTCGGGTTTAACTTAAAGCGTTCTTTATCAAATTCAAAACCTGATGGAGCGGGTAAAAGTGATAAACCAAGGCCTGAAATATATGCTGTTTCTTCACGCATTATACGCTGTGCAAGGACTGCGGCTAAAATACCGTAGCGGCGGTCATCCCAGAGCTTTGCCGCTTGCGATAAGCTATAAGCTATCCACAGGTCAGAATCTGAGGCTGGGTTAGAATCTAAAATTCCGCTTTCTTTGTTTTTATTAGTTCCCCATTGCCATGCCGGTAAACGCGTACTTAAGTCGCCCTCAGATAAGTGTTCTTGAGTCCAGTTAAGCACTAAATCAAATGTTGCTTTATCATTTGCAACAACTGCAAAAAATAATGCATAAGATTGTCCTTCAGAAGTAGTAATGTTTTGCTCACTGCCTAAGTCTATAACTCGTCCATCTTGGCTTATAAAATTACTTTTAAATGTTTGCCACGCGCCCCATGGTTTACATTGTTCAATCTGTGCGCTGGCATTAAAAGTAATTAATGCAATCACAGTTAAAAATACATTAATGAGTGATTTCATTATTTATCTCCTTCAGCTAAGCGTTTGTATGTAAGCGCTTGTAGTAATCGCCATATAATAAATGAGATCAATAGCAGGGTTAAAATAGACAGTAGTGCAAGCACGAATGGGTGATCCGATAAGTGGAACCAAATTAAGGTATGCACTGGAATATGGCCAATAAAATACTGCTCGTCGGTTTTTATTGTTTTAATTCCTTGCGAGTTAATAACAACTGCACTGCCTTTAATTTGTGCAAGGGATTCTGAATTCATTAGTGCACTATCTAATAAGTTAAATCCATTTAGAGACGTCGCACTAAGGGAAACTATAGAGCGCTCGGAATCAAACGGAGACTGAAAGCCTGTAATTACAGCCATATCGCCGGTGCTTGTTATGCTCACTTGTACTTTTTCAGATTCACTTTCATCATAAGCGCCGTTGTATATAGCTTGTTTTATAGCGCGTTGATTACCATTTAATAAAATATTAGTTTGCGAGTTTTCATCAAGTTCTTTAGCTGCGGTGCTAGCGTTGGCAATCACTAAAATGTCTTTATCATCCAAGTCAGCATTTTGATTTAAATGAGCAACACTCATTCTGTGAGTTGGGTAGCCTGTAATTGCACCAAAATGCCCAGTTAAGTTAAGCAGTACCGAAATTACTTGGGTTGTTGGTTTTTCGTCAATAAGCACTAAAGTTTGTTGTAAATCAGCATATTTAGTAAATGGAAAGCCACTATTAGCAAATACGTTTAAATCAGGCAATGCGATGTAATGGTCAAACCCACTTACGTCTATATTAGAGTTTCCATCTATTACGCCAAACTCACCACCAGGAGGGGCGGCTGGACATTCTCCTTTTTGCAGCACTGCAAATCTAAAGTCAAAGTTAAGCTCGTTTCTGTTAGCGAGCTTAATACCGTCTAACGAAAAATCTTCAGCACTTTGCGTTGTATCTGTATTGGCTATCAATGGCAGTAATGTTTTTGTTGTTGAGGGTGATGAATCGTCTTTTTTTAACAAAAAACCACTAATAAACTCTTGGTTGATAAGCATATTTAAGCGTGAATCTAACGTTTCACTTTCTGGAGTGTTTCTGTATTGCAACGTAATAGGAATGCCTTTTTCACGCCATGTAAATAAATCGGGCGCAAAACGAATATTTAATTTAATCGGGCCATTATTTAGGCCTTGTGCTTGTAATTGAGTTGGGTAGTCGATTAATTCATCAAAGTGAACAGGGCGATCACCTCGTAGCCAGCGCGGGGCATCGTATGCTTTGCGCAAGGGAAGTTTATTAATTGCTTCTATACTTGCGCTTCTGCCTGTCATTATTTTGTGCCCAAACACAAGCCCAGTTACTGCTGTTTTCAAGTCTTCTTCATCACGGCCAAGTATTAACAACATTTTGTTATATCTATGGATAGGGCTTGAGATAAGCTCTATGGTTGGCTTTTCAACATCTGGGTAGTCTATTAAAAAATCAGGTTTAGAATCGTTAGTAATAAATACGATGCTATGCTGCTCTGGTGCTTTATTTAAGATTACTGGGAAGTCTGCACCGCGCCAATCTGCTTGTGCACCAAACCAGCTAGATAAAGTCGTAGCTGCTTCAATTGCTTTTGTGCCTGGTGTTGTTGCAAATATAAATGGCAAATTTAATTTACCGTAGTCTTTGGTATCAAAAAATGGTTCGGGCAAATACTCCAGGCGGCTATCGATAGCTAATTGCTTTTGGTCAAGTGTGATGTTGCTCGACTTATTTATTTCAGTCCAAATAGAGCGGTTAAAATAGTCTTGGCATTGTAAATCATAATAGCCAACTAACTCAAAGCGAACCTGGTTGAAGTCTTGAACGTATTTTGCGTTAAGGCTTAAGCTGTGGTTAACCGTATTCTTAACAACGCTTAACTCATCGTTTATAGGTAAAACAGTAACTAGGTTATCGTTAAAATAAACTTTTAAATGCGACACATTAGCGATTAATGAAGGCGAATTAGTGTATGAAAAATTAAGCTTTAAATTTGTACTCAATTTATCAATTCTATTTGTAAAATCGACGCGTGAATTATTATTTATACCATCTAACTTGTAGTCATTAAATCCTAAAGCTTCAAAATCTAAACGTAGGCTTGAAACCTGTGCACTCTCGGGATACCCATTTATAAATATAGATTTATCATGTATGGGCTCTATAGCCATCACCTGATGAGCAATACTAATGAGTAACAATGTCAGAAATGTATTAAGTAGCTTTTTAATCATAATTATTATGCACTATCGGTTTTTTTGGAGTGAATGAGTTTACGTAAATGACAATATTGGTCATAAATTTAATAATAGGTTGTAATGGCCTAGGCGCATGAAATAATAGATTACTAAACCCCCTTAAACTTGTTTTTTGTACTTCTTTAAAGCTATACGAAGGGCGATCGTGTCTAAAGTTATTCTGCCAATCTAGCCATGCATCTGCTCTTGAAAATGTACACTGAATGAAAGCACGTTGCTTTTCAAGCGACAAATCTTTTATGGTTAAACCTATTTGTTTTTTACGGGTATTACATACATGTGTGGTAAACGAAAACTGTTTATTACCACGGCTCATTAAGAGTTCTATTTTATCGTTTACACGACATAAGTGTGCATGTTCAGTTTCGATACCTACCCCATTATCGGAATAATCTGTAATTTTAACCTTTAGGGTATGTCCGTTAGCTAATCGAATACCTGCCGGGAAATTAGCTTTAATACGATGTGAGTGCCTTACTTGTCGGGCTTCTGCCGCTACAGCAACTGCAGCGCCAAGGATTATAATATTATAAATAGCCCAACCCATACTTATTATCAGTACGCCTATTTGGCTAGGATCGCCCAGAACGAGTCTTGAAACACCTACGAGTATACTTAATAAGTTAATGATTAAGAGAATTAGATAAGGCTTAGAAATTCCCCAGTCGTAATGCTCTTCATCGTTTAGACCACCTTTTTCTGTCACGTTAAACTTACCTTTATTAGGGTTAAATAAAGCCACGGTGGTTGGTTTTAATATATACCAAGCAAGTACTGATTCGTAGACTTCTCCCCAAAATGAGTACCTGTACTTACCTTGAATACGTGAATTGGTCGCTTTTATTTGGATAAGCGTTGGCACGACATATATAAAGATGGCCAAAAATGGAGCGTAAATAATATATGCATTAAAGTATATAAGCGCCAAAGGGGCTGTTAGAAACACTATACGTGGAATACCCGATAAAAAATGCAGCATAGCATTTATGTAACATAAGCGCTGAGGAACACTTAAGCCTTTTCCCATTAACGGGTTATCGAGTCTAAAAATTTGCGCCATACCACGAGCCCAACGGATACGTTGACCTATATGGGCTGAAAGGCTATCGGTAGCAAGACCCGCTGCTTGCGGGATATTAATATAGGCTGTTTTATAGCCAGCACGCTGCATACGAAGAGCTGTATGCGCATCCTCAGTTACCGTTTCAAAAGCAAAGCCGCCAATGTCCTCAAGTGCTTCTCGTTTTAAAACCGCACAAGAACCACAAAAGAAGGTGGCATCCCACATGTCGTTACCATCTTGGATAAGCCCATAAAATAGCATGTTTTCGTTGGGGATCTGACTGTGATTGTTAAGGTTTCGCTCGAATGGGTCCGCGGAGAAAAAGTGATGCGGTGTTTGAACTAAACATACTTTACTATCTTTTAAAAATTGTCCCATTGTCATTTGTAGAAATGAACGAGCGGGGACGTGATCGCAATCAAAAATAGCGATGTATTCGCCATCGGTATAACGCATAGCGCTATTCATGTTACCCGCTTTTGCATGATTGTTATCTGGACGTGTTAAATAGCCAACACCAACCTCTTTAGCAAATTCACCAAATTCAGGGCGTTTACCATCATCAAGTATATAAACGTTTAATTTATCTGCTGGCCAGTCAATGCTTAATGCCGCAAGTGTGGTCGGTTTGACAACACTTAAAGGCTCGTTATAAGTGGGTATATAAACATCCACCGTGGGCCATAAATCTGTATTTTTGGGGAGCGGAATAGGTTTACGTTCAAGCGGATTTATTGTTTGAAAAAAGCCTAAAATAAGCACAAGCCACGCATAAGTTTCTGCAAGTAATAATCCCGCACCTAACGTAAGTGCAACAGGGTCACCCCAATTTAAGGTTTCGGTATAGCGCCACCACAAATAGCGAGAAGAAGTAGTTACAGAGAGGGTGATCATGACAATGGTAGCCATTTGCCCTTTTACACGTTTAAGTGCATACGCTACGATTAATATAAAGCTGATAAAGACAGCTTGTGCTTCTAGGCTAAACGGAATGGTTATAAAGATCGCTAATAAGAAAAAAATAAATGCCAGCGTTAAATATTTAATAAGCTTATTTTGCCAAATTCGCGCTTCAGACATAGCTTTGAAGGCACTTTTTTTTGGAGCTTTTTTATTTTTTGATAGTAAGCGTCTAATTAATTTCCCTAATTTCAAATCGAACCAACGTAGCTGCCTTAGCACGTAGCTAACCCGATTATAAAAGTAATCGACAGCGGTTTCTTTTATAGAGTATGAGCTTTCTTTAAGCCTATTTTTAAAAAACATTAAAAATAGGCTCTGAATAATAAAGCGTATTATATTTGAATAAACATATGTTCTATAAGGAAGCCTTAGGTGCGGGTAGTAGCTGTAAAGCACCAGTTCAAAATCAAGTTTGTTTTTTTTAATATTTATAAATAATGAACTGAATAAAGTAATAAAAGGCATTAAGAAGGCTTCAATTACATTTACTTTATGCTGATTAAAGTAGCTATGAAATTTAAATAGAATATAGCGAACAAGTTTATCGGTAAATAAAATGCTCAACAGTATATATAAAGTACTGTGAATTGGACGATTGTAAAAAATGGTAAAGCTCATAGTTACAACGCAGCTTTACTAACAAGCCAGCCTGCGAGTGTTTCAAAGTCATCATTAGCAATACTATACGGCGCGCAGTTAAGGGCGACGTTTCTATAAGCCGTGGATTCCTTGATGACTTCATCGCTGTTAATAAAAAACGGTGCCATCAAGGGAAGGGTTGATTGCCAAAGTGAGAACAAGTCAAATTCTAAAACAGAGGCAGAGTTATAGCGATTAACTAAAAAGTAGTGTTTCCAACTAGAATCAGTACTTTTTAGCTTTTTAAGGCGTTTATATATTAAGCTGTGGCAAGTCGCATCGCAATTTATGAGCTCTATAACTATATCATTCGGTTCCAAAGGTAAGTGTGCTAAGTCGATATAAGAGGGACAATCGAATAGAAACCATGAATTTTGTGGGCAATCCAGCTTTTTGCAATTGTTAACAATGTGGGCAATGTCGTTTTGATCAACATTAATGTCACCAAAAGGTAAAAAAATGACACCGTCACTATCTTGATGGAAGTGTAAAAGTACATCTTCGAAATTGACTTCGTTACTCCAACCTTTGGTCGACTTCCAGGGCAGACCAAAATGTAAACCCAAGTCACTTTTAGGATCTAAATCTATTGCAATGACATTAACATGAGACTTTTTTAACACGCACGCGAGATTGGCAACAATAGACGTGCTACCTAACCCACCTTTGATACCTTTAACAAAAATTCTTTGCAACGTTAATTTACTCGCTATGACAGGGATTGATTGCTGCGTTTAGTTCATTATTTATTTCTTTTAATAAAGCATATTTATTGATTGTTTGAATATTTTTTTGTTTATTTACAATTTCAATGTAGTCTTCACGTTTACCACCAAAGCGAAGCGCTAGGTTTTCTATGTCACTAGATGTTAACGTTTGTGAATCTTTATAAGTTAAACTGTTCATCGTGGCCTTTGGGTAACGTTTTAATTATTTTTATTATAGGTGGACAATATTTGGCTATTATATATAGAATAACGGTTAAAACTAGTAAAAAAGTATTTTTTTATAGGGCGTTTTAAGTGCATAACTTTAACATAACGGGATTAGAGCCTGCAGCAAAAGAGTTAAAACCGGCTTCAAGTTATGCTGTTTTGGCTCCTTTGGACAATTTTGTTATTGAAGTGTCGTTACATTCAGTTAACGCAAGTTTGAATAATGATATATTTATAGTTTCTCAAGAGATTGAATCATTTTTTGATTCTTCTTTCTCTCATGCATTAAATTTAGCGTATGAACAAAGTAGAGTGCATCCTTTTTCTCTTTCCTCGGGTACACAGCAATTTACTGCTAGGCAATTAAATCAAAATATAATAAGAGAGATCAGTGCTTATAAGCGACTAAACAATGCACTTGTTTTGATTCACTTTAACACAGCGCAAATTAATAGTGTCGATGATGCAAGTTTAAAATTGATTATGAGGGAATATAATGACTTTTCCCAAAAAACAGGCGTTACCCTATTATTTTTGATATCAGGCCCTGATATTGCTAACTATCGTTTTTTATTCAGATGCCTCAATAAGTATTTAGATGGTTTAATGTTTGTTGATAACGACTCGGCTATGCGAGTGCTCGAATATGACTACTGGGGTCACAGTAAAGGCATAATCGCGAGTGAGCATTTTCAATTATCAATAAGTGGTGATCAGTTTGTCGTGCAAGAGGCTTTAAATAAAGAAAGTAAATCACTTCAAGAGTCGGCTATTGCCGATGAGAACGAAGTTTGGCTAGTTCAAAATGTAGTACCAGAGGGTACTAAACTACCAGCACACTACAAAACGCTAAAAGATAACAATGCTTTATTTAATAAAGGGCCAAAAGTCGAGGCTGCTACATTAATTTTTTCAGTAACACGTTATACCGATTTATCGCTATTAGGTAAGCAGTGTTTCGAATTAAGAAAAAACTGTGGACGTTGGTTAAAGTTAGTTATTCAAAACGTTGATGGTGTTATTCGCCATCAAGATGAGTGCTTACTTTTAACATTGGGTGTAAACCTTATTTTGTATAGCTCCACAGAACCATCTAGGTTGTTGTCACAAGTACAATCAATACAAGGGTTTCAATATACAAGACCATTACCTCCATCGGTTGAGCATGTACTTAAATACACTGAAAACACGTTTTCTAAAGGGTATTTACCTTTTAACGATTTTACAAAACAAGTAGAAGTTCACAGTGATTCTGCCGTAAACCTCGGTGTTAGCGGGGTATTAGTCAAATTAGAGCTTTTACCAAGAATAGATCCAATCCATCCCCTTCATTTATTTCATATCAAGCGTGAAGGAGATGTCTTTAGTATCGCAGAAAATACAGTGTACTTATATTTACATGCCTGTAGAGAGAATGATGTTAATAATGCAATAAAGCATTTATTTAAATTAACAACGAGTGATTTTTTTGCACAACAAAACGTAATATCAGATCATTTTTACATTCAACAAGAATGTAAGCAGCTTAGGCGTTTTTATGCGGGTAAGAAGCTTGTAGATTTCTCTAAACAATTGTCAGAGAATGAGAGTTATAAATTTGCCCCCGATATGCCAGAGAGTGTTATTGATAACTTAGAGGCACCTGAGCTCATTAATAAAGCTCGAGCCGATGCTAAGCCTTTTACAATGAAACTAAAGGGCAATGTATGAGTGTTAATCAACTTTTTTTGACCGCTTTTTTTGCGATGATATTAGGTGTTGTACTGTGTATGTTTGGTACGTACTTATTAACCCGTGTAAAACAATATTATTATAAGCTTACTTTTAAACATGAAGTACTAGAGCCTTATACACCAAATAAAACAAAAAAGGATAAGCAGTGAAATTGTCAGGCTTAGGGGTGTGGAACCTTTATTTTTTAGTTAAATTCGCGCTCTATTATTATGGCGCCATTGATTTTAACGTGCTCACTAATGCCGCTTTTGCAGCCATGTTAGCTATTGAATTCAAAAAGCCGTTAATAGAAAAAGCAAAACATGCATTAGGTAGTGTACTCGCGGTTGTATTACTTTATCAGGACTCTTGGCTTCCACCAATTAACCGATTAACTAAACAAGCAGGAAATGTTCAAGATTTTAGCTTTGGTTATTTTATTGAGTTGCTTACTCGTGTTGTGAATGTTGATATGTTGTTGGCTTTGTTCGTAATGAGTGTGTGCTTTTGGTATACATCGCAGTGGATACGCTTCACAACAATGACAGTGGTAGGGCTATTAGTTGTAGGTTGGCAAGGCACTAATGCACAGGTTCAGGTAGTAAGCACAGCCCCTAATACTGCCGCAATAGCGAGAAGCCAGAGCAGTACTTCATCACCTATCGTTACAGAAGCGACACAGTCTCCGGATCAAAAGTTAGCTGACTTCTACCAGCAACAAAGTTTATTAATGAGCAACTTTCCTGCTCAAGTGAATGGCGAGTTGTTTGATGTAATTATATTAAATGTGTGCTCGATGGCTGTTGCTGATTTAAAGGCGATTGGCGTAGATATTACAGATATGTATAAAGATTTTGACGTAGTTTTTTCTGACTTTAACTCAGCGACTTCTTACAGTGGCCCTGCTGCTGTTAGGTTGTTACGTGCAAGTTGTGGGCAAACTAGTCAAACAGCCTTATTTGAAGATGCTCCTGAGCAATGCTACCTATTTAAAAATCTAGAAAAGTTAGGCTATGAAAATAATGTAGTAATGAATCACGACGGTCATTTTGATGAGTTCAAAGGGTTGATAAATAGATATGGTGGCTTAGACGGCACACCATTAAATATAGACTCAATGCCTGTTGCACTTAGAGGTTTTGATGACAGCCCAATATACTCAGATGAGGCTGTGCTAGATGGGTGGTTAGAGCAGTCAAAGGACTGTAAGCCTTGTGCTATGTATTACAATACAACAAGCTTGCATGACGGTAATCAACTTGAAAATCAACCAAGGGTAAACAGTAAAGAAACCTATCCAATCAGACATAAAAACTTATTTGCCGATATCAATCGCTTTATTAAAAAATTAGAAAAGCGCGGTCGTAATGTTATGTTAATGGTAGTGCCTGAGCACGGCGCTAATTTAAAAGGTGATAAAGTTCAATTTGCGGGTTTACGTGAAATTCCTAGTCCTGCAATTGTTTCAGTGCCCGTTGCTATTAAATTTATAGGCCCTGATGTACAAAATTATTCGCAAATTGTGGTGGATGATTCTACTAGTTACTTTGCTCTTTCTGAGCTAATTAGTAAGGCATTACAAACCGATGTATTCGGTGGGAATAATAGTGTGGCGAACCTATTAGAAAACCTACCCGTAGCCCCTAAAGTCGCTGAAAACGAAGGCACAATAATGATGTATGTTAATAAGCGGCCTTATATCCAATTAGATGGTGGAGACTGGTCTGCCTACCCTCAAGATAATTAAGTAATCGCTAAACCTTGAGCAATACTTGCTGTAGACAAGTATTGCTCAAGGTCACATTTATTATACAAAAGCCATTTGTCCAAAAATGTTTACATTGAGCTACCTTCTCAATGCGACTTAGCGTATTATTCCACTAATATAGTTTTTCCTTCTTTGAGGATGTATGCGTCTAGATATTCACTGTGCTGATCGAATGGGTATTGCCCAAGAAATCCTTAATATATTAGTTAACTACAGCGTTGATTTAAAAGGGATTGAAGTCGATTCTGTTAATTGCCGTATGTACGTGAGCTTTCCTGAAATTGAATTTGAACAATTTCAAAAAATCATGCCTTCGATACGTTTAATAGATGGCGTTCATGATGTGCGTACGACCGCATTTTTGCCCTCAGAGCGTGAACATAACGAACTAAATACATTACTACGTGCATTACCCGATGGTGTTATATCAATTGATGCTAAAGGTTGGGTACGTTTATGTAACGATGCTGCATGTAAAGACCTACAACTTATCGAAAAAGACGTTATTGGAGCAAACATTAATAACTTGCTCAAAGGGTTTAACTTTACGCGCTGGTTAGAAGGCAAAGAAGTGCTTGGCCAAACTACACGTGTTGAAGTTGCTGGTGAAGACTTTATTGCCGACATTTTACCTATCGCAGTGCCGCAAGGTGGCGAAGGTGATGTGCTTGCAGGTGCCGTTATTAATATTAAATCGCAAAGCCGACTAGGGCAGCAAGTAAGTGCCTTTAGACGCTACGGGCAAGAAAGCTTTGCAACTATTCACAATTTTAGTACCGCGATGCGCCGAGTTGTGCGCGAAGCACGTAAAATGGCGCAATTAGAAGCGCCTATTTTAATTACTGGCGAGACTGGTACGGGTAAAGAGTTACTCGCTCGAGCTTGCCACTATGCATCGAATCGTTCTGTTAAGCCTTTTATTGCGCTTTCTTGTGCGTCGCTTCCTGATGATGTTGCTGAGTCTGAATTATTTGGCTATGCCGGATATGAAGAAAATACAGCGCCTAAACGTGGTGTATTGGAGCAGGCTGATGGTGGTACCGTGTTTTTAGATGAAGTTGGCGAAATGTCGACTCAATTACAAACTAAGTTACTGCGTTTTTTGCAAGATGGTACGTTTAGAAAAGTGGGCGATGAAAACGAAGTTAAAGTAAATGTACGTATTATTGCAGCGACTCAAAAAGACTTACCAGCAATGGTACAAGAGGGCGTCTTTAGGGAAGACTTATATTATCGCATCAATGTGTTAACCCTTGAAATAGCGCCATTAAGAGACCGAAAAGCTGATGTTGGGCCGCTGGCTGAACACTTTATTCAAAAGTACGCACAGCAAAATGGTCATGCAATTCCATTGCTTTCACAAGAGTGTTTAAGCTTTTTACAGCAATACCCTTGGCCTGGGAATGTACGCCAGCTCGAAAATGCAATTTACCGTGCAGTATCATTGTTGGATGACAGTGAGCTACGTGTAGAGCATTTGCAGTTACCTACTTTTACTCATGACTTAGGGTATTTAGAATCAGACTTTGAAGGCTCCTTAGATCAAGCTGTGAAACGATTTGAAGCTACTTTACTTCGTAAGCTTTATCCTGCTTATCCTAGTTCACGACAGTTGGCCAAGCGTTTAGGCTTAAGTCATACCGCAGTGGCAAATAAATTGCGTGATTACGGTATTAACCGTAAAACTGTAAAGGTGTAATAATAAGTTTTAAGGGCACTCGTTTTTAGTGCCCATATTTTTTAGTAACCCCATCGATAGCTATTGTTTCTATACCGTCTTCATTAAAGTTCATTACTATACTTGCTTTGTTATGAGTAAAAGTAACTACGACCATTGAGTTCATATAACATAGCCACCTTTTATCGGAACGATAAACGGCTGCTTTTTACTACAACGTTATGATCGTCAATGTGTCATTCAAACTCTTTAATAAAGCCGTTATTAAACGCCAGCCACCACACTTGACTATTATCTTTAGCAAGTGTGATTGCAACAAAGTAAGCGCTAGGTATTTGCCCATATTGTAGCTATTTGAGGCTATAGTGAACTTTTCAGCTTCCTGTTGTCATTTAAACCCAACTCCTTAATTACACCTGTTGGGTAGGTAAACGTCCCTTTGCTTGGCAACGAAAAGTCGGCAAACGCACTATAACTAGGTGTTATCAAAATAAGGGCAGGAATAACATTATTTAATTTCATGATTTTACTTTTATTATAATAATGATTTAAGATTAAATTAGAAAATTCGTGTTAGTAAATGGCTGTGCTACACTCGTGTAAAATTAGCTGGTAAGACCTTTGTTGTGAACCTATATATTCGACTTTTATTATTATTTTTTAAAATTAAACGCAATCAGCATTATCAAGATTTACTCGATACAGTAGATATTGATTACAAAGCGTTGCCTACGGATTGCGATATTAATATGCATCTAACAAATTCTCGCTATCTTGCGATGATGGATTTATCTCGTACGTGGATGATCGAAAGAATTGGCTTATTAAAACAAGTAATGAAACGTCGTTGGTTTCCTATAGTGAATGCTACAGCTATTACTTATATTCGTGATATTAAGCCTATGCAGCGCTATACAATAAGTACTAAATTAGTGGGTTGGGATCATAAATATTTTTATATAGAACAAAAGTTCCATTCAGAGCGAGGCCTACATGCTGTTGCATACGTACGTGGTGTGTTTAAAAGTAAAAAGGGGATTGTGAGTATTGAAGAAATGCTCGAAGTAGCTGGCTTTGAAGGTCAAACACCTATTTTACCAAGCGAAGTTATGCACTGGAAAGAAATGCTAGAGCAGAAAAAGATAACTAACTTACCTAAATAACACTAACTCATATAGGCGCTTAGCGCCTATTTATGCTTTTATGTTTAACTTACCTTGAAAGTCTTGCCACCCAGGTGGAAATTGCCCTCTTAATACATACGAAAAAGCAATTAACTCGGCAATCACATAATACAGCTCTTTGGGGATTTCTTCGCCAAGCTTTAAGTGTGACAGTGTTTTAGCGAGCGCCTCATCTTGGTGGATCATAATCCCTTTTTGCTCAGCGGCTGCTATTATTTCATCTGCTAATTCACCAAAACCTTTTACACTGACTGTGGGCGAGTTGCCTGCTTCGTATAAAAGGCCGATGGCTGATTTATCATTAGGTGCATTATTCATAATTAAACCTTAATGTTAATAATGGCGTGAGATTTATAAAAATCGCTGTGCTTAGCATCGCCTCTTTTTAAATTTAGCTCACCAACTTGTAAGCCGTGCTTAGCCAGTTTTGAACGAAGGTTATCTAAATGCGGGTGAGCAATAGCACTTACTTCTTGGCTTGAGGCGAGTAGTTGGCAATCAAGTGCTTTATCCATTAACTCTGCCGTAATTTGTAGCTGGCCAAGTTGAGCGTAATCAAAATTTAGCCTTACAAACCATACATTTTTATCTTCTAATTTATCTGCACTTGGTTTTTTATATTGCCCCAGAGTTATTTCGGTTTGCCCTGCTTCAGGTGGCAGTTTCATAGGAAACAAAAACTGCGCTAGCGGGTTTGTATCAATTTGTTGATTAGGAGTAAGCGCACTTACTTGAGTAAGCGTGTTTTTTACTTGTACTATTTCGCTTGCCAATGCTTGTACTTGAGCTTGTTGTAATTGCTCGAGTATTTTGGGACCTGAATTGCCTGTTTTAAATGTAGGAATAAGTACTTGAAGTAGGGCATCTAAACCAGTTTGATTATTAAAGGTCAAAGGCGTGACTGATTGGCTAATAATAGGGGCTGCTAAGATACTAACCGCTACTTGCTCAAGCCCTTTACTAAAGCTACTTTGTAATGATTCGCTTGAAAGCAGTGTCGGCTGTATCGTTGCTAATATCTCACGTTGAACTGTAGTAGGGTTTATATTGCTACTCGATACCATTCTATTAAATGCCTGGTTAACTAGGCGAGTTAAATCGGGAGTGTTTTGTGTGGCTTTATGTGCTATTTCTGCAATTTGACTACTTAGCAAAGGTTTCTCAGTTACTATGTTTGGTGCTGTTACTGGTAAGCTTAATAATTTACTGAAAAGCTTAGCTTCAATAGGCTGCAACATTTGGCTTCGTGAAGGTATTTCACTGGGTAACTGATTTTGCACGCCTTTTACTGTTTTAAGCTGAAGTTCAGAGTCTTTTGGAATTAGAGATATCTGGATTTGTTGAGCGTTGTGCGTAGAGGATTGCCAAACATTTACACTTGCTTTAACTAACTGTGTTAACTGCATTAAAGCAGGCAGTTGATTAAAGTGTTTTTGTAATGCTGTATCTGGGTTTTTAATTTTATTTAAAGCTTGAGTTAATGTGCTTTGGTTTTGCTCAGTGGTACTCGCGACTAATGAGGATTTTGAACTGTCAGTAAAAGGTTTGCTTTCAAAATATTTAACAGCGTCGTTAATGCGAGTTTTAAAATCACTAAAGCTTGTTTGTAACCACGACTTTATAGGGCTGTTAGTACTAATTAAAGGGCTTGGCGTATTGTTTAAAGTTTCAGAAGGTAAAGCGATTGGCTGAGCACTCACAATGTTGTTAAACGCCTTAGTAAATGAGTTATTAAGGGTTACTTGCATTGTGTTTATTTGTGTTTTTATTAAAATTTTGTCGGCTTGACTCGTTAAGCCTACTTTTAAAGCGGTGTTTGGCAGTTCGCTCACTTGTTTGTTGTTTAAAGGTATTGTGAATGAGCCCTGTTTTTGTGGATGCGTTAAAATAGCAAGTTTGGGTGTTGTTTTTAGCTCAGCACTTGGTAATAAAGCCGTAAGTAGTTTAGTTAATTTTGTTTGCGCTAAGGGCTGTGAATGCACGGTATCTGCAAATCGATTTACAACATCAAGTTGAGCGCCTTTATTATTTGTACTCACGATTACTTTTAAAGGTTGCTCCGATGAAAGTATTTGCGCCACATCTTTATTTATAGCAATACTGGCATTGAGTTTTTCAATAACTAGCTTAGGTGAAGGCGAAAGCACTATTTGTGCTGGCATAGGTTTGCTCTCTACCTCAGTGCCTGTATTTATGTAATTAAGTAAACGCTGTAATTGCGCCGGCTGGTTTAATGACACTGTTGTATTATTTGGCGTTATAGTGAGTTGTTTACCATCGGGGCTTAATTGAATATTTGCACTTGCTATTTTTTGCGTACTTGATGCTTCACTTGAGGTGCCCAATCTAATTGTTTGCCAATGTTTATCTACAAATACATCAAGCGTGATTGAGCCTTTATTAAATTGAATGTTTTTGGCCGCAATAACCTCATCGGGTAATTGTGTTAATTCATTAGTGTGCTTGTTGGTCGTTTGATTGTTAACCAATGAATTAGATAATGTTATTTGCGTTGGTGTATTCATTATTTTAAATCAAGTTTTCGTTAATCGATTATAAAGCAATATTCGTATTACCCTATCATTATGGTAGACTAACGCCTAATTTTTGGCATAGAGAATCGTCATCTTGTTACACATTAAGTCCGTCACCTGCATCAAGCAAGACCGTTGTTTGTTTGCGGATCTTAATTTTAGCCTTAATAGCGGTCAAATCATGCAATTAGCGGGTCCTAATGGGGCTGGTAAGACATCATTATTGCGTATTGTAGCGGGCTTTTCTGTGCCTGACGAAGGCGCTGTTTTATTTAATCAGCAGCCTATTAATAAGTACTATGAAGAGTACGCACAAGAGCTGCTATTCATAGGTCATAAAACAGGGGTTAACACGCAGCTCACCGCAATCGAGAATGTACAATATTGGTTGCAAATTAATGGCTATCAAGACACTCCTGATTTATACCCTATTTTAGCTAAGCTTGGCTTGGTTGGCCTTGAAGACGTGCCGGTAAGAATGCTCTCTGCAGGGCAGCAAAGGCGCGTGGCATTGGTGAGGTTATGGCTAAGTGATTGCAAACTTTGGGTATTAGATGAGCCATTTACTGCTCTTGATAAAAGCGGCGTAGCTTACTTGCAGCAACGCTTTGGTGAGCATTTAAAAACCGGCGGCGCTATTTTATTAACGACCCATCAAGACCTAACCACTCACTTTGATAACTTGCAAACGGTTACGTTGGAGTATCGTCACTAATGACTCGTCAACATTCTTACTGGCAGCTATTTAGCGCGGTATTTAGTAAAGATGTAAAGCTTGCATTTCGCCAGCGTGCCGAAATAGTTAATCCTATTTTATTCTTTTTGATCGTTATTTCATTATTTCCGTTAGCAATTGGGCCTGAGCCCGGTCTACTTGCGAGAATGGCGCCAGGTATTATCTGGGTTGCAGCGCTACTTTCTACTATGCTTGGACTCGATAAATTATTTAGAGATGACTATAACGATGGCTCATTAGAGCAGTTAATTGCCTCTTCTTACCCGCTATCTTTATCAGTTTTAGGCAAAGTGGCTGCGCATTGGGTTGTAACAGGGCTACCACTGGTATTGATGACTCCGCTTTTTGCCTTATTACTAAATTTAGAAAGCCAATCATTACTCGCAACCGTATTAACCTTATTATTAGGTACGCCATTATTAAGCTTTATAGGCGCAATAGGTGCGGGCCTGACTGTAGGACTACAAAAAGGCGGCATTTTAATGAGTTTACTGGTATTGCCTTTGTATATTCCTGTTTTAATTTTTGCAACGTCTGCTATCGATACCAGCTCCATGTCGCTGGATTATAGTGGGCAGCTTGCCATCCTTGGTGCCATGTTAGTTATTGCTATTATAAGTGCGCCAATTGCCATATCGTCAGCTTTAAAAGTGAGTGTAAGTTAATGTGGAAGTGGTTACATCCCTATGCTAAAGCGGAGCGTGCATATCAGCTATGCAATACGTTACTGCCTTATTTTGCCGTCGTTACGGTTATTACTATGATTGTTGGTTGGGTTTGGGGTTTAGGTTTTGCGCCTGCCGATTACCAACAAAAAGATAGTTACCGTATTATTTTTATTCATGTGCCTTCAGCTATTTTATCCATGGGCGCGTATTCCTCAATGGCGATAGCCGCAATTGTTGCACTTGTTTGGCAGTTACGTAATGCAGAACTTGCAGTTATTGCTATTGCGCCAGTAGGGGCATGTATAACTGCCATTGCACTTATTACCGGTGCCGCATGGGGTAAACCTATGTGGGGAGCATGGTGGGTATGGGATGCACGTTTAACTTCAGAGCTTATTTTATTGTTTTTATACTTGGGAGTGCTTTCGCTTTACCACGCTTTTGAAGATAAAAAATCAGCTGGTCGTGCGGCTTCAATTTTAGCAATTGTAGGGGTTATTAACTTACCTATTATTCATTACTCAGTAGAGTGGTGGAACACCCTACACCAAGGTGCAACTATTACAAAACTCGACACAAAAGCCATTGACCCTAGTATGTTTTGGCCACTCATGGTGAACATTTTAGCGTTTGCAGCATTTGTAGGTACTGTGACTTTAATTCGTCTTAAAAATGAAATTTTACAACGTGAAAAGCATCGCCCTTGGGTGCGAGCGTTGTTAAATAAGGGGTAGTTATGCAGTTTGACTCTTTTTCAGATTTTATTGCTATGGGAGGCTATGGATTTTATGTATGGCTTTCTTTTGGTACATGCGCACTCATTTTACTCGGTATTTTAATAAGCTCACTTAGAGACACTAAACGTATTATGGCCTCTGTAGAGCAACAAATAATACGTGAAGAAAGAATTAAAAAAGCTAAGCAGGAACAAACATCATGAACCCACGACGTAAAAAACGCCTATTAGTGATTATTGCAGTACTGTTTGGTATTGGTACTTCTATTGGTCTTGTGTTGTATGCACTACAAGAAAACATAAACTTGTTTTACACACCAAGCGAACTAATTGACGGTAAAGGCCCAAATAAAGAAAAACCACACATAGGTCAAAAGTTAAGAATTGGTGGTATGGTCGTGCCTGGCACTGTTGAGCGAAACGAGCAAAGTTTACAAGTAAGCTTTAAGCTCATTGATACAGGCCCATTAGTAACGGTTCGCTATCAGGGCATTTTGCCAGACTTATTTCGCGAAGGGCAAGGGATTGTAGCGCAAGGTGTTTTAGTGGAACCAAATGTAATTGAGGCCTTTGAGGTGCTTGCAAAGCATGATGAAGAATACATGCCAGCAGAAGTTGCTGAAGCAGTAAAAGGCATCAAACACGAAAAACCAAAATACAACCTAGATAGCGGTAGTTAATATGATCCCAGAACTTGGTTATTTTTCTTTAACGCTTGCCATGGTGCTTAGTGTTTTACTGTGTATTTTTCCGCTTTGGGGCGCGCATACCGGTAATCTTCGTTTAATGCGTGCAGCCCCTTCATTAGCCATTGGGCAATTTGCTTTTGTACTGCTTTCGTTTGCAGCGCTTATTTATGCCAGTTTAACGGATGATTTTACCGTATCGTATGTGGCGTATCATTCTAGTAGTACATTACCTTGGTATTATAAAGTTACCTCCACCTGGGGTGGCCATGAAGGCGCCATTTTATTGTGGCTAGTTATGCAAGCAGGGTGGACCGCAGCGGTCGCTGTGCGATCTAAATCGCTGCCGTGGGTACTACGTGCGCGTGTATTAGGCGTGCTTGGGTTTTTAGGTGTAGGTTTTATGATGTATACCTTATTACTTTCAAGTCCTTTTGAGCGTTTATTACCTTATTTTCCGGTTGAAGGGCGCGACTTAAACCCGCTACTTCAAGACCCAGGAATGATTATTCATCCTCCACTACTGTACATGGGTTATGTTGGGCTATCGGTTGCTTTTTCTTTTGCTATTGCCGCACTTTTAACAGGTAAACTTGATAACACGTGGGCTAAATGGTCACGCCCATGGACAATGACCGCCTGGGGTTTCTTAGGCCTAGGTCTTACTATTGGCAGTTGGTGGGCTTATTCAGAGCTTGGCTGGGGCGGCTGGTGGTTTTGGGATCCAGTAGAAAATGCAGCGCTAATGCCTTGGCTTGTCGCCACCGCATTACTGCACTCCTTAAGCGTAACCGAAAAACGCGGTATTTTTAAGTCGTGGACGGTATTATTGGCCATAGCTGGTTTTTCATTAAGCTTGTTAGGCACCTTTATTGTGCGCTCGGGCATTATTGTATCGGTGCATGCGTTTGCTACCGATCCTGATAGGGGCTTATTCATACTCGCCTTTTTAGGTGTGGTTGTCGGTGGCGGCTTAGCTTTGTATGCACTGCGTGTATCGCAGGTATACAGCGAAGGTCGATACAAGTTTGTATCGCGCGAAGTGGCGTTGTGGCTCAATAATATATTTTTAGTGGTTGCTACATTAATTGTTATGCTAGGTACGCTATTACCTATGGTGCATAAAGAAATGGGCTTAGGTAGTATTTCTATTGGCGAACCGTTTTTTAATAAAATGTTTGCCATTTTATTAGTGCCTTTTGCAATTTTAATGGGCATAGGGCCATTTTTACGCTGGAAGCAAAATAAATGGGCTTTTTTGCAAAACAAAATTTTAATGGGTGTATTAGCAAGTGTAGTAATAACCTGCACTTGGTTATTCTCAAGTTACGAGATCGTAAAGCCGCTTACGCTACTAGCGACAACGCTTGCTGTTTGGGTTGCTTTATCAACAGGGATTGATATTTACACCAAAGCAGCTGTGCATGGCACCTTAACAGAAGGGTTAAAACGCTTTACTGTAAGTTATTGGGCTATGGTACTTGGACATATTGGTATTGCATTTATTATTGCGGGTGTATCACTTACATCTGCTTATTCAGTTGAACGCGATGTATCTATGAAACCAGGTGATATTGCCCAGCTTAACGAATATGAATATCGCTTTGATGGTGTTAAAACTATTAGAGGGCCAAACTACAGTGGTCATGCAGGCGTTGTATCAGTTCTTAAAAATAATGAGCTAGTAACACGCTTACACGCAGAAAAACGTAAATACGATATCGGAATGCAATTTATGACCGAGGCTGCAATAGATGCCGGTTTTAAACGTGATTTATATTTAGCGTTAGGTGAGCAGCTTAGTGGCGATGCATGGTCGCTTCGAATTTACCATAAGCCGTATGTTCGCTGGATTTGGATTGGTGGTGTACTTATGTCATTTGCAGGCTTTATGATTTTATTTGATAAACGCTATCGTACATCAGCTAAAACAGTGCGTAAGGCTACATCGGAGAGTGCTTTATGAACCGTAAACTTTTAGCTATTGCACCGCTTTTAGTGTTCGCTTTTGTCTGTGTGTTTTTATACCAAGGGCTATTTGCAAACCCAAGAGAAATCCAAACTGGGCGACTAGGCCAAGATATGCCAGCGTTTAACCTGCCTGATTTAATGCAAGACGGCAAACGCTGGACTAACGAGTCGTTAAAAGGCGAGGTGTATTTACTTAATGTCTGGGGGACATGGTGCCCAACATGTTTAGTAGAGCTTGGCTATTTAACTAAGTTACGTGAGCAAGGCGTTAAAATTATTGGTCTTTACTATGTGCAAGGTTACGACGCTGATTTTGATGGGCCATTCGATATGCAGGCTCTGCGCACAGACGTAACAGATATGCTTGGTCGCGCGGGTGATCCGTATCAATTTAATATTTTAGACTTGCACCGTACGCTTTCGCTTGATTTAGGTGTATCGGGCGCGCCAGAAACATTTTTAGTTGATAAAAACGGCAAGATTTTACTGCATCATACGGGTGATATAAATCCTCGAGTATGGCGCGCTAAATTTGCACCCGTTATGCAGGAGCTAAATTAATGAGAATTTTTTTATTAAGCCTTAGTTTTTTTATAAGCATGGCTGTAAGCGCTGAGCAAGATCGTTATCAGTTTGATAATAATGATCAAGCCGTGCGTTTTGAAGAGTTAACAAAAGAGCTTCGCTGCCCTAAATGCCAAAATCAGAATATTGCTGATTCGGATGCTGTTGTTGCTAAAGATTTACGTGACAAAGTGTTAGTACTTGTAAAAGAGGGCAAAACAAAAGACGAAGTAATTGACTATATGATTGATAGATATGGCTACTTTGTTCACTACGACCCTCCGGTTACGCCAGCTACGCTGGTGCTTTGGGTGTTACCAGTACTGATAGTCATTATTGGTTTTGGCTTTATTGTAATTCGTCAGCGTAAAGCGTCTGTAAAGCAAACGTGGAGCAGTAACGATGAAGCGTTGCTTGCAAAGCTTATTGCTGATAATAAACGTCAGGAGCAAAGTTAATGATTTTAATGTGGGCGTGTTTTGCTTTACTCACACTAATTGCTATTGCATTTGTGGCGTTACCTTTTTTACAAAAAGAGCGAGTGCAAACGATTACGCACAATGCTAATGCTGAGCTTATCAGCATATATGAGCAGCGTTTAGTTGAATTACAAACTGATCTAGATAACCAACGTATAGATTTAAAAAATCATAATGAATCGGTTATAGAGTTAAAACGTCGTTTGCTTAATGAGTTATCACCTGAAAAATCGCTAAACAGTAAAGGCAATAACCGTATATTCGCATTAACAGGCGCTGCTTTTGTTATTGCTTTAACTAGTGTGTTTTACACGTTTACCGGAAGTGAGCAACAAATTGCTGCATGGCATGATGCCATGGACAACCTTGCTGATTATGGTGAGCGTGCTGTTATGCAAAAAGGCGAGCCTCTTAGCCAAAATGAGCTGCAAGCATTTGCTTTAGCACTTAGAACAAAGCTTAGCGAAACAGGCGATGATGAGGTTGCATGGATGTTATTAGGCCGCGTTGCAATGTCACTAAATGAGTTTGATATGGCGCAGCAGTCGTTTGATAAAGCACTGCAAATGAACCCTGATAATATGCAAGTACTAATAAGCTACAGCCAAGTTTTATTATTAGAGGGCAGTGAAGCTAATATGACTCGTGCAGCAGGTATGCTTTCAAAAGTATTAAAAGTTGAGCCAACTAACTTAGATGCAATATCTTTGTTGGCCTTAATAGCTTATGAGCGCAAAGATTGGCCGCAAGCGAAAGCTGCATTTGAAGTACTTCTTGCTAGCATGCAGAAAAATGATACGCGTTATGAAATGATTTCAGAGCGCATTGCAGATATCAATCAGCAAATGCAAGCCGAGGGCTCTGTTTTACCCGTTACTTCACAAAGCGTTATTAATGTAACAGTTAAGCTTGCAGATGAGCTTAAAGCGCAACAACCACAAAATGGTGTTTTGTTTGTATTTGCAAAAGCTGCGCAGGGCTCGCCCATGCCGCTTGCTGTTGTAAAGCTTGAAGAGTATAGCTTTCCTGTGAGTGTTAAATTAACAGATGCCAATGCAATGGTGGCTGGGCTAAACTTATCAAGTGCACAAGATATCGTTATATCAGCGCGAATATCTAAAGACGAATCGGTTATGCCAAGCTCGGGTGAGCTTGAAGGGCATTCAGATAAACTAACACGTGAAAATGTAAGTGACTACACGCTTACAATTGATACATTAATACCTTAAGGACATTAGATGTTAAAGCATAGTTTTACTTTTTTGTGTTTACTGATACTTGCAGGGTGTGCGCAAGTACCAGAAAATAAAGTGGATGAACGAGATCCACTACAAAATATTAACCGTCCGTTGTACGACTTTAATATGGATGTACTTGATGCCTATATTCTACGTCCTGTCGCTGTAGGGTACGTTGAAGTAACGCCTGCCCCGGTTAGAAATTCAATTGTAAACTTCACTGATAATATTTCAGCACCAGTGGACATGATTAACGCTGGACTTCAAGGTAAACCAGGCAATGCAAGTGTGAGCCTCGCCCGCTTTTTAGTGAACTCAACTGTAGGTATATTTGGTATATTTGATGTAGCCAGCTCACTAGGTTTGAATCATGTAGATGAAGACTTTGGACAAACGTTAGGTGTGTGGGGCGTAGGAGATGGCGCTTATTTAATGCTGCCAGCAATGGGCCCGACGACTGCACGTAATTTAACAGGTGATGTTGTCGATAACTTTGTTTTACCGGAAATTGCGCTTACTACACCGCAAACTATTTTAGTATTTGTATTAAAAGCAGTAGAAGCGAGAGCGTCGCTAATCCCTCAAGAAGGTTTATTAAATGATTCACTTGATCCGTACCTTTTTGTAAAAGATATTTACTTTCAACGTCAAATTTATGAGCTGTATGATGGTAACCCGCCGATTAAAGAAGAGCCTGAAGACTTTGATGAAGATTTTTTAGAAAGTCTATAAAAGGTGATTGTGACATAAGCGTTAAGCCAACATAAAAAATGCCAGCAAATATGCTGGCATTTTTAGTTTTTTATTAGAGGTTATTATTCGTTAACCATTAACTGCATTTGCTCACTTACCCAACCTAAGGCTTCGTGATAGGCATCGGGTACTTTATTTCCAAGGTTAAGCTCTTTAGTAAGCGCATTAGCGGCATCCCAATCTGCTTGTTCATAATATTTAACTAAGTTTAAATATTTAGCTAATAGCCCTTCGTCTTCTAATAACGCCGCTTTAATGTCGTTCGACAAAGGAAGTTTTTTCATAACGCTTTCCATGCTTTCATCTAAAATAGCGTCCATTAGCGACATCATGCCGGTTAAAAACGCCATGCCTGTATCTTTAAATTGACCATGAGATATTGCAAGTAGCTCTGCAAAACGAGCGCGCGTGAGTGATAACCTAATTAGCTCTACAGGTTTGTTGGCAGACACTTGTGCTGCAAATAGTAGCGATAATAATTTTTTTATTTCGTTCGCGCCTAAAACAATAAGGGCTTGTTTTATCGTGCTTATTTCTGCACGTCGAACAAACGCCGCTGAATTAGAATAACGAAGTAACTTGTAAGATAGGTTTACATCTCGCTCAAACACATCTGTAATTTTTTGCAGATCTATATCAACGTTGGAGGTTTCGTATAAAAGCTCGGCTAAGGCCATCTCAGAAGGCGGCAGTGTTTTACTTTGTACCATTTCAGGTTTTGAGAAAAAGAACCCTTGAAAATAATCAAACCCAAGATCTAATGCTTGTTTATAAATGTCGTAGGTTTCTACTTTTTCTGCAAGTAGCTTAATGTGTGGGTGCGGTTTTAAATCGTTAATTATGGTTTTTATTGCATCTACATCGCACGATAAAAAGTCTATTTTAATAATATCTATAAATGGATAAAAATGACGCCATACAGGTTGATGCATGTAATCATCTAGTGCAATCGTATAGCCTTTGTCTTTTAAGTCTTTGACTATTGCTAATAAGCGTTTACCTGGCTGTACAGTCTCGAGTATTTCTACTACAACAGACTCTTTACTTAACATGCTAGGGTAACCTTTAAGTAAGGTATCTAAGGTAAAGTTAATATAAGCAGGCTTGCTATCGGTTAAATCTTCTAGGCCAAAATTAAATTGACTACCTTCAATTAATCGAGTTGTTGCTTGATCTCCGTCTATGTCAGGGAATACGTTATCAACGCCATCACGAAATAAAAGCTCATAACCGATGAGTTCTTTTTCTCGATTTAATATAGGTTGGCGCGCAGCGTAAAAATACATAAACAGTTCCGTTAGAAGTAATGTCAGTGGGCATTGTAATAATATATGGCAAAAGATTCAAAATAGCATTACTAATATTAGTAAGATTAAGAAGTTATCATTAATAATTTGGCGTTTTGTTTGCGTATTATCATTTTTTTTTGTTATTTTGATGTAAAAATATGCAATATGAATATTTTTAAATCAAGAAAATGTAACTAGTTGGAGATCTGCTCAAAAGGCATGATATAGTCATCGAGAATGGTTTTTACCCCAATAGTGTCTTAACTATAAAACTTTAAGAGTCATTATTCGGATTAAAAGCCTATTATTTAATTATTGTGCGGAGGCTAATTTGGAAACAGGAATGATTATTTCACTAGCGTTATACTTTATTGTAATGTTAGGTATAGGACTATATGCATATAAACAATCAACAAGTGATGTCTCTGGTTATATGTTAGGTGGACGAAGCCTTTCACCGAGTGTTGCAGCGCTATCAGCTGGTGCTTCAGATATGAGTGGCTGGATTTTAATGGGTCTACCAGGTGCGATGTTTGTTACTGGCTTTAGTAGTACTTGGATTGCTATAGGCTTGGTAATTGGTGCTTGGCTCAACTATTTACTGGTTGCTCCTAGGTTGCGTGTATACACAGAAAAAGCCAACGACTCTATCACTATCCCAGATTACTTCTCAAATCGTTTTAACGATAAATCTAACTTATTACGTGTTGTATCTGCAGTTGTTATTATCGTTTTTTTCACTCTTTATACTTCATCGGGTGTTGTAGCCGGTGGTAAACTGTTCGAAAGTTCATTTGGCTTGAGCTACGAGATGGGCCTCTATATCACAACAGGTGTTGTGGTTTTATACACTTTATTTGGCGGCTTTTTAGCTGTGAGCTTAACTGACTTTGTGCAAGGTTGTATTATGTTTGTTGCACTTATTTTAGTGCCAACCGTTGCATACTCTTTACTTGATCAACCTCTTGAATCTACTTTACATAGTGTAAATCCTGATATGCTTGATTGGATAGGTGCAGGCTCTGCGCTAGGTATTATTTCAGCAATGGCTTGGGGCTTAGGTTATTTCGGTCAGCCGCATATAATTGTACGTTTCATGTCTGTGCGCAGTGTTAAAGATATGCCAACAGCACGTCGTATAGGTATGACGTGGATGATAGTAGCCGCTATCGGTGCTGTAGGCACTGGTTTATTTGGGGCAGCTTACACGTACGAAAATAACATTGTGGTTGACGATCCTGAGACAATCTTCTTAATTCTTTCAGAGCTTTTATTCCACCCATTAATTGCAGGCTTTTTACTGGCCGCAATTTTAGCCGCAATCATGAGTACAATTTCTTCGCAATTACTGGTTAGTTCAAGTTCATTAACAGAAGATTTTTATAAAACATTTCTACGTAAAGAGGCAAGTGACACAGAACTTGTAACTGTAGGGCGTATTAGTGTTGCTGCAGTTGCCTTGTGTGCAATTTACCTTGCATACGATAGAGACAGCTCAATCTTAAGTTTAGTAAGTAATGCATGGGCAGGTTTTGGTGCTGCGTTTGGTCCACTTGTACTATTTAGCCTTTACTGGAAGCGTATGAACTTTGAAGGTGCACTAGCAGGAATGTTAGTGGGTGCTGGTACAGTACTATTTTGGATATACTCGCCATTTACTATTGATGGTCAAAGTTTAAGTAGCTACATGTACGAAATTGTACCTGGCTTTATTTTAGCAAGTATTGCAATTGTTGTTGTAAGCTTAGCGACCAAAGAGCCTGAGCAAAATATCACTGCTTTATTTGATGAAGTTGAAAAAGAGCTTTAATAATTAGCTAATTTGTCTAGTTTTTTATAGAACAAACGAAAGGCCAGAAGTGAAAACTTCTGGCCTTTTTTATACTCAATATTTGCTAATATCAATCTGCGAAATATTGATACTTACTTGCTCAATTAATTCCAATCCGCAATAAATATTTAGTCAATCTGAGTGATTAAATCTGACGCTAATTGCGTTAAACATCTTTGATATTCGACTGTATGGATATAGGAAGTAGAACAATTCAGAAGCAATTGTCTAGAACGACTAAATAACACCTATTTTGAGCTATTAAACAAGAGGTTTAGCTTTACTATTCGCTTTAATAAGCTGTTTATTTATTGCTGTAATGTATTTTGAAGTCATTAGAAAAGGTATGCCTGTAAAGCGTTAGTTCTTTTTAGCAGGTGCTATAAACCCAATAATTTGGTGTTTGTTTGACCTACACTAAAGAAGAGTTCTGATGCGTATTGTTGGTTTTAGTGCGTGTGTTTGGCGCCCTTAATTAACAATTGAAATTGCTTTTTGTTTGGGCTTTGAAATTAAACTAGGCGCTGCTTTGGTTTGTTGTTGTTTTAAAAACTCAGTAAATTCGTCTTTTGATAATGGTTTAGAGTAGTAATAACCTTGAACTGTTTCACAATGTAGTTTTTTAAGTACTTCTATTTGAGCTGCTTGCTCAACACCCTCGGCAACAACATGTAAATCTAAGTTATGCGCAATGGTGACTATAGAGTCAACCATATTGCGGCCACGCTCGGTTTTCATATCATCAATAAATGCTTTGTCTACTTTTAAAGTATTAAGCGGAAACTGCTTTAAATATGCTAAAGATGAGTATCCTGTGCCAAAGTCATCCATCGCTAAGTGAATACCACGAGCGCTTAATGAGCGCATAATAGCAATAGCATCTTTAGGGTCGTCCATTACTGTACCTTCGGTTATTTCAAGCTCTAAAAAATATGAAGGCAATTCATTTTTTTGTAAAATGACATCAATACGTGAGGTTAAATCAGGTAAGCTAAATTGCTTTGCGGATAAGTTAACAGCGACTCGGCCGCTAAATAAGCCATCATCTAGCCACTTTTTTACATCTCTACATGCTTTATTTAAAACGACTTCACCAATTTCAATTATTTGTCCGGTTTCTTCGGCTATAGGTATAAATACACCTGGGCTGATAATACCTTTTTTAGGCGTGATAAAGCGCACCAACGCTTCCATGCCAGTTAGTTTTCCGGTACGGATATTCATTTTTGGTTGGTAATACACTTCAAAATGGTCTTCTTTCAAACCAAAGCGCATTAAGTTTTCTATTTGTAGGCGCTTAACTGCTTGGCGGTTCATGGTGTCGTTGAAAAATAAGTAGCTATTGCCCTTCTTTTTCGCGTGATACATCGCAGTATCGGCATTTTTTAATAAAAGCTCTGGTGTATTGCCATCCTCGGGAAACAAAACGATGCCTACGCTTGAGGTAATTGCTAGTTCGTGACCAGCCATTTTAAATGGGGTAGCAATGGCAGCTAAAAACTGTTTTGCCATACGCGTGATTACATGTATATCGTTTGTATCTGACATAACGAGTGCAAACTCATCTCCCCCTAAGCGATAAAACACATCGTTTTCACGTGTGAGCTTGTTTAATCGCATTGCTAATTTAGCTAACAAACTGTCACCAAGTTGGTGGCCTAACGAGTCGTTTATTTTTTTAAAGTTATCTAAATCAAACACTAAAAGGGCATGATGAGAATTCAGTTTTACAAGCTTTTGCAAGTCAGTAAAAAATAAATTTCGGTTTGGAAGGCTTGTAGTACGATCTCGGTTAGATAAGTTATGTAGCTGTGACTCTGCTTTTTTGCGTTCAGTTAAATCTGAATAAACAACAACATAGTTAGTTATTTGGTTTTGATTATTTTTAATTTCATCTATAGAAATTTCAACAGGCAATAAAATTCGCTCGCTGTTACGTAGTTTTACTTCTTGTTGAATATGCTCATGCTCTTTAACAATTTCAATCACTTTATCTGTATAGCTTTGCTCATATCCAGATAGGTTAAAATCTTTGCCTAAATACTGTTCGCGCACGCCACCAAATAAAGTCAAAAAGCTGGGATTTATATCGACTAATTTAAAGTTTTTGTCATAAATGGCAAGCGCATCCGTCAATGACTCTACACATTTAGCAAAGAGGTTGAGACGTTCCTCTGTGGATTTTAACTGAGAAATATCGCGTACCGTGCCAGTCATCCTTAAAGGGGACAAATTGGCATCTTTTTCAATTATTTTCCCGCGATCAAGAACCCAATGCCAGCGACCAAATGTATCTTTTATACGATAAGTGGCTTCAAAAAAAGCTGATTGTTCAGCAAAGTGCACTTTTAATAAATGTTCAACCTGATTAGTGTCATGGGGGTGTATAAGGCCTTTATTTGGTGGAAAGCCCATTAACGTTGTTGAGTCCATTAAGTATTTATCGTTTATACGTATCACTTCGCCTGTTTTAATGTTCCAGTCCCACAGCGTGTCACCGCTGCCTTCTACGGTGCTTTTAAGGCGCTTTTCAGACAGTCGAAGTTGGCGGCGTGAACGTCTAAGCTTATAAATAATAAATAACAGGTACGGCAAAGCAAGCGCAATAATGGCGCTTGCTAATACAAGAGTATCGTTTGGGTTGTAATGAAGTGAAGACTCAAAGGCAAAAAGCTTAAATGAGCTAGCAAGTACTACAAGCATGCTTAATTTTATTATTGTTGTTTTTATCATTTATTAATTACTTCTAATTTACAAATGATAATTTAAAACAAGCTCGACCGAGAGTCAAAGAGATTGCGAGTAAAGGGGCATATTTTGAGATTTATTCACTTTTGCTGAGCTTAATAGCTCATACCTTGGCCTATCTTCATTAAATAATGTAAGCGCATATGATTTTAAATCTTTTAGAGTTAATGCGTTTAGTGCCTCTAATAGACGTTGCTGCATATGAAACTCATGATCTCGGTTACAAATAGCTAGCCATAGACGCTGCGATCTCAAGCGCAGGTTTTTATCTTTTTCGGCAATATGCGTACTTAATCCGTGCTTTTGTTGTTGCCAGTCTTGCTCATCAAGCGCATCAATATTTTCAAGGTAATTGTTAATGAAGTTATTATGTCGATGTAATAATGTTTTAGCATCAAATTTAGGCGACTGTACGTAAAACGCTATACCAGCTCGAGTGTTAAAAGGGGCGTAGCCTGCCCCCACTAAATAGCCAAGCTGTTGTGTTGTTCGTAGTTCATTAAAGTAATCTTGATTAATTAAGTGATTGAGTGCCATCATCTTTACTTTTTCGGCTACGCTGTCTGTTTGCGCTTGGTAGTAAATAACCATTGCGTGGTCGCTACATGGGAGTTCTAATTCGTACCGTGTCACTTTTTTTATTTCAAATAGTGGGCGGCGCAAATCTTCTATAATAGTGGCATGTTTTAAGTGATCAGCGACCTTTTTTTGAAATTCAATAGCATCGCTTTGCTGCCAGTTACCGTGCAAAAAAGACTCTACGTGCAGGGCTTTGAAAAAGTCTGTTCTAAATTCATTAAACTGCTGAAAACATGTGTTTTTTAAAGCCGATGCAAGTTCACTTGGCCTTGGGTTCCAAGGCATAATTTTAGCGCCTATAATACTAAATAGCTCACTCACTGGTTTATTTTGATTGCTATTGCGCCAATGTCTTACTAGCTGCTTTTTATATTCAGCAAATCTTTTAGCACAAATCTCTACATTAAATAGAGCGTCTATTAATTGATCAACAAGCTCTAGTTGGCTTGATGAAAGTCCTGCTGTATGTAGCGTCAAGCCGCCTTGATGGGATGTTAAATGGTAACTAAGTCCAGCTAATTCTGCCTGATAAAATTGCTCGCCAACACTATCCATAAATAAATCCGTGAATAGCCGAGTAAGCGCCATGTGTTTTACGTCTTTCACCGCGAAATCTGAATCCATAGCTAAATAAAAGTGCCCCTTAGCTACACGAAAGGTGTTGTCTTGTTTGAACCAAAACTCAAAGCCGGGCTCTTTAACAAGTAATTCAGGCTTTTCTTGTGGCTTATCGACATCGTAAAGCACCACTTCTTTGGTTAAATAAGGGTTGGCTGTAGGCAACAGCATTTCACTCAGGGGCGTATTAATATCGCTTAATGCATCAAGCCAACTTTGCGATACTTGCTCAACTTTGTATGGGGTATTGTACCAAGCCGTTTTGTGCTCCGGCTCTACATCTGGATGAATCAGCACAATACGCATGTTGTATGGTGTTAACCATTGCATGGCCATTTCATGGGTACGCTTATTAAAGCCTTCCATTAGGTAATCGCCTTGCACGTAATTAGCTTCGTCGTAATGCTGCATGTTAATGCTTAAATTACTTACCCAGTCAATTAAACGCGATTTTTCTTGGTTATCGAATGCGATTTGTAAAAGATTTTTTTTGTCTTGGTATAAGCGCGGTAGCTTTTCAGTGTTGTTATTAATTAGGCAAATGTATTCAAATACCATTTCAATAATATCTTCAAAGTACTCAATGCCCTCATCAGTAAGGGCTAAACTAATATTAAAATCTTTAAAGTTGCTACCATTAATACCACCACCAGCTGAAAGTGCATTGATCCAGCCTTGCTCTTTTAAAATTGAATAAAGGGAACCCGCTCCTTCATAGCCAAGTAGGTGAGCAATAAAGCTTACTGTTTTATGGCGATAAAAGTCGTCAATATTTGGCATAGCAAAACTAACAATAAGCTTTTGCATATGTTTGTGAGGTTCAATGTGTAATACCTTACCTAAATCTTGTTTACGATAAAGTGGCTCGCTTATCTCCGGCTTTTCGAGCTTTTTATTACCGCTGATTGCGGCAAAATAGGTTTGCGTCCAACTTTGTAGTGTGTCTAGTGCTTCATTTGCACATATGACTAGTGTCATCCACTGGGCTTGGTAATGATTATTAAAAAAGTCACGCAGCTCATCGCTAATACAACGCTCTCTATCAGCTAAGGTTTGCAGGTTACCGACCGAAAACTTAGCAAATGGATGTGCAGGATTGACTGTTTCTTTATGTGCTTGGTAGATGCGGCGGCCATCATCTTTTATTTTTAGCTTAAACTCGGCCTCAATCGCGTTGCGTTCTTTTTCTGTTTCTGCGGGGTTTAATAAAGGTGCAATAAAAAAGCGGCTAAATTGTTCAAGCGCTTCTTCAAGCTTCTGGTTATTAATATCAAAAAAGTAACAAGTGTGCTCTGTACCAGTCCATGCATTCGTGTTGCCGCCGGCTTGAGAGACAAAATTATTAAAACTACCTGAATCAGGGTATTGGTCTGTGCCTAAAAAAAGCATGTGCTCTAAAAAGTGTGCTAAGCCTTGCCTATCAAGGGGATCGTCAAAGTGTCCGGCATTTACTGCCATAGAGGCAGCCGCTTTTGTTGCATCTTTATCTTGCACTAATAGTACTTTTAGACCATTGTCCAGTGTAATGGCGCGGTATGCTCTGTTATCATTGCGACTGATATTCAAATGATGCTCCTGAAACTAAACGTTTACTTGTTAACAACAGATGATGGCTTCAGGAAAGCGAAATGCAGCTTAAAGAATTACCTGAATCTCATGAAAGAACTATTTAAGAAATAAATAGGTTTATGTTGTTAATATAGCGGACAAATGGGCAAACTGGCTACTGTTTTATATTCTTTAATCGGTTGATTTTTTATGAAAACAATCCTAATTATGCGCCACGGTGAAGCAGCTCCAATGCAGGCTGATGATGCGGCTAGAAATTTAACCCAGATAGGGCATGACGAAGCCGAAAAAATGGGTATTTGGCTCAGTAGAAATTACCACCCAGATGCGCTGTTAGTTAGCCCTTACATTCGTGCACAGCAAACGGCAAATGGCGTAGCTAAAAATAATGCTTTTACATTTAGCGAAACAACATCTGATGTTATTCCACAAGGGAAGCCGCAAGTTGCCGCAGATTATCTCGAAACCCTTATCGCTACACACCCTGAGTGTAATACGTGGCTTGTAGTTTCTCATATGCCAATTGTTAGCTATTTAGTTGACCAGTTGAGCCCAGGTAATATGCCAATTTTTAATACAGGTGCAGTTGCTGTAATTAACTACGATGAGGAAACCCGGCGCAGTAGTTATTTAAGTATTAATGCCCCTGCAAACGTCTAAATAAATAATTGAGTAAAGTAAAAATGACTATTGAACGCCTTCAAACAGGTGCGCGTATGAGCCGCATTGTAAAACATAATGGAACCGTATATTTGTGCGGGCAAGTATGTGCAGATGCGCAAAAAGATATTAAAGAGCAAACACAAACCATGCTCGACAAAGTAGAACTGTTATTAAATGAAGCAGGTAGCTCAAAAGCGCATATGTTAAGTGCGACTATTTATGTAAAAAGCATGGAATATTTTGCCGATATGAACGCTGTCTGGGATGCGTGGGTACCAGAAGGATATGCACCAGCACGAGCATGTGTAGAAGCTAAAATGGCACGCGATGCCTTACTCGTTGAAATATCTGTTGTAGCGGCTTTAAAAGCTTAATCTAAATGACGAAACCGCCTGTAGTACTTATAACCGGAGCAAGCCGTGGGATAGGTGCTGCAACAGCATTATATTTTGCAGAGCAAGGGTATAGTGTTTGTATAAACTATAAAACTGATCAAGCAAGTGCACTATTAATTGCAGAAAAAATAAGGATGTTTGGCGCAAAAGCCGAGATATTTAAAGCTGATGTATCGTATGAGCCTGATGTGTTGGCTTTATTCTTATTTATAGATAAAACCTTTGGACGACTTGATGTACTCATAAACAATGCAGGTATATTAAAAAGTCAGATGACGTTACTGGAAATGGATGCAGAGCGTATAAATCATATCCTGAGTACAAACATTACAAGCGCATTTTTATGTAGTCGAGAAGCGCTTAAAAGAATGAATAGTGGCGCTAGTATAGTAAATGTATCATCGGGAGCTGCTAAAACAGGTGCACCTTATGAGTATATAGATTATGCCGCTTCAAAAGGCGCTATAGATACATTGACAATTGGTTTAGCAAAAGAAGTTGCTACGCGAAATATAAGAGTTAACTGCGTTCGTCCTGGACTGATTTATACAGATATGCACGCAGATGGCGGTGAGCCCAACAGAGTTGACAATTTAAAGCATAAACTACCGCTTGGTAGAGGTGGTAAGGCAGAGGAAGTTGCTAAAGCAATTTACTTTTTAGCTTCTAATGATGCCTCATTTACAACGGGAAGCTTTATTGATGTCTCTGGCGGTTTGTAAAACTACAAGAGTATGGCTAACCAAAAGGTAAAGCTAAACATACATAATATAGTAGATAGCACGACAGTTCCTGCAAGTGTTGCTTGATGCTGCTTTAACTGACTCGCAATAAGGTATGCATTAACCCCTACGGGTGATGCACTAAGTAACACGAGTACATTTCTTATTTGTTCATCTAATTGAAAAATATAGGTTGCGACAATAAATACACCTGCAGGCAAAATAAGTATTTTTAATATGGAAGATATAAGTGCAGGCAGCCAATTTGAGGCAATTGTATAAAATACTAAATTGGCACCTAATACAAATAACGCACATGGAATAGCTGGTTTTGCTAATAAATCGATGCCCTTGGCTAGATCATCAAACAGCGTTATCCCCGATACATTTATAACTAAACCACAGCCAATACTCAGTACAATAGGATTTAGTACCATACTTTTTGCAAAGTTATACCATGAGAAGTCTTTGGCATTTCCTTTTGCGCCAATTAAAAAGGTAAGGGCAAATAATAATGTGCTGTGAAAGGTAATGATCATAAATGCAACCGCTATCATTTCTTTACCAAGCGATGCTATTACAATGGGAATGCCCACCAATACCATATTCGAATAACTACCTGCTAAACCAAATACGCTATGCTGTTGATAGTTTATGACTTCATTATTACGGGATGGCTTATTTAAGTAGAAGCGGTCAATTAAAATGCCGAGCCCAAATATGCATAAAACAGGGATATAAAAGCTTAAAAATGCGCTCGGGCTAATGCTCTGCTGCAAGTTTATTTGCGACATGTTTAATATTAAAAATGCGGGTAAACTGACATAAAAAGTGAACTTACTTAGCCCTGCTATATGTTGCTCGTTAAAAAATTTAAGTCGGCAACAGCTATAACCCAGTGCAACTATAAAAATTAATGGGAATATAATTGAAAAAATATGCACCGGTTAAGTCCTTATTTAGCGTCTAAATTCATCGCTTTGCGGTAAATTAATTAAAATAAGTACAGCGCCTTTACCGCCGTATTCTAATGGTGCTTGGTGCATTGCAATTACATCAGGGTGCTGCACTAAATATTGAGGAATCTTATGCTTTAATATGCCGCCTCCAATACCATGCACTACACAAGCGCAGTAATAATGGCGTTTTTTACATTCGTGTATTAACCCAGCAAGTTCATCTTTGGCTATTTCTTTATTTAATCCATGTAAATCAAGGGTCAAGTCGGGAGCAAAATCACCACGGCGTAACTGTTTAGGTAAAAAGGTATCTTCACCTTCTTTTACGTAATTTACAGTGCCATGGGTATCAATATCGGGAATATACTCATCTGAGAAATAAAATTCAGATTGTGCCTGTTTTTTTTGCTGGGCAAATTGCTTTGCTTGTGACACCTTAGGCTTTGTATCAAAACGATGAGTATCTTGTTTAAATACCTTAGCGCCTGTGATTGTTTGACGAAATAAGTCTATGTCGTCGTTGCTTAGGGAAGATTGTGATGGTGTGTCTTTTTTCATAACTATTACCTAAACAAAAAAACGTAAAAACGCAGCGCAAAAGGCGGTACAATATCAAATGAAGTGCAATTGTAATTTGCCAAGCCAATATAGGCAATGCAATCGTCTTAAAGATTAAAACAGTCAGTAAGCTAAAACAGGTAAAATATATGAGTGATTTACAAATAGAAGAAGCAACACTTGAAGAAGCTGTTGCAGAACTGTCAACTTTACATGACTGGTTACGTTGGACTACAAGCCAATTTGCAAGTAGTGGTATATTTTTTGGACATGGTACCGATAACGCATGGGACGAAGCGGTAAGTTTGTTACTTCCTGCGCTTAGTTTACCTGTAGATGCGCCAAAAGAATTAATGCACGCGCGTTTAACAAGTACAGAAAAAAATCAACTTGCAAGGCTAATAGCCGAGCGTATTAACGATTGTACCCCAGTACCTTATTTAACAAACATAGCATGGTTTGCGGGTATGCCATTTTATGTTGATGAACGTGTATTGATCCCACGCTCGCCTTTTGCAGAATTAATTGCTAACAGATTTGCACCTTGGCTTGAAGAGCCGCAATCGGTAAATAGAATTTTAGACTTATGTACGGGCTCTGCATGTATTGCTATCGCGCTTGCACAAGCATTTGAAGACGCGCAAGTAGACGCTGTCGATATTTCATATGAAGCACTTGAAGTAGCTGATATAAATATTAGCGATTACATGTTAAGTGAACGCGTATTGCCTATTCAATCAGATGTATTTAGCGGTGTACCAGGTCAAAAATATGACCTAATAGTGGCAAACCCACCGTACGTTGATGCCGAAGATATGGCTGATTTACCGCGTGAATTTCATCATGAGCCAGAGCTTGGTTTAGCATCGGGGCACGATGGTCTCGATGTTACTCGCACAATTTTAAGCGAAGCAAGCGAGCATCTAACTGATAACGGTTTGTTATTTGTAGAAGTTGGTAACTCTATGGTACATATGGATGCACTATATCCAGGTGCGCCGTTTGAGTGGGTTGAGTTTGAACAAGGCGGGTTAGGTGTTTTTGTAATTACTAAAGTACAGCTTGACGCGTATTTTGCAAAATAAACTTTAAGGCCGAGCCAAATGTGCTCGGCTACTTGGTAGTCATTAGGAATGAGGAAAGTTAATGGCAGGTAATAGCATAGGGCAGTTATTTAAAGTGTCCACCTTTGGTGAGAGCCACGGCGTTGCATTAGGCGGCGTAGTTGATGGTACTCCCGCAGGCCTTGAGATCACAGAGGCTGACTTACAAATTGATTTAGATCGCAGAAAACCAGGGCAAAGCCGTTATACAACGCAGCGCCGTGAGAGCGATCAAATAAAAATATTAGCAGGCGTTTTTGAAGGTAAAACCACAGGCACTAGTATTGGTTTACTGATTGAAAATACCGATCAACGCTCGCAAGATTACGGCAAAATTAAAGACGTATTTCGCCCAGGTCATGGCGATTACACCTATTGGCATAAATACGGTCTGCGCGATTATCGCGGTGGGGGTCGCTCATCCGCTCGTGAAACCGCAATCCGTGTAGCGGCAGGTGCAATTGCTAAAAAGTATTTAAAGCAGTTTCATGGTATTGAAGTAAAAGCATGCTTAAGCCAGCTTGGTCCTATTAAAGCAGAAAGTTACGACTGGGATGAAGTTGAAAACAACTTATTCTTTTTCCCTGATGCAAGCAAACTAGAAGCACTTGACGAGTACATGCGCGATCTAAAAAAACAAGGTGACTCTGTAGGCGCTAAAGTAAAAGTAGTGGCAAGCAATGTACCTGTAGGGTTAGGCGAGCCAGTATTTGACCGATTAGATGCTGAAATTGCACATTCACTAATGAGCATTAACGCAGTGAAAGGCGTTGAAATTGGTGATGGCTTTGATGTAGTAGAGCAAAAAGGCTCAGAGCATCGCGATGAGTTAACCCCAGAAGGTTTTACATCAAACCATGCGGGTGGTGTTTTAGCGGGCATTTCTACAGGGCAGGATATTATTGCCTCAATTGCGCTTAAGCCTACATCAAGTATCACTATCCCAGGTAAAAGCATTAATACTGAAAACGAAGCAGTAGAGATGATCACCAAAGGGCGTCACGATCCGTGTGTTGGTATTCGTGCAATTCCTATTGCTGAGGCAATGATGGCTATTACATTAATGGACCACTTACTGCGCCAGCGCGGGCAAAACCCGCATGTAAACCACGAACATGGCCCAATTAACGGTTCTGTTTAATTGTTTATGATTATAAAAAAGCGCGGACTACCGCGTTTTTTTATGTCTGTAATTTGCTTTAAAGCCTTTCAGTAGTTGTTCAACTAAGCCCTATATACTGTAAGCATGGAGGGTAATAATCATGAACGATAATATAAATGAACACTCACAACTTAAAACTCAAGCAGCAATAGCGCGATTAGAGCGCTTTAGTAAATTAACCGATAGCAGCATTGGTATTCCATTTACTAAATTTAACATAGGCCTAGAGGCGGTGATTGGCTTAATACCCGTAATAGGAGATGTGGCAGGGTTTATTTTATCAAGCTATGTACTGGTAGAAGCGCAGCGTTTAGGCGTGAGTAAACGTATAAAGAGTAAAATGATTATCAATATGCTCATTGATTTTGTAGGCGGCTTAGTGCCATTTTTTGGTGATATATTCGATGCATTTTTTAAAGCCAATACCCGTAACACGCGGCTTTTAAAAAAGCACTTGAATAGCCAACTTGTTAGCCAATACTAAAATTTATTCTTTAGTTCTTTAAATTTTAGTATTGTATATGCAATGTGTATTTGGTTACTGCATTAAAACTTATCAAATTACGTTTTCACTATAGGCACAGCAATATTATCATTTTGTGTTGCGCTGACGTGTATTGCTAGCATGGTTTACTCAGGCATAAACCGAAGGCTGCATATTAGTTTGCTTGATTCAAAGAAAGATATTTAACAGTCCCACCACTTTTACTTTAAAGGTAAAAGCCCGTACAATTCGTTTCGTTTTTAGTGCGCTATTTTAGCGCTATAACCGAGACGAATTAATCAAATTTTATGCACCAAATAGCTGATCTAATTTCAATTTTTGATACTGCTTTTTACCAAAGCCATAACACTCGCTTAGTTAAAGGCGATGATGAGCCTATTTATTTACCTGCCAATAATACAATTACATTTAATCAGGTGGTGTTTGCCCATGGCTTTTACGCGAGTGCTTTGCATGAAATAGCCCATTGGCTTATTGCAGGGGCTGAGCGTAGAAAGCGTGAAGATTATGGTTATTGGTATTGCCCAGATGGGCGAGACAAACAAAAGCAAGCTGAGTTTGAAAACGTAGAAGTAAAACCACAAGCCATTGAGTGGTTACTCAGTAAGGCCGCAGGGTTTGAATTTAATGTATCGGTAGATAATTTAAATGGTGAGCAAACTTGCCGATTTGATTTTCAGGCTAGGGTCCATCAGCAGGTTTTAATATTTATAGAGCAAGGTGTTAACGCACGCACTCATACACTGTTAAAAGCGCTAAGTAATTTTTATAACACGCCTTGGCCATTAACTGCTCAGCAATTTAATTGGCATCACCCTCAGGAGTTGAAAAATGCAGTTTAAGTTAGGCTTAATTATTAACCCTGTAGCAGGCCTTGGCGGCAGTGTTGCCTTAAAAGGTAGTGACGGTGAAAATACAGCTGCAAAGGCTATTGAGTTAGGCGCGCAAGCTAAGGCCAACAGCCGTACTCAAGCTGCGCTTGAGGTGCTATTACCTTATAAAAGTCTGCTTACAATTTACACCGTAAATGGCGATATGGGCGAGCACGCAGCAAAAGCGCTGGGTTTCAATGTTGAAGTTGTTTATAACGCAAATACAATAACAACGCCTAATGACACTGAAACAGCAGCCAAAGTACTCAAAAGCTTAGGCGTAGACCTATTACTCTTTGCTGGTGGCGATGGTACTGCACGCAATATTTGCCACGCGATAGAAGATACTGTCCCCGTGCTTGGCATACCCGCAGGCTGTAAAATTCACTCTGGAGTATATGCTATTACACCTAAAGCTGCTGGTCGCGTAGTAGAAATGCTAGTAGAAGGCGAGCTTGTTACGCTTGCAGATGCTGACGTAATGGATATTGACGAAGAGGCGTTTAGGCAAGGCACCGTAAAAGCTAAACGCTATGGTGAAATGCAAATACCAAGCGAGGTACGTTATGTACAAGCAGTTAAAAATGGTGGTAAAGAAACAGACGAATTAGTGCTTGCCGATATTGCAGCGCATGTGGTTAGCGAAATGGATGAAGACGCTTATTACATTATGGGTAGTGGCTCAACTGTTGAAGCAATAATGCAAGAAATGGGGCTGGATAATACTTTATTGGGCGTAGATTTAATTAAAGATCAAACCCTTATAGCGCAAGATTTAACGGCTGACCAACTACTTGATTACACCCGCAGTCACGCTACTCAACTTGTTATTACGCTTATTGGTGGGCAAGGGCATATTTTTGGCCGAGGCAATCAGCAATTAAGCCCTGAGCTTATTCGCAGCATAGGTAAAGACAATATTATCGTAGTGGCTACTAAAACCAAATTACAAGCGCTGAATGGCCGTCCACTTATTTGTGATACAGGCGACAGCACTTTAGACGACGAATTAACAGGTTACATTAAAGTAACCACCGGCTATAACGACCATATTATGTATGCTGTCGGTTATGATAACCAGGAGAAGTAACACAATGAGTTTAGTGAATTATATTGATGCTGCGCAGCAATACTTTGATGATTTAGTAACAAAAGCAACCGATGATGAGCTGTTTGCTGGCGGTTATTTACGAGGTCATTTTGACCTTGCCGTAGGTTATGCAGAAGTAGAAGAGCTTACAATTTCTATTGATGAGCTCAATGAAACCGTAGAGCACAGCTTAGTTAAAGCTTACCGTAATGGTGAACTCAATGAAGAAGATAAAACACTAGTTGTGCGCCTGTGGGAAGAAGTAAAAGCACTTGCTTAACTAAAATCCATCTAATATCCATTAGAGCGGCTTAATATATTAAGCCGCTTTTTGTGCCCAAAATAGATTTATTGGTTAATTTACTGTTGCATCTTAATGGTATATTGTTACGGAAATCTATTTTGGGAGCTATTAATGAATAACAATAATCAAGCTGCAGTACCTTCGGGGCTCATTGCTCGCTTTTTAAATTTTGTGGAGCGAGTAGGTAACAAGCTCCCCGATCCCGCTATTATCTTTTTATTTGCAATGTTACTTATTTGGTTATGCTCGTGGTGGTTATCAGGTGTAAGTTTTGAAGCTCTTGATCCACGTACAGGCCAAGCCATCGTTGTAAATAACTTATTAGAGGGCGACTCACTCGCTTCGTTTTTATCCTCTATGGTAAAAACATTTACAGGCTTTGCTCCATTAGGCGTGGTACTGGTTGCTATGTTAGGTGTTGGTGTAGCTGAGCACTCGGGTTATATCAATACAGGCCTTAAGCTCATGCTAAAGGTAACGCCTAAACAGTTACTAACACCGTCAGTAATTTTAGTTGCTATTGTAAGCCATACAGCAACCGATGCAGGCTATGTTTTAGTGATCCCTTTAGCGGGAGTTATATTTTTTGCCGCTGGACGACACCCATTAGCAGGTATTGCTGCCGCATTTGCCGGCGTAAGCGGCGGGTTTGGTGCTAACTTTATTCCATCAGGGATAGACCCATTACTGCAAAGCTTTACGCAAAGCGCGGCGCAAATTATTAACCCCGATATGTCGATTAACCCCCTTAATAATTGGGCATTTACCTCTGCGTCGAGCTTATTTATTGTGTTATTAGGCTGGTATATTACTGACAAAATAATTGAGCCACGTTTAAAAAATACACCGCTTAATGAAGATACTCAAAACTTACCCGCGTTTGATGAAGCTAAAAGTGATGAAAAGCGCGCCTTTTTTATAGCCAGTAGCGTAATGATCGCAGGGCTTGTATTACTTGCATTTGTGTCTGCCCCAGCCGATTCAGCAATGCGCAGCGCCGATGGCTCACTAACTAATTTTAGATCGCCCCTTATGCAATCTATTGTGCCGTTAATCTTTTTATTATTTTGGATACCTGGTGCCGTGTATGGTTTTACCGTCGGTACCTTTAAAACGTCTAAAGATATGATAGACGCCATGAGCACCGCGATGAGTGGTATGGCTTATTACATTGTTATGGCGTTCTTTTGTGCGCTGTTTATTGCTGCGTTTTCTAAGTCTAACTTAGGGGCGTTAATGGCCATTGAAGGGGCACAGCTTTTAAAAGCAATGGAGCTGCCTAGCGCTGTAACTGTTGTGGGTATTATATTTCTAACCGGCTTTGTAAATTTATTTGTTGGCTCAAGCTCAGCAAAATGGGCGTTACTCGGGCCTATTTTTGTACCAATGTTAATGCAACTAGGTATATCACCCGATTTAACCCAAGCTGCTTACAGAATAGGAGATTCTAGCTCAAACATTATCACCCCACTCATGCCGTACTTCCCATTGGTTGTGGTGTACTGCCAAAAGTATGTAAAAGCCACCGGTATAGGCACGCTTATCGCGCTTATGATCCCCTACTCAATCGCGTTTATGATTGGTTGGAGTATTTTCTTGCTAGGGTATTGGGCACTCGGTATTCCGTTAGGGTTAGATGCGAGTTACGTTTATCCGGCGTTACTTTAACTTAAACCTTAATTTATGAACCTCACTCACTTGAGTGAGGTTTTTATATAAAAATACTACAATGTAAAAGGAAGTTTTAATTACCTTTCTAAATCTCTCACTATATAGCCAAACAAACTGGCCTCACCAACGATATACACATAATCGTTTTTGTTGTTCATTATTGTAGACTTATCGTCGTACCATCTAAAATCGTGAATTTCATTCGTTTTAGGATCTTTAAAGTATAAACGAGTACAACTATCTTCATACTCAGTGCCACACTCTTGTACATCTGTGAGGATATATTCCTTATACCAATAGTCGCCTTGCGTGTAGTAAGCCCATAATTTAATAGGAACAGAGAATAAAAAATAGAGGCTTGCATAGATTAACAAAGGGAATAATGGGTACGCGAAGATTAGAGATAACTTTGTTTTTGTATCTGAAACACTATATTTAATATGCTCTCTGTATTTACTGCAGCGTCTATATTTATTGAATATAAGTATATTTAAGTAGATAAATACTGCACCAGACATAACAGGAAAGACTATAAAGCAAACAACGTCGTATAGTCCATTTGAGATGAATGGTGGGTCTGTAAAGTCCATTAAAATAGGTATAGTGATGCATAATAAAATGGGGAGTACTATTGCTACAAATAGCAAATTGTCGTAAATCTTTTTCAATTTTAATTCGTCCGTGAATTATAGCATTTGCTTAGTTTATAGAATTTTTGTTTTTACTGAAGCAGTGGCTTTAAAACAAAAAAACCTTGGCACTTTCATGACAAGGTTTTTTACAACATAAGCTATAAAGCTTAGTTAGATGTGAAGCTCACTGGGCGACGTTCTTTACGAGGACCGCCACGCTTATCACCGCGTTGGTTGTCTTTGTTAAAACTACGCTTTTTATCACCACTTGGGCGTTCAGAACGCTCGCCACGTGGCTCAGCAGGGCCTTGATCTTGTGTAATTGTCATACCCATAGGGCGTTTACAAATAAACACTTTTTGGAAGTGATCAAGTACATCTTTAGGCATGTTTTGCGGTAACTGTACCGTACTGTGACTGTCGTGAAGACGGATGTCACCAATAAACTTGCTCGAGATGTCAGCTTCGTTAGCAATAGCGCCAACAATGTTTTTAACCTGTACGCCATGCTCGCGACCCACTTCGATACGGTAAGTATCCATAGGCCCAGCATCACGACTGTTGCGTTCACGAGGTTTGCGTTCTGCACGCTCACCACCACGTTCGCCACCGCGCTCGTTACGACGTCCGCGATCTCCACGGTCATTGCGTGAGTTGCGGTCATTACGTTCGCGAGGTTGAATTTTAACTTCTTCAACTTTAATTGGTGATTGTTGCTGTGCTAAACACAATAACGCACCCGCTAAGTCTTCAGGAGCAAGCTCAAGTTTTTGAGCCATATTTGCAGCTACTTCGTTGAAGAACGTAATATCTTTGTTTTCAAGTGCAAGCGTAAGCTTTTCTTGTAATGCATTGATACGTTTTTCTTCAACTACTTTAGCTGTAGGTAATTCAACCTGAGCAATTTCAGATTTAGTATGACGAATGATATTTTTAAGTAAATAACGTTCGTTATGCTTAACGAATAAAATTGCTTTACCAGTACGACCTGCACGACCTGTACGGCCAATACGGTGGACGTAGGCTTCAGAATCTTGTGGGATATCGTAGTTGATAACTAAGCTTAAGCGGTCTACATCAAGACCACGTGCTGCTACGTCTGTTGCAATAACAACGTTTAGCATGCCATTTTTTAAGCGATCTACAGTGCGCTCACGCGCTTGCTGGTTCATGTCACCGTTAAGTGGAGCAGCAGAGAAACCTTCGCGCTCTAATAATTCAGCAAGTTGAACTGTATCGTTACGAGTACGTACGAAAACAATAGCACCTTCATATTGCTCAGCTTCTAAGAAACGAACAATCGCTTTGTTTTTGTGTACGTGTGCATTCCAAAACACTTGCTCAACAGATGATACTGTAGAGTTACGCGCAGAAATATGAACCTGTTCAGGGTTATTCATATATTTGCTGCTGATGTTTTGAATTTGCTTAGGCATGGTTGCAGAGAAAAGACATGTTTGCTTTTCACGCGGCGTTTTTTCCATGATGTTTTCGACATCATCGATAAAGCCCATACGTAACATTTCATCGGCTTCATCAAGTACAAGTGCTTGTAAAGCATCAAACTTGATAGTGCCACGGTTAATGTGATCAATTAAGCGACCAGGTGTCGCAACAATAATTTGTGCGCCACGACGAAGTGCGCTTAATTGAATGCTGTAGCTTTGGCCACCATAAAGTGCCAATACTTCTACACCACGAGTGTGTTTTGCATATTGTTCAAATGCCTCAGCAACTTGGATCGCAAGCTCACGTGTTGGAGTGAGTACAAGGATCTGTGGCTGTTTCACAGACGGGTCAATATTGTTTAGTAATGGCAGTGCAAATGCTGCTGTTTTACCTGTACCCGTTTGTGCTAGTCCCAGTACGTCCTTTCTTTCTAGCAATAACGGTATACATTGAGCTTGGATTTCAGATGGTGTCTTGTAACCCAACTCTTCAACTGCCTTCAAAATTGCAGGAGAAAGATTTAGAGATTCAAACGTGACTGGTTCTGACATTAATACGCCTCAACGAATTTAAAGAGGCGCGCATTATATAGGATTCACGAGGCAAATGCTTGTATAAATTACAACTAATTTGTATGTGATTGATGTTGGTCGAAATTTAACCAGTTTAATTATTTGATTTATTAAACTGGTTAACAGGTTGGCTACAAACCTTATTTATAAAGACCTAGGTTTTCTTTAGCGTATGCTTCAAATTCTGTAAATCCACCGATGTGAGTTTGGTCTACAAAAATCTGTGGGACAGTTGGGCAAGGTTTGCCTGCTGATTTTTCAAGGTCAGCTTTGCTGATACCTTCTTTGATGATATCGATATAGCGAAATTTAAAATCGTCGCGTTCATTTGATAGTTGCTCGGCAACGTCTTTAGCACGTACACAAAATGGACAGCCTTCACGGCCAAAAATTACTGTAAGCATAGTTGTCTCCTCAATTTAATTAGTATCATTTTAAGCGATTAAAAAATTATTAAAAGACAAAAAAAGCGATTAGACCATTCTAATAAATTCATTAATTAAGTTATGCCTCGCAATCTGATTTGCAATATGCAAATAAACAGGCGCATTTCACACTCTTGATAATTAAGCTTATGAAAATAAGCGACTTTATAAAGGTACATTTGTGGCACATAACTTGATGAATAATATTCATAGATATTTTAGGTAGAGTACTTTATGAATAATAACAGTCACGTTTTAGAAATTATCCAAGCGGTAATAGGTAAATATTGTGTAACCCAAAAACGCAATTTCTCGGTGACTCTAATTAATAAGCTGCAATGCAATTATGTGTGTTTGCAAGTCTCTCCTGAGCAGATAATAGCGCAATGTGAAGAGTTTTTAACACCTGGTTTAACATCAGCAAAAAATAGCTTTTTGCTTACAGTGGAAGCTAACATTCAAGGTGTAAGCTTTCATTACTGGGTTGATGATGATCAGCAAGTCACGTCATTAGATGTGCATGGCCTTTTAGCAACTAAAGAGTCAGTAAATTTAGCGCTTGATATTAATCAAAATGTAGATGTTTTAACTCTTTGTGAACTTTTATTTAAGAGTTGCTTAAAAATGTCAGCGTACACTCATGACCGATTTGGCTTAAATTTTAAATTATTTAACAGTATGACGAGAGAGTCGATACAGCTAGAGGATTTGAGACATTTACATGGCGATGATTTAATAAATAAGCTAAACAATGACAGTTTAAATAATCATATCAAGCTTTGTTCCATAGATGATATTAACAATTTAAGCCAGGAACATAAGTTCTCTAAAAGAGTCCTTGGCTGGCCTTTTTTTGATACTGACTTAATTGCTATTTTAGCCACGCTACATACACAAACGCGTTTATCAATTTTAGTTGCTGACGATAGCCTGCCAAGCCAGATAGCAACTAAGGTAATGCTAGAAATGCTTGGGTGCTCGGTAACGTGTGCTGAAAATGGTGCGAGTGCATTATCTCTTGCCCAAAAGGAGACATTTGATTTACTACTGCTAGATGAGCGTATGCCTGGTATGTTTGGCAGTGACGTAGCTGAGCAATTAATTAGTCAAAACACACCCAATAACGATACACCTAAAGTAATTTTAACGGGGATTACTGGAGATGATCAAATAGCTGAGTTATTTAAAAAAGGGATAACGCATTACTTACAAAAACCAGTAACAAAAGCGGTACTTGAAAAATTTATTAAACCTTGGCAGCTTGCCTCATAAATGGCTCTATAGGGAGATACTATGCACGATTTATCTAAAAGCGCGCTTGTGTTAATAGGTTTTCAAAACGATTATTTTTCACCTAAGGGTGTTTTGTATGACGTGGTGGAAGAGTCGTCACGAGTCACTGGCGTAGTAGAGAATACGCTTTCTTTACTGAGTCATTGCGCAGAAAAGTTCGCGATAGTTATAAATACTCCAATCCACTTTACACAAGATTACAGTGAGCTTAAGAATCCAATTGGCATACTAAAATCAATTGTTGATGCCGGAGCATTCAAATCAGGGTCTTATGGTGCGCAAACTATCGATCAATTAAAAGAGTACAAACATGTAATTAATGAGATCCCAGGAAAACGAGGACTTAATGCTTTTACTCATACACACCTAGCTCAAACGCTTATAAACAATAACGTAAATGAAATTATATTAGCAGGAACCGTGACTTCTATTTGTATAGATTCTACGGCGCGTTCTGCTGTTGATTTAGGCTTTAACGTTACTATTTTAAGCGACTGCACATCGAGCCGTACTCCATTTGAGCAAACGTTTTACTGTGAAGAAGTTTTTCCTTTGTATGCGCGAGTGAGTAGTAGTCATGCTTTTACAAAATAATGGAGAGGGTATGGATAAAAATGACGAACTCCAAGTACAAATTCAATATGCACTAGTTGAAAAACTGTCTAATAGTAATCGCCGACAAGCAAAGCTATTAGCTATATTAGACGAGTGTATTTTTGAATGTGATAAACACTTAAACCTTACCTATATCAATGAGGCTTGGCAAAACAAGCTCAACTATTCAGTGGATGAATTAATAGGCTCAAATATAACTAAGCTAATGAATAGCGAAGATATTATGCATTTTGTTGCCTATAGTTGTAGCTTACTTGAAGGAAAGTTGCCGCCAAGCACAGAAATACAAATCAAAAATAAAGCAGGATTAACAAATTGGTTTGAACTTAGGTTAGTTTATGATGGAACGAGTGGATTTATTGGTTCCCTATACGATATTCAGCGTCATAAAGACTTTCAGTTGCTACTTACCCAACAACAAAAATATGTAAAGCGATTATCGCTTGTAGCAAGTCACACTAATAACTTAGTAATTATTACTGATAAATTTGGTTCAATAGAGTGGGTTAATAATAGTTTTGAAAGGCTTACAGGTTACACTTGTGATGAAGTAATTGGCATTTCTCCTGGTAAATTATTACAGGGCCCAAAAACCTGTAAAGAGAGCTGTAAAGTAATGTCTCATGCAATTACTAATGGTTTACCTTTTCAGGTTGAAACAGTTAACTATGATAAAAACGGAAATCTCTATTGGGTGGCTATTGATGCTAACCCAGTTCGAGATGATGCTGGCGATATAAAACATTTCATTGCAATTGAAACCAACATCACACAACGTGTCAAAGCAGAGCAGGCTATGGCAGAAACAGAAGATAACTATCATTCTGTTGTTGATAACATTCCTGATATTGTTTTGCGCCTTGATACTGATGGCAAACTATTATTTATCAACAAAGCATGGCAGAAGGTTTTAAATTCTCAGGTAAAGCAAAGCATAGGTTTACCACTAATAAACTTTATCGCTAAAGACGATATAGAAAAAATATCAAGCATTTTGGCAAACTATAAAACGGGTAAACGCGACATCTGCCGCTTTGATGTGCGTTTAATTAATGCTCAGGGCAGTGACAATTGGGCTGAAATAACACTAACTCCTATCTTTAATGATTACGACAATAGCTTGTCTTCCATCGCAGCGACCCTTGTTGATATACAAGAGCGTATTGAGGGTGAAAAAATTTTGCTAGAGGCTAAAAACCAAGCAGAAATGCTCGCCGAATCCAAAAGCCGTTTTATGGCTAATATAAGCCATGAAATTCGAACACCGTTAAATGCTGTAATTGGCTCGGCTGATATTTTGCATAATACAGGCTTAACAAGCGAGCAGATGCGTTATACGCAAATGATTAAAACAAGCTCTGACGCTTTACTTAGTGTTCTTGATGACGTACTCACCTATTCGCGCTTTGAAGCACAGGCAATTTCTTTAGACAACCAACCATTTAGTATTGATACATGTATAGAAGAAGCGATAGATATTGTCACCGAAAGTGCTTTGCAAAAAGGGCTTGAAGTTATTTTTGATTTTTACCCTGATGTGCCAACTCAGGTAGTTGGTGATCACGCACGTATAAGACAAATAGCGATAAATTTATTAGCTAATGCGATTAAATTTACAGAGCAGGGTGTTATTACTGTTACGCTAAGGTGTACGCATATTACGGGTGATGACCTAACTCTTCAGCTATCGGTTAAAGATACAGGGATCGGCATAGCAAAAAGTAAAATAGAAAGTATGTTTATGCCCTTTATACAATCTGACAACTCAATAACCCGACAACATGGTGGAAGCGGGCTAGGGCTTGCTATTTGTAAGCAAATTTGTGATGTTGTTAAAGGTGATATTTCTGTTACTTCCGAGCTTACTAAAGGGAGTGAGTTTGTGGTTAACTACCCACTTAAAATAGATACCACTGATTCAATTTTAAGAGAAGGGTTTGCAGCGAGAAGCAAAAAGCCTAAGGTGTGGATTATAGGCACTAATAAACTACTACAATCAGCTCTTAAACATACCTTAACTCGATTCTCAATCTCTTTCGATTGCTACGCGTTATTTCCTAGTACACCTAAATTTGACGATCCACCTGATGCTATTGTGCTGATAGAACCAAAAATTTTAACTCAAACACGTGAATGCATTGATTCGTATAATTTTCTCCATACCCCATGTTTACTTAACATCGATTTAAAAGGTAAAAGTTTATTACCAAAAAGTGCAAGTGACAGTGTACTAACTATAAATGGGCCATTTAAAGTATCGCACTTACCACGTGCTATGAGTTTACTCGAAGAGCAGCTATTTCATTTAGATATAATATATACAAACCGCGAAGATAAAGAGGTTATTCAATTTAATAACAAGCCTGCAGAACTCAATGGCCTTAATGTACTCGTAGCAGAAGATAACACTAATAATCAGATTGTGATTAGGCAGTTTTTGGAGCAAAAGGGTTGCAAAGTAAGTATTGCAAATGATGGCCAAGAAGCAATTACCATGGTTAAAAGTAAAAAAATAGATCTTATTTTTATGGATATTCAAATGCCTATTCTAGATGGTATTTCCGCAACAAAAGCGATAAGAGATCTTGGTATTTTAACGCCTATTATTGCGCTTACTGCGAATGCTATTCATGGTGATAAAGAGCGATTTATCAATGCCGGAATGAATGACTACTTAGCTAAGCCAATAGTTAGTGGCACTCTTTTCTCTTTACTCGAGAAGTACACACCGCACCATGTATCTGAATCAAAGCATTTAAAACTTGTTCGATTAGCTGAGGTATGGGAAAAGCTAAAATAAGCATACAGAGTCACATCCACAATGTGTGAGCATACTCTCTAAGCCTTAAAAACTAATCCTTTTGAATTAATTAAAGTGTTTATGTAGTATTTAAAGGCTGTATTTTCATTTGAATTTTCATATTGAATTGCATATTGCAATTCAATATGGAGGTAGTATTGATAATATTGTTAGTATGAAATTTTATTAATACTTAATTCACACTAAGCTCCTGATTTAAAGGGTTAAATTATTTTTGTGTTTTATCCGCACTAGTTGGTATGGCTTTCGCAATATACCTATTAAGTAAATATGATTTAAATGTTTTACATTTTAAGAGGTGCGCAATGCAAACAAATACAAAAGCTAAACAACAGCCTAAAAGTATCAGCTGGGTTTTAACCCCGGAGATTATGGTTTTATCTTTTCTGCTTGTAGCAGCCTTGGTTGTAACGATTACTATACTGAGAGATTCAAGTTCACTTGAGCCGTTAGTCGATGTGAATTCAACGTCGTTTTTACAATCTGACATTGACAATACCCAACTTGTAAGCGAAACATTTGACGCTAAAAACATAAATTATGCACAGCACCTAGATACTCCAAAAAGAGATGAAAACGTAACTTTTTCAAACTGAGACTTTTGCGCAGGTAACTATGTTGCCTGCGTTTTTTTTACCTCTCTGATATCTCCTCCCTCCGCACATAAAGTCGCCGCAATCATTTGCTAAAAAATTAATATGATTCATCTGTTGTTCTAAGCATTCTTTAATAAGCCCCTAGGTAGCAATACAGTTAACAGATTTACTGCATTGCAATGTGAATTGCAAAATGCAAATGTAGATTGATATAAGTTTGTTTTTACTTTTAATAAGTTAAGTGTTTGATTTGTATGGCTTTTAATTGCACCTGTATGCAGTGAATATGGTCTGTAACTTGCTCTATTTAAAGTAGAATATCAGTCGAACTATGGAGCAAATAATGAATGCATTTAATACCCTAGAACCCACAAACCCAATAAACTTAGCTAGGTGGCATGAGCTTGAGCAAATCATGACTGATGCAATGCAAAATAATTATTTTAAAATGGTTTACCAGCCCTTAGTTTCACTTGCATCAGGTAAGCTCGTAGGGTTTGAATCCTTGGTTAGATGTGATTCACCTCGGTTTGGCATTGTTGGACCAGACGAATTTATACCTCATGTAGAGCAGTCTGGCATGATATTAGATTTAGGCGATTGGATTTTTGAACAAAGCTTATCTGACTTAAATCAAATGCGACAACTAGGTATGACCGATCTGACTATTTCATTAAATATTTCACCAGTACAAATTTTAGATGGAGACGTGTTTTCAAAAGTGATGGGGCTGCTTGAGAAACATAGCATACCTCCACAAGCTATAAAAGTTGAGTTAACAGAGACTGCGCTAATTCATAGTCCTACCAAAATAGCAAAAGCATTCGAGAATTTTCACAAAGAGGGCGTGAAAGTATGGATAGATGATTTTGGTACTGGTTATGCGTCACTTGGTTTACTGCGTCAGTTTGATATTGATGGTTTAAAAATAGACCGTAGTTTTGTAAGTGGTATTGCTATTAACAATGAAGATTTTACTCTATGCAGCGCAATTATTGCGATGGCCCAAAGGTTAGGTTTAGAAACTGTAGCAGAAGGCATAGAGGAGAATGAGCAGTTACAAATATTAGAGCAATTAGGGTGTGATATAGCTCAAGGTTACCTACTTGATAGGCCGCAAACCTTATCTAAAAGTATAGAAATTTGGGCTCCATGAAATATAGCACTCATTGTGATTTGCAAAATGCAAAAAACAAATTACTCTTATAATATAAATATTTAAATTTATCAGCTAATAGAGTGTATTAGTTAAGCTTATTATAATAAAAATTAAAGGACTTTTATGCCCATATCAGAGAAATTTGTTGATAAAAGTATCACAGAGCTCAATGTATTAGCTCAGCTTGAGAAAGATGTCGGGGTTGAGGTTTTAGCTAAATTAATAAAGCTATTTATTGATGAATTAATCACCATGAGTGAACAAATAAAAATAGCAATTGATAACGAAGATACTGTTAAGATTAAAGAAATAACCCATATATTAAAAAATTCAGCTGCTTTATATGGGGCAGCTCCTTTAGCAGCATTAGCAACTCAACTTCACGACTCACCGCCCGCCACCACGGCAGAAAACCTTCACTTAGCACTTATTATTCAGCACAATTTAGATAAAACCCACGATGCGTATCAAATCATCATTAACAATATAGGGATTTAAGGAGCTACCATGAATAATATAAATGATAAAAGGCTTGTATATATTGTTGAAGATAGCATTGCAAGTGGGGCTCTTTATGCGAGTCAGCTTGAACAAGCTGGGTATGAATGCAAGCATTTCACTGATGGTTATTCCGCTTTAGTCGGTATAAAAGAAGAGATGCCAGCGGTAATAGTGCAAGATGTATGTTTACCCGATATTAGTGGTCTAGAAGTACTTCAGTTCGTTAACAAACAGAAAACCCCAGCGAATGTGGTAATGATCACCTCAAACAGTTCTATTGATGTAGCTGTAGAAGCTATGAGATTAGGCGGTTTTGACTTTTTGGAAAAGCCTTTTACAGGACAGCGATTAATTAGCTCAGTAGAGAGCGCGTTAACTCCAAAAGAGCATGTAAAGACAAAGCCATCTGTGGATAAAAACACTAAAAATCAAGACTTTGTTGGTGAGTCTTTAGCAATGAAGACTGTTTTTAGGCTTCTTGACAGTGCAGCAAGAAGTAAAGCATGTGTATTTATAACGGGAGAAAGTGGCACAGGTAAAGAAGTCTGTGCACAAACCTTGCACGATGCAAGCCCCAGAAATAAAGGCCCTTTTATCGCAATTAACTGTGCGGCTATTCCTGCAGAATTATTTGAATCTGAGTTTTTTGGCCATGTTAAAGGGGCATTTAGTGGTGCTCTAAGTGACAGAAAAGGTGCTGTAGAAGTTGCCAATGGAGGGACTTTATTTTTAGATGAACTGTGTGAAATGGAGCTTAATTTACAAGCAAAATTATTACGCTTTTTGCAAACAGGTATCTTTAGCCGCGTAGGTAGTAGTGAGGTGTTGCACAGTGATGTACGTTTAGTGTGTGCTACAAACAGAAACCCCATTATTGAAGTGGCAGAAGGGCGTTTTAGGGAAGATCTATATTACCGTCTGAACGTTATACCTGTAAAACTGCCACCACTGAGAGAACGTGGCAACGATATATTGCTTTTAGCTGATTACATACTTAAACAAAAAAGTGACAGTAACGCTAAAAGTTTCATTAGCTTTTCTGAAGACGTTAAATCCTTGTTTTGTAATTATGATTGGCCAGGAAATATCCGAGAGCTGCAAAATGTAATAGAAAATACGGTTGTCATAAATGATGCTCAAGTAATAGAAAGAGAGATGCTACCAAGCTCATTTGGCTTAACTGCTTCTGTACCATCAACTAAGTCAATGCCATCTGCGAATATGAGCTCTTCAAACTCAATGCCTTCACCTATGGCTGTGCATGATATAGAACCATTATGGCAGGTAGAAAAAAGGGCCATCGAGAATGCAATTCAGGTGTGCGATGATAATATTCCTCTTGCCGCGGCTTATTTAGGAGTGAGTGCCTCAACCATTTATAGAAAAATAAAGGGGTGGTCTTAAATATTTATAGCGTTGTGATTACATTTTTCAGGTTGAATTAATATAAGTTACCCTAAGGTCTATGGGTAAGAGCAAAATCAATTTTTAATCTGAAAAGTAAAAGGAGAACGCCATGAGTAACACTAGGTTAAAGCCTGCGGATATTATGCCATCACTAATAGTGAGTGATGTAGACGAGCAAAAAATAGACTTAGTAGACAGAGTAAGTGACTCCCCTTGGAAAATGATTGTTGTTTATAGAGGTCAACACTGTCCTAAATGTACTGTGCAACTTAATGAACTTGCTAAAATGCATGAAGACTTTAAAGAGGCTGGCGTTGAAGTTGTTGCCGTTAGCGGCGATAGTCATGAGCAGCTTAATAAGCATTTTGAAAAAATAGATATCAACTTTCCAATTTACTACGGCTTAACCATTAAGCAAATGACCGATTTAGGGCTACATATTAGTGAGCCACGAAGTGATGCCGAAACAGATCACCCATTTGCAGAGCCGGGTATTTTTGTACTTAACGAAAAAAATCAGCTGCAAATGCTCGATATTTCAAACAGCCCTTTCGTTCGTCCTGATTTAGAGCAGTTGTTAGGTGGGATTAAGTTTTCACGAGAAAACGATTACCCAATCCGAGGCACGTTTATTAAATAGTCATATTTTTAAATGAATTAAAAAAGGCACAGTTATGTGCCTTTTTTATTTTATTTTGAATTTTTTTATTTAATTACTTGAAAACAAAATTACTGCCCATAAATAGTTAAGTGAAGACGCCTGATGGGTCTTTATTTAACAGAAGTAATTGAGATTTATATTATTAATTTAATTGTGTTGTACTTGTTCAAAAGAAAAGTAGCAACATTATATCGCTTAAATATGAGGATATTATTATGCGTACAGTAGACTTATCACCACTATACCGTTCATTCATTGGCTTTGATCACTTAGCATCTTTAATGGACGCAGCAGCACGTACAGACAAGCAACCGAGCTTTCCTCCGTACAACATAGAAGCACTCGATAAAGACAAGTACCGTATCACAATGGCGGTAGCAGGTTTTAGTGAAAGCGAGTTAACTATTGAGTCTGAAAACAACACGCTTAAAGTTGCAGGCACTAAAGCAAACAAAGATGAAAACACAGAGCGTAAATTTATTCATCAAGGTATTGCTGAGCGTAACTTTGAACGTAAATTCCAGTTAGGAGATCATGTAAAAGTACTTGGCGCAGATTTAGCCAATGGCTTACTAAGTATTGACTTAGAACGTGAGATCCCTGAAGCGTTAAAACCACGTAAAATTGAAATTGGTAATAGCAACCTAATAGAAGGTAAATAATCTTCTAAAGTACATTTTCCCCTGATTATTTAGCCGCCTCATTTGAGGCGGTTTTTACGTTATAAAGTATCTATGTTTTTGATATAAAGCTTCGCTTGCTCAAGAGTTTGTGTTTGAAGATCGAATGACTGTTTATCCCAGTTTTTATAAACCATGCCTATTCTAGGGTTAGATTGTAACCTACCTCTATGCTTGTTCATAAAGTGCCAATATAGGCTGTTCAGCGGACACGCGTTCTCACCTATTTTTTGCTTTACGTCGTATCGACAGCTTTTGCAGTAATCACTCATTTTATTGATATAATTACCACTTGCAGAATAGGGCTTGGTTGCAATAATACCGTCATCAGCAAACTGGCTCATACCTCGTGTGTTTGGCATTTCCACCCATTCTATGGCGTCTATATAAACGCCTAAATACCAATTATCTACTTCGTTCGGGTTCATGCCTGTTAATAAGCAAAAGTTCCCTATGACCATAAGTCGCTGTATATGGTGGGCATAAGCGGTCTCAAGGCTTTGGGTAAGTGCATGGCTTAAGCAGTTCATTTTTGTGTTTCCATCCCAGAAGTAGCGGGGTAGATTTTTCTTAGCATCTAGTTGATTTTTATCTGCATAATCAGGCATATTCACCCAATAAACAGCTCTTACATATTCCCTCCAGCCTAAAATTTGCCTAGTGAATCCTTCAACTTGTGAAATTGTTATTTGCTGGGGATTTTGTTCATATTCATTTAATACGCGTTTAATTACATAAAGGGGGTGAAGTATTTTTGCGTTTAATGCAAACGATAAGCGGCTGTGATACAAGCTGCTGTTATGGTTGGATTGATCTGTCATCGCATCTTGAAATTTCCCAAGGCGACTTAGCAAATTTTTACAAAAGTATTCTAAGCATTCAATAGCTTGCTTTCTGGTGGTTGGCCACTGAAGTAACTCATCTTTGATCTCACCAAAATATCCCACATTATGTTTTTTTAAACGAAAAATTATACTACTAACATCGTTATCAAACATTTTTGGGAGCGGGATATCAGCTAAATCTGTCTTTGAAAATTTATTGCGATTATTACTGTCATAGTTCCATTTGCCGCCTTGCGGTTTATCGCCATCCATCAATATATTGTATTGATTCCTCATGGCGCGATAAAAATGTTCCATTGTTACATGTTTATTTTTGGCGAATCGTTTAGTTATTTGCTCAAACGGTAATAAAAAGTGTTCTGAGTCAATTGCATTTACATGAAATGTACTGTCCTTTTTAAATCGATTCATTTGCTCTTTTAATCGATATTCATCTGGATATTGGTACTCTATAGCTGAGCAATTATAGTGCGCAGCTATGCGATTTAATAAACCAGGCAGGTGTTCATCGTCATGTGTTTCATCAAGCGTTAAATGAAGTACGTTAAACCCTGCATCTTCTAGTGCACTTGCAAAATTAGCCATGGCTGTAAAAAAAGCACATAACTTTTGAACATGATGTTTTACGTAATTTGTTTCTTGTTTAAGCTCTGCTATTAAATACAGAGTGTCATTGTCTTTATGCTTAAACCATGAATGAGAGGGGTTTAGTTGATCGCCTAATATGAGTCTGAGTGTTTTATAGTTTTTCATAACATGGCCAAATGATTTATATACGTCATTGAGCGGGAAATCGATCTTGGTAATTTAATGCAGTAGTAAAGTACCTTATCAAACTTACTGACACATAAATAAACCAGAGTGTTAGAGCCTAATAAAGCTGAGAACTAGATAAAATTTATAAAGTGCATATCTGAAAACAGCGATGTACCTTTATTAATGTTGAGTCAAATGAGTGTATTACTGATGGAGCGCAGCTTTCATTACATCGAGTTTAAATTAATAGGCGTTTTGAATATGCAGTGGTGTGTAATAAGAGGACAGAGCTCAACCGATTATAAAACCGGTTAAGCATTATAATTACGAATTATTACTTTGTTTTTGCTGAATCTTCTGTTGAAACGAAATCACGTTTGAGAAATTGAATAGGGTGCTGTTAGCAAATTTTTCAAAAAAGTTAAGCGCATCTCGCCAAGCAACCTGGCTTTCGTGGGTAAAATACCTGCCAAGGTGTTCTTTAAGCGTATCGTAAAAAGCATCAGCTAAAATAGATATATCATTTTGAGTTGCGCCTGACTTTTTTAAATAAGCTAAATGGTGTACTAAAAAAGGGGCAACCTGTGATGGCTTATTTATGTGTTTAACTATTCGCTCAAGCACGCAAAACAAAGTAAAACTTTTTTCGTTAAAATGCGACGCTGCAGGATAATCCATCTTTATATCAGATTCTGCCAATTTACTATGGAAGCGAGCTGTAAAGGCATGAAAATTCGGTTTAATAATTTTTAAATTATCTAACAATGCTGATTGTTGTGTATTCATTATTATCTCTTCGCAGTGAATTATAATTATTATTCTCAAATCTGTTTACGCTTTATTATAGCGGTGTGCTCAAATACTGCACGCTTTTCAATATTAAAGTATGGCTTTTGTCTTTTTTAACGTTATTTCTAGCTATTACGTGTGTATAAATCACACTTAAAACTGGTTAGCATAAGCATTTTAAATGTAGCCCAATTAATCAAGTATACAAAGTTACCGTGTTTTGTGAAGCTTATGATTCTAATGCCTATATAAAATTAGCATCTTGGGAACTGGTATTTTTAAAAACTAATTACTTATTATGGTTGCTAATTATGCCACACATCCTTATAATAGCGGCCATTGTTTAGTGTGTTGTAAAACACCTAACAGCGATATTAAATTTTAGGTTTGATATCTATTGGCGCGGGATGGAGCAGCCTGGTAGCTCGTCGGGCTCATAACCCGAAGGTCGTCGGTTCAAATCCGGCTCCCGCAACCAATTCTACTAGTAGGTATTACCTTACTAATTTATATCGCGCATTCTAAGTAATGCGCGTTTTGCGTTTTAAGCTATGTAGTTTAAATTTGGTCAGGTTATTGACCCGCAACCAAGCTTGGCCCTAGGCCACACAGTTTTATGCTTTATTGGTGTGACGCCCCGCTTGGTTCGGGGCGTTGTTGTATCTGCACCTTACGATTTGTGGCAAGTGTCATCAAATCAAAATTTAAACACAGTATTTTAGGGCTATAAGCCCTTTTTTTGTTTGTATGGAGGATTTTCGTGACAAAACTTGAACAAGATTTAGTAACCATGTTAACGCCTGCGGTAGAAATGTTAGGCTTTGAATTACATGGTCTTGAGTTTGTGCAAGCGGGTCGCCATTCTACCTTAAGAGTATATATTGCTCATGAGGATGGGATCTCAGTTGATAACTGTGCGGACGCAAGTCGCCAAATTAGTGCGATTTTAGATGTCGAAGACCCAATTACAAACGAATATGATTTGGAAGTATCGTCTCCTGGTGTTGATCGTCCATTATTCAAACAAGATCACTACGAGCAGGCGCAAGGAGAGGAAGTACGCGTACGTACTAAACTTCCACAAGATGGTCGTCGTAATTTTAAAGGCGACTTAGTAGCTGTTAGCAGCGATATGATCACACTATCTACTGATGGTGCAGAGTATTTAATCATGCTTAGTAACATCGAACGTGCGAATTTAATCGCAAAGTTTTAATTCGAGTGCGAAGGAATAGGGCAAGCGAGGCATTACCCATGGCAAAAGAGATATTATTAGTTGCTGAAGCCGTTTCCAATGAGAAAGCGGTTCCAAAAGAGAAGATTTTTGAAGCACTAGAGTTCGCTCTAGCGACAGCAACAAAGAAAAAACACGACGGCGAAATTGAAGTGCGCGTTGCAATTGACCGTAAAACGGGCGATTACGACACGTTCCGTCGCTGGCAGATTGCAGAAGTTCAAGAAGATGGTTCATTAGAAAACCCTTACAGCGAAATCACACTAGAAGCAGCTCAAGTTGAAGAACCTGATTTGCAAATGGGTGATTATGTTGAAGAACAGATTGAATCTATTAAATTTGACCGCATAACTACACAGATGGCAAAGCAAGTTATCGTACAAAAAGTACGTGAAGCTGAGCGCGCTTTAGTTGTAGAGGCTTATAAAGATCAAGAAGGCGAGCTTGTAACGGGTGTAGTTAAAAAAGCGACTCGTGATGCAATCGTACTTGATTTAGGTAACAACGCAGAAGCGGTTATTTACCGTGATGATATGCTACCACGTGAAAACTTCCGCCCGGGGGATCGTATCCGTGGTCTTCTATACGAAGTTAAACCAGAAGCACGTGGCGCGCAATTATTCGTTACGCGTTCAAAACCAGAAATGCTGATGGAGTTATTCCGCATTGAGGTGCCAGAAATTGGCGAAGAAATGATTGAATTACGTGCCGCAGCACGTGATCCAGGTTCTCGTGCTAAAATCGCTGTTAAATCTAACGACAAACGTATTGACCCTGTAGGTGCGTGTGTTGGTATGCGTGGCGCACGTGTTCAAGCTGTATCGTCAGAACTTGGCGGTGAGCGTGTTGATATCGTACTTTACGATGACAACCCGGCGCAGTTTGTTATTAACGCAATGGCACCTGCAGAAGTTGCTTCAATCGTAATGGATGAAGACACTCACTCAATGGATATCGCTGTTGAAGCAGATAACCTAGCACAAGCAATTGGTCGCAATGGTCAAAACGTTCGTTTAGCAAGCCAATTAACTGGCTGGGAGCTAAATGTTATGACTGTTGAAGACATGCGTACTAAAAATGAAGCTGAGTCAGATAAGTTAATTAACTTATTTACTGAAAACTTAGACATCGATGATGAGTTTGCATCACTACTTATCAACGAAGGTTTCTCTACACTTGAAGAAGTAGCGTATGTACCTGCATCAGAGTTTTTAGAAATTGATGGCTTAGATGAAGAAACAGTAGACGTTTTACGTTCACGTGCAAAAGACGCGTTAACGACTAAAGCACTTAAAACGGAAGAAAGCTTAGAGGGTGTAGAACCAGCTGAAGACTTACTTGCGCTTGAAGGCTTAGAGCGTCATTTAGCATTTGTTATGGCAAGTAAAGGTGTAGTTACACTTGAAGACTTAGCTGAGCAAGGCATCGACGAACTAGTTGATATTACAGAGCTATCGCCTGAAAAAGCAGGTGAATTAATCATGGCTGCACGTAATATTTGTTGGTTTGCAGACGAGTAATTTATTAACGGAGGTATTACACACTATGGCAGAAGTAAACGTTGAAAAACTAGCCGGCGATATAGGTACAACTGTTGATAAATTGCTACAGCAGTTTTCACAAGCGGGTATCACTAAGCAGGCAACTGATAATGTAACTGAAGCAGAAAAAGCGACGTTACTTGATCATTTAAGCAAGCAACATGGCGGTACTGGCTCAGATGGCCCAGCGCGTATGACTTTACAACGTAAGAGCAAAAGCACGTTAAGTGTGACTGGTTCTACGGGTAAAGCAAAAGATGTTCAAGTTGAAGTTCGCAAAACACGTACATACGTGAAGAAAAGCGCAATGGAGCAAGAACAAGAGCAACAACGCCTAGCCGCAGAAGAGAAAGCGCGTCTTGAAGAGCAGCAAAAAGCTGCACAAGAAGCCGCTGAATTAAAAGCGAAACAAGAGGCAGAACGTAAAGCGAAAGAAGACGCTGATCGTAAAGCCAAAGAAGAAGCTAAACGCAAAGCAGATGCAGAGCGTAAAGCTAAACAACAGCAGATGACCCCAGAGCAAAGTGCTAAGTCTGAGAAAGATCGCATCGAAGCTGAGCGTCTGCAAAAAGAAGCAGAAGAGGCCGCATTGAAGAAAGCTGAAGAAGAAGCGAAACGTCAAGCAGAAGAGGCAAGAAAGCTAGCTGAAGAGAATTCAGCACGCTGGAAGAAAGAAGAAGAAGAACGTAAGAAACGCGAAGAAACTGCGGATCATCACCTTACGACTTCAACTTACGCACGTGAAGCAGAAGATGTTGCCGATGCTCGTGATGAGCAAGGTACACGCCGTGCGAAGAAAAAGAAAAAAGCACCAGCAAAAGATAAATTTGCTGCGTCTAGAGGCCGTAACAAGTCTAAGTTAAAAGCACCAGCATCGCTGCAGCATGGTTTCCAAAAACCAACAGCTGACGTTAAAAACGAAGTGCGCATTAGCGAAACAATTACAGTTGCCGAGCTTGCATCACGCATGGCTGTTAAAGGCGCTGAAGTTGTGAAAACAATGATGAAAATGGGTGACATGGTTACCATTAACCAAGTAATTGACCAAGAAGCAGCACAACTTGTTGCTGAAGAAATGGGTCACAAGGTTATCATCGTTAAAGAAAACGAATTAGAGCAAACAGTACTAAATGACCGCCATGAAGATGGTAAGTCTGAGCCGCGCGCGCCAGTAGTAACTGTAATGGGTCACGTTGACCATGGTAAAACATCTACACTAGATTACATTCGTTCAGCGAAAGTTGCATCTGGCGAAGCAGGTGGTATTACACAGCACATTGGTGCATACCACGTTGAAACAAACGGCAGCATGATCACGTTCTTAGATACTCCTGGTCACGCCGCGTTTACATCAATGCGTGCTCGCGGTGCTAAAGCGACTGATATCGTAATCCTAGTAGTTGCAGCGGATGATGGCGTAATGCCACAAACTAAAGAAGCGGTTCAGCATGCTCGTGCAGCTGGCGTTCCTTTAATCATCGCAGTAAACAAAATGGATAAAGAAGGCGCAGATCCAGATCGCGTTAAAAACGAACTAGCGCAGCTAGACGTTATTCCTGAAGATTGGGGCGGCGATACGCAGTATGTTCATATCTCAGCTAAAACTGGTTTAGGTATTGATGACCTTCTAGAGGCTGTACTTATGCAATCTGAGCTTTTAGAGCTTACAGCTCCTTCTACAGGTATGGCTGCAGGTGTTGTAATTGAATCTCGTCTTGATAAAGGCCGTGGTCCAGTTGCATCTATCCTAGTTCAATCTGGTACGCTTAACCAAGGTGACATTGTATTATGTGGTCTTGAGTATGGCCGTGTTCGTGCAATGCGCGATGAAAACGGTAAAGACATCAAATCGGCTGGTCCTTCTATTCCAGTTGAGATTTTAGGTCTTTCTGGTATTCCAGCTGCGGGTGATGAAGCGACTGTAGTTAAAGATGAGCGTAAAGCGCGTGAAGTTGCTTTATACCGTCAAGGTAAATTCCGCGATGTTAAACTTGCTCGCCAGCAAAAAGCGAAGCTTGAAAACATGTTCACTAACATGGCTGAAGGCGATGTTTCTGAAGTTAACGTGGTACTTAAAGCAGACGTTCAAGGTTCAATCGAAGCGATTTCTGACTCACTAACTAAACTTTCTACTGATGAAGTAAAAGTGAAGATTGTAGGTTCAGGTGTTGGTGGTATCACTGAAACTGATGCAACACTTGCTGCAGCGTCTAACGCAATCGTAGTTGGCTTTAACGTTCGTGCTGATGCATCTGCACGTAAAGTAATTGAGACTGAAAACTTAGACCTACGTTACTACAGCGTAATCTACAGCTTAATTGACGAAGTTAAACAAGCAATGTCAGGTATGTTAGCACCAGAGTTTAAGCAAGAGATCATTGGTCTTGCTGAAGTGCGTGACGTATTTAAGTCTCCAAAAATTGGCGCTATCGCTGGTTGTATGGTTACTGAAGGTGTTGTTAAACGTAGTGCGCCAATTCGTGTACTTCGTGATAATGTTGTTATTTACGAAGGTGAGCTTGAGTCACTTCGTCGCTTTAAAGACGATGTTGCTGATGTTCGTAACGGCATGGAATGTGGTATCGGCGTTAAGAACTACAATGACGTTCGCGTTGGTGACCAAATCGAAGTATTCGAAACAGTTGAAGTACAACGTACACTTTAATTGCTCGTGAGCTAAGATTGTAAATGGGGGCTTAGCCCCCATTTGTGTATCCATTATTAAATTATCTTATTATTAAATTTCAATAAGTTATTATTTTAGGACAAATGCAATGAGAGAGTTTTCTCGCACTGATCGTGTTGCTCAGCAAATTCAAAAAGAAATTGCTGTAATTTTACAACGCGAAATTAAAGATCCACGCTTAGGTATGGTGACAGTGTCTGCGGTAGAAGTATCGCGCGACTTATCTTACGCTAAAGTATTTATCACAGTATTTAATACTGAAGATGAAAATGCAGCGAAGCAAAGCGCAAAAATACTTAACGAAGCTACGGGTTATATCCGTTCGTTATTAGGTAAACGTATTCGTGCACGCATAATGCCAGAGCTTAAGTTTGTTGTAGACAACTCACTTATGGAAGGTATGCGTATTTCTAACTTAGTAGATTCGGTTATTCGTGAAGATAATGCTAAGCATGTAGATGACGAAACAGATAGCGAAGAAGGCACTAAAGACTAATGGCAAGACGCAGTAAAGGCCGTCCGGTTGACGGTATTTTGTTGTTAAACAAACCAGAAGGTATTTCGTCTAACAAAGCGCTGCAACGAGCGAAAGGTATTTATTTTGCTCAAAAAGCAGGGCATACAGGTGCACTCGACCCACTAGCAACAGGTATGCTTCCTATTTGTTTTGGTGAAGCGACAAAGTTCACTCAGTTTTTACTCGATATAGACAAAACCTATGTAGTACGCGCTAAATTAGGTGAACGTACAACAACATCAGACTCTGATGGGGAAATTGTTAGTACTAAAGACGTAAACGTAACGTATGAACAGCTAGAGCGTGAAATTGCGGCCTTTTTAGGTGAATCAGATCAGTATCCATCAATGTATTCAGCGCTTAAGTATGAGGGTAAGCCTTTATACAAGTACGCACGAGAAGGCATTGAAGTACCTCGTAAATGCAGAAAAATTAACGTATTTAGTTTAACGCTAGATGAGTTTGATGGGCAAACTAACGAAGTACAAATGACTGCGCATGTGTCAAAGGGTACGTATATTCGTACTATTGTTGATGATTTAGGCGAAAACCTAGGGTGTGGCGCACATGTTATTATGCTTCATCGCTCAGCTGTAGGGCACTACCCAACAGATAAAATGGTAACGCTTGATGAAGTGCAAGCCTTGTTAGATAAAGCTAAAGATGAAGAAATATCACCATCTACTTACCTTGATGAGTTATTACTACCTATGGACACTGCTTTAGTTGGTCTTCCTGTTGTAGAAATAACAAAAGAACAAGGGTCGGTGTTTAGTCATGGGCAAGCTGTAGATACAGCAACAGATTTACCTGATGGCCCAATTAAAGTACTTGCTGATGGTGTGTTTATCGGCACTGGCGAGCGTAATCCAAATGGGCAGTTAAAGTCTAAACGTGGACTTGCAAGCCAACAAGATGACTACAAAAAGCCAGAATAAGTACCATACTGAATGCCCTAAGGGTATCTTTAGTATAATTAGCTTGTAGTTATTCCCATAGTTGGTAGAATACGCCCGCTTAATCGTTTTGGCTGAATTAGTGATCGGCTAAGACACCTTTTAAATTTAATTTTTGGAGTTACTATGTCACTAAGCAATCAAGAAAAAATCGATATCATTGCTAAATTTGCACGTGCAGAAGGCGACACTGGTTCACCTGAAGTACAAGTAGCATTACTTACTTTTGATATCAACAAGCTTCAAGGTCACTTTGCTGACCACAAGCATGACTTCCACTCACGTCGTGGTCTGCTTCGTAAAGTAAGTACTCGCCGTAAATTGCTTGATTACCTTAAAGGTAAAGATATCTCGCGTTATACTGCGTTAATCCAAGAGCTTGGCCTACGTCGCTAAGAACTTGATTACGAGAAAAGGAGCTTTATAGCTCCTTTTTTTGTGCCTAAATTTCGTAGCCCGACAACATACCTTCAATTTAAACGCCTTGAAATATAAATAAAACAATTGATAAATGATAAGGCTAAAGTGATTACTTTTATCTTGGGGTAGACTCGCAATTTTACGTCGCTTTGGTATATACTATGCGCGTAGATGAATAGGTTATCTGCAGTCATTAAAAATTTTGCCAATTGTAGTACTTAATTGATTTCCAACTGAATACAATTATGTACTGTAATTGGCCCTTTTAATGACACTTATTAATGAAATATAAAAACATTTAAGGAATATTTTAAGTGCAAGCAATTATTAAAGAATTTCAACTAGGTCAACACACTGTAACCCTAGAAACAGGTGCAATCGCACGTCAAGCAGACGGCGCAGTATTAGCAAGCATTGGCGATACTTCAGTTTTAGTAACTGTTGTTGGTAAGCGTGAAGCTCAACCTGGCCAAGACTTTTTCCCACTTACTGTTAACTACCAAGAGCGTATGTACGCTGCTGGTCGTATCCCTGGTGGTTTCCTTAAGCGTGAAGGTCGTCCTAACGACGGTGAAACACTTATTGCACGTCTTATTGACCGTCCAATTCGTCCTCTTTTCCCAAGCGGTTTTGTTAACGAAGTACAAGTTATTGCAACTGTTGTATCTGTAAACCCTGAGATCCAACCAGATATGGTTGCGATGATTGGTACATCAGCAGCACTTGCTATCTCTGGTATCCCGTTCAGTGGTCCAATTGGTGCATCACGTGTTGGTTACATCAACGGTGAATACGTACTTAACCCTACACTAAAAGAGCTTGAAGAAAGCCAACTTGATTTAGTTGTAGCAGGTACTGATAACGCAGTACTAATGGTTGAATCAGAAGCTGACGTACTTGCAGAAGACGTTATGCTAGGTGCTGTTGTATATGGTCATGAGCAATCTCAAGCTATCATCACAGCAATTAACGAATTTAAAGCAGAAGCGGGCAAGCCTACATGGGATTGGTCAGCACCTGAGAAAAACGTATCGCTTGAAGAAAAAGTAGCAGAACTTGCAGCTGAAAAAGTAGGTGAAGCTTACCGCATTACAGATAAAGTAGCGCGTAAAGAAGCACTTGGCGTAGCTAAAGATGCAGTAATTGAAGCATTAACAAGCGAACTTGCTGAAGGCGAAACGCTTGATAAGCAAGAAGTTGGTAAAGTATTCGGTTCTCTTGAGAAGAAAATCGTTCGTGGCCGTATCGCTGCTGGCGAAAAACGTATCGATGGTCGTGAACCAGATATGATTCGTGCACTAGATGTAATGACTGGCGTATTACCGCGTACTCACGGTTCTGCTATCTTTACACGTGGTGAAACTCAAGCATTAGTTACCGCTACACTTGGTACAGAACGTGATTCACAGTTAATCGATGATTTAACGGGTACACACAAAAACCACTTTATGCTTAACTACAACTTCCCTCCATTCTGTGTTGGTGAAACTGGTTTTGTAGGGTCTCCTAAGCGTCGTGAAATCGGCCACGGTAACCTAGCTAAACGTGGTATTGCAGCTGTAATGCCTACACTTACTGAGTTCCCTTACTCAATCCGTGTGGTATCTGAAATCACTGAATCAAACGGTTCATCTTCAATGGCATCTGTATGTGGTACTTCACTAGCACTTATGAACGCGGGTGTACCAATTAAAGCATCTGTTGCGGGTATCGCAATGGGCTTAGTTAAAGAAGAAGAAAACTTTGTAGTTCTTTCTGATATCTTAGGTGATGAAGATCACTTAGGCGACATGGACTTTAAAGTAGCAGGTACAACAAACGGTATTACTGCACTTCAAATGGATATCAAAATTGAAGGTATCACTCAAGAAATCATGCAAATTGCGCTTAAACAAGCAAAAGCTGCACGTTTACACATTCTAAATGTGATGGACGAAGCGATTTCTGCTCCTTCTGAAGAGCTATCTATGTTTGCACCACGTATTTACACAATGCAAATTCCACAGAAGAAGATTGCAGAAGTAATTGGTAAAGGTGGCGCTACTATTCGTCAACTTACTGAAGAAACTGGTACAACAATTGAAATCGGTGATGATGGTACTATTAAGATTGCCGCTACAGATGGCGAAAGTGCAGCTAATGCAATTAGCCGTATTGAGCAATTAACAGCTGAACTTGAAGTAGGTACTATCTACGAAGGTAAAGTTGTACGTATCGTAGACTTCGGCGCGTTTGTAAACATTCTTCCAGGTAAAGATGGCTTAGTGCATATCTCTCAAATCAGTACTGAGCGTGTTAACAATGTTTCTGACCACTTAAGTGAAGGTCAAGAAGTTAAAGTTAAAGTACTAGAAGTTGACCGTCAAGGTCGTGTACGTCTAAGTATTAAAGAAGCAATGGAATCAGCAGCTCCAGCAGCTGATGAGTCAAAAGACGCATAATTGCTAACTTATTAATCTAGCTATATTAGCTAGATAGTAAAAAAGGGGCTGTTTAGCCCCTTTTTTTATGCTTTAATGAAACCTTACTAGACAAGGTCTGTCTTATATTTATCGCGATATATCTTGGTATTAAGGATTTTAATGATACTCAAACATTTAGCTTTGGCATCTTTTGCTATTTTGTCTTTAAGCGCTTGCCAAACTACAACTGAAACAGAGCCAACACCCATTGTTAATGTGCCTTTTACAGCACCTTTAGCTTCAGACTTTAGAAGTGAAATTGCTATAGCTCGTTATTCTGAGTTATTAAATAGAGCCGACTTAAGTGAAGAGCAGCAAGCTAAGCTTTACTATGACCGGGGTGTACTTTTTGATAGCCTAGGCATGACCACTCTTTCACGCATAGATTTTAACCGTGCGGTTAAACTTAAGCCCGATTTAGCTGAGGTGTATAACTTTTTAGGTATTCAACATACGCTGATGCAGCAATACGAAAAAGCCTATGAGTTTTTTGATTCAGCACTTGAACTAGATGAAGAGCACGAGTATGCCTATTTAAATAGAGGTATTGCTCTTTATTACGGTGATAGAGCAGGCCTTGCTAAAAACGATTTTGATGAGTTTTTAGCGCGCTCTCCAAACGATCCATACCGTGTTTTATGGGTTTACTTAGCAAGTGCCCAAGACGATAAAGTTAAGGCGTTGGAGTCACTTAAAACCAATGCAACAGCACTTGATGAGTCACAGTGGGCATATCAATTAATATCACTTTATACCGGTGATATGAGTGAACATGCTTTTTTATCAGGTATTAGTGACGGGGTTAAAACTGAGCAGGAGTATGCGCAGCGTTTATGTGAAGCGTATTTTTACTTAGCTAAAATGCATCAGGCAGCGGGTGAAGAGTACTTAGCTGCAGATTACTTTAGACTCGCACTTGCTACCAATGTGCATGAGTTTATTGAGTATAAATACGCGCGTTTAGAACTTGAGTTGATGGCGGGTGTTGACGCAAGTTAACCGTATTAAGTTAATAGGTGTATTACTGTGTAGCCTGATTATTTCAGGCTCAAGTAATCACCATGGCAGAATTGGCTTTTGGAATGTACTAAGCACCAAAGCAAATGTGCTACAAAGTTATTGGAATTTTCCCACTTATTTTTCACACCATTTAGCCGCGCTACCTAACGCCCTCTTGGCAAAACTTGCGCGTCATTCAGTACCCATCGCACAATACACTTACTCTTTGAGGCTTTTAGATGATAAGCAAGGGGATACGGCAAAGAAGTTTTGGTTTGCGAGCATAAATGAGTTAACCATTTCGCAGCGTAAAACATTAGCTAAGCATCTGCTTGAGCAAGCTAGGTGGGGCGATTTAAAATTACTTGCGAGCATAAATTCTCTGCCAGCAGGAGATGTGCTAAATCACCTAAAACTTGAAACAAAAACACCGCAAAATAGAGTTTCAAGTACGTTTATAAATAAGCTTGGTTTTGCATCGTTGCAGGATCAATTTAAGCCAGATGCACAATGTATGTTTAATGTATTAGCGATGAGCGATCATCGTAGTGGCTTATATAAACTTTCTGAGCTTATTAATACCTACAATAAGCAGCCAGAGCCAAAAGAAAATATTTTTTGTTTTTCAAAACCTATTTATGTTGCGGGCACTATTGAGTGTAACCACAGTACTAATCAAGCGGCAAAGTGCCAGTGGGAAACATCTTTGCTCAAAAAACAACTCCCGAAAAACTTCGACTTTATTATTATGATGCCAAGGCAGGGCATGGCAAATGTAAGCAATGGCACTATGCTCGTTAATTCTAGAGCAAATTACAGCGTGTTTTTACATGAATTAATGCATTTTAGCGGCTTTGAAGATGAATACGTTCTATCTCAATCTAAACAAGCATGGCTATGTAGGCTAAGTGGCTACGTTGCCCCTAATTTATATATTTCTCATAATGACGATGCACCAATAGGCTGGCATAAAGCAAAAAGTTGTCAAAAAGGAGGAGTAGCTTACAAACCCAGCAAAAATTGGTCTATTATGCAGTATCAACAATTAGGGCTCTCGGCTCAATACAGGGAACTTTGGTTGAATCATCTAGATATGATTGGCGAATAACTACAATGCCACGCTTATACGCTTACAATCGCAAATAAAGCTATATAAAAGTGGAAGTTACTCTAGTTTATATTCGATTTTCAGAGGCTTATTAATTTGTTGAATCTTGTTTATTAAACATACATATAGCGTCGCTTTTCGTAGACAAAATCAGTGTTTTTCAGTATAACTATAGTTATTAATGTCGTTTAAAAACAGGTAGTAAAAGCATCTTTAAGTCACCAAAAGAGGGATGCCCTGATAAACTTATGATAATAAAAGGCCCTACATTATGACTTTGCTCTGGATACCCTTGTTATCCTTAATTGGCAGTGTTATTTCTGCATGCACAGGTAAATTAACCCGAAATCAAAGCGCAGGCCTAACCGCGCTTGCTCCTTTGACTGCTTTGGGCATTACTTTATACCATGCACCTGCCGTTTTAGCCGGCGAAACTATCCGTTACTCCTTATCATGGATCCCCTCTATAGGGCTTGATTTATCACTTAGGCTGGATGGTCTTAGCTTATTATTTATGTTCATGATTTTAGGTATTGGGCTGCTGGTCATTTTATATACCCGCTACTACTTAAGTGCAAACGATTCAATGCCTAAGCTTTACAGCTATTTAATGCTGTTTATGACCGCAATGCTTGGCATCGTTATGTCAAATAACGTTATTCAGCTTTGGCTATTTTGGGAATTAACCAGCATAAGCTCATTTTTGCTTATTAGCTTTTGGTGGCAAAAATCAGAAGCACGTAAAGGCGCGCGCATGGCGCTTGCTGTAACAGGTGCTGGCGGCCTAGCGCTACTGGGCGGCTTAATGCTAATAGGCGATATTGTTGGCAGTTATAATCTAGATACCATTTTGGCAAGCAAGGCTATAATTCAGTCCCACGATTTGTACGAAGTTGCCTTAGTATTAGTGTTACTTGGTGCTTTTACGAAGTCGGCTCAATTTCCATTTCATTTTTGGCTCCCTCATGCCATGGCAGCACCTACACCTGTTAGTGCATACCTTCACTCTGCAACGATGGTTAAAGCCGGTATATTTTTGTTAGCACGTTTTTATCCTGCTTTGTCGGGTACAGATACGTGGTTTCTTTTAGTTGGCTTAACCGGCTTAACTACGCTATTGACTGGTGCATACATAGCGCTATTCAAACATGACTTAAAAGGTTTGCTGGCTTACTCAACAATTAGTCACTTAGGTTTAATCACGCTTTTATTAGGTTTAGATACTGAATTGGCAACCGTGGCGGCTATTCTTCATATTATTAACCACGCTACGTTCAAAGCATCGCTATTTATGGCAACGGGTATTATCGACCATGAGACAGGCACGCGTGATATGCGTAAGCTCAATGGAATGTGGCGATTTTTACCTTATACAGCGACACTTGCGATGGTTGCTGCGGCATCAATGGCTGGTGTGCCTTTGCTAAATGGTTTTTTATCTAAAGAAATGTTTTTTGCAGAAACACTTCATCAGCAAGTATTAGGCTCAATGTCGTGGTTAATACCTGTTTTAGCAACTATTGCCGGTGCTTTCTCGGTTGCTTACTCAGCACGCTTTATTCACGATGTATTTTTTAATGGCGACCCAATAGATTTACCACGTACACCTCATGAAGCGCCACGTTATATGCGTGTACCAATAGAGATTTTAGTTGTTATTTGTTTACTGGTTGGTATTTTCCCACACTTTATAGTGGGTGGTATTTTATCAGCAGCATCATCAGCGGTATTAGGCAAAGCGATGCCAGATTACGAAGTGGCTTTATGGCACGGATTTAACTTACCATTACTGATGAGTGCTATGGCCGTTGCCGGTGGTTTATTTATTTATATAAATCGAAAACACCTATTTCAGTTTCAAGCATCTTTACCGCCATTTAATGCTAAAAAGACGTTTGAACGTGCAGTGTTGTCTGTAATAGCATGGTGCCAATCAAAGGTAAATCATATAGAAAATGGTTCTTTACAGCGCTACTTAGTTATTATGCTAGGGGTTGTATTGTTGTGTGCCGGCTGGCCGCTATTTGAAATGCAAGCATTAGCTGGCACCATGGCGCGAACACCTGTGGATGTGCACAACGCTATTGGCGCTGGTTTATTAATAATAGGCGCTCTAGCCACGGTTATTTGGCATAGATCGCGTGTGGTTGCTTTATTAATGATTTCTATTGTAGGGCTGCTTGTATCTGTTGCATTTACTCGCTTTTCAGCACCTGACTTGGCGCTTACACAATTAACTGTAGAGGTTGCAACGGTTATTTTACTTATGCTTGCTTTGTTCTTTTTACCGCAACATACACCTAAAGAATCAAGCTCGTTGCGGGTTTTACGCGACTTAGGCATTGCTTCGACGTTGGGTGTAGTGGTTGCAAGTATTTGTTATGCGCTACTCACTCGCCCACTTGAGTCTATTTCAGATTTCTTCATAGCGAATGCCAAAACGGGTGGTGGCGGTACCAATGTGGTAAACGTTATTTTGGTCGATTTTAGGGGCTTTGACACGCTTGGTGAAATAACCGTATTAGGTATTGCAGCGCTGGGAATATATAAAGTACTTTCACGAATTCCATTATTTATGCCTGCAAGTGATGGTGAAGGCCGCCCTTGGGCAAGAGAACGCCATCCTATTTTACTTGCGAGTATTTCGCACAGTTTATTGCCACTTGCTTTGCTTGTATCAGCTTACATTTTTTTGCGTGGTCATAATTTACCTGGCGGTGGCTTTATCGCAGGCTTGGTGACATCTATCGCCTTTATATTACAGTATATGGCACATGGCTCGGCGTGGATAAGTGAACGATTTGCTGTCAATTATCGCAAAATTATCGCATCAGGAATTGGTATTGCATTGTTTACTGGTGTAGGAAGTTGGTTTTTTGATAAACCATTTTTAACCACATGGTTTGATTATTTTGATATTCCATTTATTGGTAAGACAGAGCTTGCGAGTGCAATTGTATTTGATTTAGGTGTTTACCTCACAGTGGTAGGTGCAACATTAATGATTTTAGCAAGCCTTGGGAACATGACCGCTGATACCCAGAAAAAAGAGGTAAATATTTAATGGAATTATTGTACGCATCATGCGTTGGAGTATTAGTCAGCTGCGGTATTTTCTTACTGCTAAGAGCTCGCACGTTTCCTGTAGTACTTGGGCTTACTATGATTTCATATGCCGTTAATTTATTTTTATTTTCTGCAGGTCGTTTAACAATTAATAAAGCAGTCGTACTTGGTACGGGCACTGAATATGCCGATCCATTACCTCAAGCCTTAGTACTTACAGCGATTGTTATTGGTTTTGCGATGACAGCGTTTGTGGTTATTTTGGCTATACGTGGTAGAGCCGATTTAGGCAGTGACCATGTAGATGGGCATGTTATCAAAAGTACAACCGATAATAAGGAGCAAAAATGATTCAGCATTTAGCTTCTTTACCAATTTTACTGCCAATGCTTGCTGCGGTAATTCTGCTTTTACCACCGTGCGGTAAAAGCTTACAAATTCGTCGTATTGCTTCATCCATTATGGCAATCATTACTTTTATAACCAGTGTACTGCTTTTACTACATGTTTATGATTCGGGTATCAATGTCTACGCAATAGGTAACTGGTCTGCACCTTTTGGTATTGTGCTTGTTGCCGATATGCTGTCTACATTGTTAGTTACATTGACATCGTTACTTGGCTTAGGTGTTGTTTTATATGGCTGTGCGGGTGATGACGCAAAAGGTAACTTTTTTCATCCTTTAGTCCACTTTTTAATACTTGGCGTAAACGGTGCCTTTTTAACAGGGGATTTGTTTAACGTATTTGTATTTTTTGAAGTACTACTTATCGCATCATATTCATTGCTCATGCATGCTGGTGATAAGCAAAACACCCGCGCCGCACTGCAGTACGTAATATTAAACCTTGTAGGCTCCAGTGTATTTTTAATCGGTTTGGGCATTTTATACGGTGTGCTAGGTACATTAAATATTGCCGATATGGCACAAAAAGTGTCGCAGCTTACAGGCGACGATGTGTATTTAGCAAAAGCCGGTGGCTTATTATTGTTGGTGGTATTTGCGCTGAAAGGTGCGCTTTTACCGCTGCATTTATGGTTACCAAATACGTATGCAAGCGCAAAACCAGTAGTTGCTGCACTATTTGCAATTATGACCAAAGTGGGTGTTTACGCCATGTTGCGTGTGTACACGGTTATTTTTGGCGAGCAGGCAGGGGAACTTGAGCACATGGCTCAGTCTTGGCTTTGGGGCTTAGCTATTGCAACAATTATAGTCGGTGCAATTGGTGTGTTAGCGGCGCAAGACCTACGTAAGCTAACGGCTAATTTAGTTGTGGTATCAGTGGGGACATTAGTGGCTTTAATAGCTCTGCAAAATGTAACGGCGACTGCTGCATTATTATATTATTTAGTACATTCTACACTTGTTTGTGCTGCTTTGTTTTTATTGGCAGATTTAATCGCTACTCAAAGAGGTAAAGTGGGAGACCGTTTAGTCGCGGGCCGCGCAGTTAAACAGCCTTACTTACTCGGTGCTTGTTTTATTATGGCAGCTCTTACCGTTGTAGGTATGCCACCTCTTTCAGGTTTTGTAGGTAAAATATGGATTCTCAAAGCCACATTAAATAGTGAGCAAGCCTTGTTGTTTTGGCCTGTGTATTTAATTACCAGTTTTGTATTATTAATTGCACTATCGCGAGCGGGTACAAGTTTGTTTTGGGAGCAAAAAGATAAAAAGAGTGACAACAGTGATGATGAAAATGCACACCCACTTCAGGTTGTTGTTATTGTAGGGTTACTAGCTTGTTCGCCTTTGTTGGTGATATTTGGTGGCCCAATGAGCGATTATATGCACGATGCAGCTGTCCAATTGCATGATATAAGTGGTGGTATTAGCGCGGTTATTAGAGGAGGTAAGTAATGAGATTACAAGCCCGTTATCGTTGGTTACCTACACCATTTCGTAGCTTATTTTTATTTTTAATATGGCTATTGCTAAATAATAGTGTTTCACCGGGGCATTTAGTTTTAGCAACTTTTTTTGCGATATTTATACCACTACTTAGTTTTTCTTTGCGTGATCCGCAGCCATTAATATTAAAGCCTGGATTAGCGTTAAAGCAGTTGTTTATTGTGTTGTACGATATTGTTGTTGCTAATTTGCAAGTTGCGCTATTAATTATTGGCCCCGCTAAAAAATTGCGACCCGCTTTTGTAAAAGTGCCTATTGATTTAACTCACGATATGCCAATTACAATACTTGCAAGCTGTGTGTCGTTAACGCCTGGTACGGTTAGCGCTGAGGTGTATCCTATACCTGAATCACTTAGCGAAGGTGAAGAACCATCACAACGTTACCTGCTAATACATGTGCTCGACTTAAAAGATGAAGAGGCACTTATCAAATTAATTAAACAACGCTATGAAGCTCCATTAAAGGAGATATTTCAATGTTAGAAATTGTATTACTCATTGTTTTTTCAATGATAGGCATATCGCTATTACTTAATCTATGGCGACTTATTATTGGCCCATCTGTACCTGATAGAGTGTTAGCACTTGATACAATGTATATAAACGTTATTGCGTTGATTATTTTATACAGTATTAGCATGGGGACAGGTCTTTACTTCGAAGCTGCATTATTAATAGCGATGCTTGGGTTTATTAGTACAGTTGCAGTATGTAAGTATTTACTGCGCGGCGACATAATTGAATAAGGTATTACAATGATAAGCGAATGGGTGGTATCGATATTACTTTTATTTGGCGGCGCTTTTATTTTAATAGGCTCGATGGGCTTAATAAAGTTGCCTGATTTTTTTATGCGTTTACATGGTCCAACAAAAGCTACAACGCTAGGTATGGCGAGTATATTAATTGCAGCAATGGTGTTTTTTGCTAACTCTAAAACAGGATTGAGTGTTAAAGAAATACTGATCACTATATTTTTATTAATAACAGCGCCCATCAGTGGTTATATGTTAATTAAATCCGCTATTCATCATAAATTAAAAGCTAAAGAAGGAACTAAAGGGCTTGATAATATAGAAGATGATTAAGCATGTTGATGTAGCTAAAAAGCCGAATAATTTATTTATTCGGCTTTTTTGTTCTATGTGTGAGTATTATTTCGTGCTTTTAGGGCGTAACTGCGTGTACCGAGCATAAAAATTATGCAAAACCTAACAAGAAAATTCATAAATATTTCTATTGTTTATCTAGTCGCTGCACTTAACGTGTTTGTATTTATTTTACTCAATCAGTCTCAGTAAATTTAAATTATGTTTAAATAAAGCAATGTATTGACCTGTGTGTAACACCTAGGTTTATAGTGGTAGGTATTGAAATACGTTGGAGCTAAATTATGTATGTAAAACAATTAGCCAAGCAGATGGATGTAACCCCTGATACGGTGCGTCACTACACCCGTTTGGGCCTTTTAAACCCAATACGTAGTGAAAGCAATGGGTACCAGCAATATACCAAGGCAGATAAACAACGTTTGCAATTTATAATAAGCGCCCGCCAATTGGGGTTTTCTTTAAAAGATGTGCAACACATTATTAGTGAATCAGAGCAAGGTAATTGCCCATGCCCACTTACGCGTAAGATTATAGCCAAGCGTTTAGAAGAAACAGAAGCGCTGTTTCAAGAAACGCTCAAGCTACGTACGCGCATGCAATCTGCATTAAAACAATGGGATGTATCTGCCGATGGCGCTGTTTCAAGTGATGTATGTAGTTTAATAGAGACATTTGTCGATCCTATTCCAAATCCTGTAACAACAGAGGTGTGTGATGAGTAACAGCAAAAACACCGAACTAAACTTTATAATTGAAGGTGCCAATTGTGGCAGTTGCGTTGCCAAAATAGAAAAAGCCCTAAAAAGCGTACAAGGTGCAAATAATGTCGAAATGAACTTTGCAGAGCGCACAGTACGAGTAGAGGGAAGCGCTGAGCAAAGCACTCTAATAAAAGCAGTTGAAAACATAGGCTATGGCGCAAAACCTATGAGTAATAAGTCTGATCAAGATGCCCTTGACGAAAAAGCTAAATCGGATGATGCGCACTATAAAAAGCTTATGCGAAATATGATGCTTGCCTTAGGTGTAGGTGTACCTTTAATGGTTTACGGTCTTATTTTTGATATGAGCGTATCAACAACAACGCAGCGTATTGCATGGTTTGTTGTGGGCATTGTGACCCTTGTGGTAATGGCGGTATCGGGCAAGCAGTTTTATAAAGGCGCCTGGCAGGCATTTAAAAACCATGCTGCAAATATGGATACGTTAATAGCACTTGGTACAGGTACTGCGTGGTTATATTCAATGTTTGTCGTTATTGCACCTAGTTTATTACCTGAAGTAGCACGGCACGTATATTTTGAAGCTTCGTCGATGATCATCGGTTTAATTAGTTTAGGTCTTGCCTTTGAAGTAAAAGCACGTGGGCGCACCTCACAAGCGATTAAGCGCTTAATTGGCTTACAAGCTAAAACAGCGCGTGTTGTACGCCAGGGGCAAGAGCAAGATATTGATATAAATGATGTGCAAACAAACGATCACGTACGTGTACGTCCTGGCGAAAAAATACCGGTAGATGGTAATGTACTTGAAGGCAGCAGCCGTGTTGACGAGTCAATGCTCACAGGTGAGCCTATGCCTGTAAGCAAACAAGTCGATGATAAAGTTGTTGCTGGTAGCATAAATAAAAGTGGCACTTTATTATTTGAAGCCACGCATGTTGGCCACGAAACCACCCTTGCCAATATTATTAATATGGTAAAGCGAGCACAAAACTCAAAGCCTTCAATAGGGCGTTTAGCCGATGTTATTTCGGGTATTTTTGTACCCACAGTGATGATTATTGCCATATTGGCTGCGCTCGCATGGCTAAACTTTGGCCCAGAGCCTTCAATTGCTTATGCAGTGGTCGCGCTTACCACTGTGCTTATAATTGCGTGCCCGTGTGCGCTTGGTTTAGCAACGCCTATGTCGGTAATGGTAGGCGTTGGTAAAGCGGCTGAGTCGGGTATTTTGATTCGTAATGGCGAGTCTCTGCAAACCACCTCTAAAATAACCACCATGATTTTAGATAAAACCGGCACTATCACGCAAGGTGCACCACAAGTAACAGATGTTGTTACGTTTAATAGTGCAGATGAAAACAACGTTATGCAGCTAGTTGCAAGCCTAGAGAGTAGCTCTGAGCACCCTCTGGCAGAGGCTATTATGCAGCATGCTAAAAAACAAAACATAACCTTGAGTAAAGCGACTGATTTTGACGCCATTACCGGTAAAGGTGTAAGCGGTAAGGTGAATGGGCAAATTTTGTTATTTGGTAATAAAGCGCTTATGGATAAATACGAGATTGCTGTTGATGAGGCTACTGAGCAAGCGCACAGGTTTGCAAAAGAGGCTAAAACACCCATGTACTTTGCTTGTGATAACCAGCTAACAGCGTTAATTGCGGTGGCGGATCCGATAAAAGAAGACTCTGCTGAGGCAATAAAACGACTACAACATAAAGGTATTCACCTTGTCATGCTAACAGGGGATAACAAAGCGACAGCACAAGCGGTTGCCAAAAAAGTAGGAATAGATGATTTCATAGCTGAAGTTTTGCCACAGGACAAAGTAAACGAAGTGAGTAAACGTCAGCAACAAGGCGAGATTGTTGGTATGACTGGCGATGGTATTAACGATGCACCTGCGCTTGCTAAGGCGGATGTAGGCTTTGCAATTGGTACTGGCACAGATGTCGCTATAGAAAGTGCCGATATAACGTTAATGCGAGGCTCACTCCATGGCCTAGCTGATGCAATAGCGATAAGCAGTGCAACTATTGGTAACATTAAGCAAAACCTGTTCGGTGCTTTTATATATAACGTAGCGGGTATTCCTATTGCGGCAGGCGTGCTTTATCCATTTTTTGGCTTGTTATTAAACCCTGTGGTAGCGGGAGCCGCTATGGCGCTTTCATCGTTAACGGTGGTTACTAACGCTAATCGCTTACGCTTTTTTAAGCCTAATAAATCTTAGGGAGTAAATTATGTTGATGATTAATATACTCGGCGCCATTTTAATAGCTGCTATTATTTACTGGTTTTGGTTATATAAACCAAAGCAAATTCAAACTGATGACAATGCAGTCACCATAGTAGTAGATAACGGCGTGTACCAGCCTGGCAATATAAAAGTTGCGGCAAATAAACAAGTAGCGCTTACTTTTAATAGAAAAGACAGCGCGCCGTGCGCTGAAACTGTTGTATTTCCAGCGCTTGATATAAGCAAAAGCTTGGCAATGGGAGATGATAATAAAATCACCTTACCTGCACTTAAGGCTGGCGAATACGACTTTCATTGCCAAATGCAAATGTATAAAGGTAAGTTGATTGCTGAGTAACTTAAGCCTAGCTAAGTAATATAAATACGGCCTAGCTATTTGTTGAGCTAAACATTGGGTTAGGCCGTATAACTAAAAAAACGATTATTTAAAGTTATGAATAAATTAAACCCTAAAAAACTACTCAATAGTAAATGGACCGCAACACCAGCCATCAATAAAGAAAAACACTTTATTATTGTCGAAGTTGAATACGACGAAGATGCTAATGTAATTGCGTGCGTTACTGAGTCGGTATTTTCTAAAAACCAATACCCAATTAGTTGGCGCGATTTAAAAGACGCTCAAAAGTGGTGCCAAGGCTGGAAATAGCTTCCATGCATTCAACTTTTACATTTTTTGTATAAGCAAAGCCACTGAGTAAAGGCTTTTACCGGTGGTACTGCATTTAAACTCCCTCCAAAAAACATAATGTTAAAGAGGATTTAATAGGTCTTAGGCTTTGCAAATTTCTCTTTTAAATACAGCGCCCATAATAAAATTCGCCATTTGGCAACAAAACCATGTTTTTCTAAATATTTTTTAAAATCACGATAAAATATTTTTAAATTATTTTAAAACTCATTTATTTCAAAGGCTTAAATTTTTTAGCTTTGTGCTTTAAACCCTGTTTATTTTTCTGTTCATAGTAAGTTTATTCTCATAACCATCAAATTATTGGTTTTAGTTTGTAATTAGCTTTTGTGTGTCTTTTTTATTAATTATAACTTATTGATTAAATTGATATATTTATAACCATACTGACTGCTGTTGCTAAAAAGCAACAAAATTACTCCCATCATAATGCTTTGCCGATACATTTTAAGCTTAACTATATGTTTTTAAATAAAAAATAAAACATGGCATCGAAGTTGTTATACCTAAGATGTAATTAGCAAAACGTGATGAAAGCCTCAGGCCTTAATCGCAACAACCCAATGAAGGAATACGATTATGAAAACATTTCAGTCAACATTAGTACTAATGGCTTTAGCTTCTTCATCAGCGGCTTTTGCAGCAACAGATTTTGATACGTTAGACACAGATGGTAATGGCGCAGTTAGCCTAGCCGAAGCATCAGTAGATGCAGAACTTTTAGGCCAATTTGAAGAACTTGATACAAACCAAGACGGTGAGTTATCACAAGATGAGTTTTCAAAGGCATAAGTTAAAACCAGCTAATGCTCTATGATGTGATCTAAATTCTGAGTTGCCAAAGACAACCTAAATAGGCAAGGGAGCCTATTAAAAAGAATAACCAGGAAGTGAATAGTGACCAACATAGAGCAAATTTTTAGAGCTATTTAGATTTTGCATGTAATTGAAGGATTTAATTATGACAAAGCTGCAATCAGCCCTCGTTCTTTTAACACTGGTTTCATCATCAGTGGTATTTGCAAATACAGATTTTAAAACTCTCGATGCACACGAGCAGGCTTTACAATCTCAAGACGAAGTGCAAACAAAGCAATTGATGGAACAACTAAATATGCAAAGTCATGATGGCCTAACTGAAAACGATTTTTTTGAATATTAATTTATACAAAATCGACTCCTAAAGGATCTTCGAAAAGGACTTCTTACCCATTAATCAGGCTTAACGCCTAAGGAAATGATTATGAAAACACTACATAAAACGCTAGCTCTTGCGGCACTTGTTTCTTCTTCAGCGGCCTTTGCTGCGGTAGATTTTAGCTCTTTTGATGCTGATGGCGATGGTGTTATTAGCAAAACAGAAGCAAAAGTTAATTCTCAACTAGTGCAGTTATTTGATCAATTAGACGCAGATGGAAATGGCGAGTTATCTAAAGAAGAGTTTTCAAAGGTTCAATAATTAGCCTATATTAAGCGCATTAAAAACCTAACCGGTCATACTCACAAAGCAGCTAAGTAATTAATACTAAGCTGCTTTTTTGTGCGTGAAAGAAGAATTTAAGCTGATTTGTCACCAAAGGAGTGCAACCTTTAGCTTATTTAAAATATAAGTTATTGAATATGTTTGCTTTTAATACTTGGTTTTAAACTTGCTTAGCTACTTACAGAGTTAATCTATGAGTGTAAAAATATGGCGCGAATGAGTTATATAAGTAGTGTAGAGCGTTACCACGAGTATGAGCATGTAATACATAGCTTGCTCGAATCAATTTTAATGAGTATTGAAGATGGCTTAACTAAAGAGCGAGATACTCGTTATCTTGTAAAGCAGTATCCATTTTTAGAATTACAATATTGCTTAAATGAACAAGGCTTGCAGCAAGGCAATAATGTCTGTTTTAAACGCGCGTATGCAAAAAAATTAGGCACAAGCGGAAATCAACAAGATTTAAGTGAGCGGCCCTACTTCTTGCAATCAAAAGCGAATGATGCTGTGTGCTTTACCGACCCTTACATTTCGATTGCAACGCATCATTTATGTATATCGGCAATTAAAGAGCTTAAAAAACCTATTAATAATCAACACTATTTAGTGGTTGATGTAAGTTTAACGCAGCTTATAGAGTTTATTATGGGGGATACTGCACGCGCTAATATGTCACCTTACTTTAAAGCAGGGTACGGTGTTATTGTGGCATGCTTATTTGGCCTTGTATTATTTTTGCTAAACATTGTTTTTAGCGATATATATGCATTACTAACTCATGTAGACACATCATCAGATCCCTTAGAGCCCTTTAGTATCATTATTTATATCACGCTTGCGTTAGCAGTATTTGATTTAGGTAAAACGATACTTGAAGAAGAAATTTTAATGCACAAGGATATTTTTAGGCATTCATCAACACGGCGCACCATTACCCGGTTTATATCTACTGTGCTAATCGCTATATCTATTGAGGCGCTACTAACTATGTTTAAAGCGGCGCTAGGGCAGGCTGAATATTTAATGCCGGCTATTGCGATGATGTTAGCAGTGGTAGGGCTTTTAATTGCATTAGCTATTTATGTTTACTTAGGGGCTAAGGCTGAAACCCTATTAATGCGAGCGCGCTTAAAGCAAAAATCCTCCAAATAGGAGGATTTTTATTATATAAAATTAAAACTGCTAAGCTTGTTTATTATGGCTTATCTTGTGCGCGTTTTGCTTTAAAGTCTGAGTCACTAGTCCATTTAGGCCAATCGCCATTGTTGGCAAGCTCAGAGGCTATATCGACAATAAGCTCTATATCTTGCTTTACGCCACCTAAAGACCATTTTGGCGAGTAATCGTCGGCTTCTTTATGGTATTTATGCGCAATGTAATCGGGGTCGGTATCGCCAAGGCTCATAAACAATAAGCTAGGAACGCCTTGCTTAGAAAGCGAGAAATGATCAGATCTAAAAAACAAGCCATTTTGCGGGCGAGGATCCATTTTAACAGCGCGGCCTTGCGCTTTAGCAGCTTTTGCTAAATAGCTTTCCATTGTTGATAAGTCTTTGCCGTACTGCAAAATATAATCAGTACCATCGAGTACGTTCATACCATCAATGTTTAATAGCCCTACCATTTGCTTGGTCGGTACAACCGCACCCGAGGCAAATTCTTGCGAGCCAATAAGCCCGGTTTCTTCTGCGGTAAAGTTGGCAAAAATAATTGAGCGTTTAAATGGTGTTTGCTGGTGGATTTGATTCATAATGCGTGCAATTTCAAGTGTTGCAGCTGTGCCAGAAGCGTTATCTACCGCACCATTATAAATTTTAGGGCCGCTATCGCTTTGTTTAGTGCCAAAGTGATCCCAATGTGCGCTTACAACCACGTACTCGTCTGGTGATTCGCTACCCGTAATTTGCGCAACTACATTATGTGATTTGGCATGCGATACTTCATTTTTAAACGAAAGATTCGCTTTTAAATTAAGTGGTGTGGCTTTAAAGTCATCATTTAAAGCGCTTTGTTTTAAATCTTGATAGTTAAGCTTTGCAGCATTAAAAATTTGCTCAGTAGAATTAAGAGTTAGCCACCCCATAACAGGTAATTTAGAGGCGTTTAAATTGTTATCCATTAAGGTATATTTAGTACCTGTGTTTGAACTTTCAACTACGCCCCAAGGATAGGCGGCAGGGGCTGTTTCATGAACAATAAATACAGCCTTTGCACCTTGGCGTGCGGCTTCTTCGTATTTGTAAGTCCAGCGACCGTAGTAGGTCATAGCGTTACCCGTAAATAGCGCATCATTTTGAGTCGCAAATCCAGGGTCGTTTACCAATACGATAACTGTTTTACCCTCAACATCAATGTTTTCGTAATCGTTCCAGTTGTATTCAGGTGCATTAATACCATAGCCCACAAATACAATATCAGAGTTTCGCACATCTATCACTGGCTGTAGCTGCTCGGTACGTGCGGTAAAGTCTTTACCCGCAACAAAGCTTAAATCAGCCACGTTTAACTGCATATTTTGATTAGCCGTCACCATCGCCATTTTTACCGGCTGTAAGTATTTACCTTTATATGCACCTGTTAAACCAAGCGCTTTATATTGCTCGCTTAAGTAACCCACTGTTTTTACTTCACCTTGGGTCAGTGGGCCGCGTCCTTGAAAGTCGTCAGAGGCTAGCGTTTTAATATGATGTTTAACGTTATTTAGGCTCACGCCAGAGGGTGTTTCTAGAGGAGAGTGTTCGTTAGCAGGCTCTGAGCAGCCAAATAGTGCAACTAGCAAGCTTAGGCTAGCGCTTTTTAAAAGTGTAGAGGCCATAGTCTTCATTTTATTTTTTAAAATAGGCTTTTAATATAAATGAATAGCAGTTGTGATGTCGAACTTTTATGTGTTTACTTCAATAAGATAGATGTGGCAAGCCAGCGCAGGTTTAACTTTATGGTCTCAAGCTCAAAACCTTAATGGAAAAAATAAAAAACCAGCAAATAGCTGGTTTTAATCATATATAGCAAGCAGCTAATTACTCATCTGCGTATTTTACGCGGATTTTACTTTTATCAACGCTTAGTTGATTGAGTGCTTTAATAGCGCTTTTGCTTTCTATGTCGTTTGGCATTTCTACAAAGGCAAAGCCTTTTGACTGGCCTGTCTCTTTATCAAGTACTAAGTTACAAGTAGTCACTTTACCGTGAGCTGCAAACAACGTACGAAGTTCTTGCTCGGTAGTAGCGCGAGACAAGTTACGAACTAATAATTTCATATTTAACCTAAATAATGGGTTCAGTAATGATTATCTCAAGTAACTTAGCTTTAGCCTAATTTTATTTTTACCCTCTCATTTAAAGCTGCTTTTATATAGTAGTTAAGCCTAAAAGTATAAAGCCCCATTGGTAATAAAGATTTAGTTATTAAAACAAATAATTGGTAAGTTACACGCCAATCTATTTACATTTAATTAACTCGGGTTGTGGTTTATGTCAAAATTTGGCTTACGTGTTATAACTATTTTTTCTGTTTGTTTTATAGGTTTTTTAGTTGTAGGTTGCGGCAGCTCAGGATCAAACAGTAAGCCTGTAAATGCATTGGTAGCAGCGCAGAGCGCCGTAGTAATTAGCGCTCAAACAGTTGTAAATATTGAAAGCAATCGAGAAATTGCAATTACAGGTGAGCTATTTATAACAGATGCACAAACCGATAAAGTAACTGTAACATCGGCTGATGACACGACAGCTAAAGTGTCTATAACAATTATAGGAGTTGCACGCTCTGACGATTTTTTAGTAAACAAAGAGACAAAGCTGAATGCTGATGGTATCAATACAGGGCTAAGTGCTTATACGTTAATAGAAAATGCTTTTAGTGAAGGTTCGATTGAATCACCCGACATGTATAGCGGGAATCATCAAGATGTTGAGCATATTATTGATGAATGGGTAGCGGTATTTGTTCAAGCTACTTTTAGCGAAGAGGGCAGTTTGATATGACCCTAAGCCGCTTAAGTGACAACGAAGAGCTATTTAATATAAGCGAGTAAAACATAGATATGTGGCGTGGTTTCAGCGATGATGACTTTGCTCGCCCTAAGTGGGGAATTTATCGCTCCATAGTAGAAACCGGTAGCCTTCGGGGTGATGAAGAGCAGGTACGATTTGCTGATTTTGTGATTAAAAAAGGCGTTTTAACAAAGTAGCCGAAAGAATGGATGAAGAATACCTACAAAAAAGCCCTTAACAATTTAATTGCTAAGGGCTTTTTTATTACGCGTTAAAAAGTAATTATTTTACTTCTTTACCAGCGGCTTGTTGGTCAGCATGATAGCTTGAACGAACAAACGGGCCAGAGGCTGCATGAGTAAAGCCAATTTCATCGGCATACTCTTTTAAGCCATCAAACTCTGCTGGTGGCACGTAACGTTTAACTGGTAAGTGATGCTTAGAAGGCTGTAAGTATTGGCCAACAGTAAGCATATCTACGTTATGCGCACGTAAATCACGAAGTACTTCTTCTATCTCGCTAATTTCTTCACCTAGACCAACCATTAAGCCAGATTTAGTTTTAACTTCTGGGTGAGCTTCTTTAAAGCGACGAAGTAATTCTAATGACCATTTGTAATCAGCACCTGGGCGCGCAAGTTTGTATAAACGTGGTGCTGTTTCTAAGTTGTGGTTAAACACATCAGGTGGCGTCTCGATTAGTATCTCTAGTGCGCGGTCCATACGGCCACGAAAATCAGGTACTAAAATTTCGATAGTGATAGTTGGATTATGTTTACGAATTTCGCGAATACAATCGGCAAAATGCTGTGCGCCGCCATCACGTAAATCATCACGGTCAACCGAGGTAATTACTACGTAGCTAAGCTTCATGTCTTTAATTGTTAGTGCAAGCTTTTCAGGCTCTGCTGCATCAGGTTTTAATGGACGACCATGAGCAACATCACAAAATGGGCAACGACGAGTACAAATAGCACCTAAAATCATAAAGGTTGCTGTACCGTGGTTAAAACACTCTGATAGGTTAGGGCACGACGCCTCTTCACATACTGAGTGCAAGCCGTGCTTACGCATTGCTTGTTTAATACCGTCGATACGCTCTGTTGATTTTGGTAAGCGAATTTTAAGCCACTCAGGCTTGCGCAACATTTCAGTTTTTTCTGTTGGTAAAACTTTAACGGGGATCAACGCCATTTTTTCTGCGTCGCGTAGTTTTACACCTGGTTCCATTTTGACTGGTTTATTCATTCGTTTTCAAACCCTTCAGTATGCTTAACCTGTGTTGCATTAAGCTTCTTTATCATGTGTTTTACCAGTCCTTCACCTGCGCTTTGTAGGTTTTGAGGACCATTCAATTCTTTCGTTTGCACCATATTCATGCCGGCATAACCACATGGGTTAATGCGTAAAAACGGGCTTAAGTCCATGTTAACATTTAATGCTAAACCATGAAACGAGCAGCCACGGCGAACTCTTAAACCTAATGATGCAATTTTGCTGTCGTTAACGTAAACACCTGGCGCGTCAGCTTTTGCATATGCATCAATACCGTACTCAGCGAGAGATTCAATAATGCACTCTTCAAGCCAGGTAACAAGTTCACGTACACCAATTTTTAAACGACGTAGATTAAATAATACGTACATCATTTGTTGGCCTGGGCCGTGATAAGTTACTTGGCCGCCGCGATCAACTTTAATCACTTCAATGTCGCCTGGGGCGAGCAAGTGCTCATCTTTACCGGCTTGGCCTTGGGTAAAAACACTGTCGTGTTCAACAAGCCAAATTTCGTCTGGCGAATTGTCATCGCGGGTATCGGTATAAGCCTGCATTTTTTGCCAAATTGGCATATAACGCTGACGCCCAAGCTGGCGAACTATTAAGGTGTTTTCGTTCACAACAAATCTCAACTATGGCTTAAAGCATGTGACGTACGTCATCGATATTGCTGATCACGTTGTAAATTTCTTCAATGTGCTTACCGCTTGTAACCGTAGCCACTAGCGTAACAGATTCATAATTACCTTTGCTGCTAGGTTTTACTTTTGGTGCGTAATCACCCGGAGCAATAGGTTGTAATTTAGTTAGAATTTGATCTGTTAGATTAACGTTCGCTAAACCCATAATTTTAAATGTGAATGGGCAAGGGTACTCTAGGTACTCATCAAATTTAGTATCTTTAACAGGTTGAACCACGACGGTGACTCCTCATACAAAAGTGTGGACTCTATGCAAAGCTCGAAGCTTAATACAGATAGGCAATTAGCAGTGTTGCATATATGGGGCGCATTCTAGCATTTTTCAAGCAAAAAAAAACGCCTCATAACAGAGGCGCTTTGTTTAACAACCCAACAACTGTGGGTTTATTTTTACGTTTACATAATTTGTAAGCGTAAGTAGTCGTAAATTTTGCTAAAGAAGCTGCCTTCTTCCACTTCTTCAAGTGTTACTAGTGGGTATTGTGCAATGTCTTCACCCTCTAGTTGTAAGAATAGTGTGCCTACTTTTGTGCCTTTAGCTAGTGGTGCTTCAAGTGTGTTATCTAGCTCAAAGTTAGCTTTTAAGTTTTTATGTTGACCGCGTGGAATAGTAATTGGCGTATCTTCTAAAATACCTAACGATACGTTTTCTTTGTTACCCATCCAAATACGTTGCTCTGCAAAGCTATCGCCAGCTTTGTAAGGTGTAATTGTTTCAAAAAAGCGGAATCCATAGTTAAGTAGCTTTTTGCTTTCTACTTTACGAGCACGTTCACTTGATGTGCCCATAACAACAGCGATTAAACGCATATCGTTTTTAGTTGCAGAAGTAACTAAGCTATAGCCTGCCTCTGATGTGTGACCCGTTTTAATACCGTCTACATCTAGGCTTTCGTCCCATAATAATGAGTTACGGTTGTACTGTTTAATACCGTTGTAAGTGAAAGACTTTTGCTTATAAAGTGCGTACTCGTCTGGTACATCGCGAATAAGTGCAGCGCCAAGCGTTGCCATATCGCGTGGTGTTGTGTAGTGCTCGTTAGTATCAAGGCCGTGGCTGTTGATAAAGTGGCTATTACTCATACCTAATTTAGCAGCGTGGGCATTCATCAAATCAGCAAAGGCGCTTTCGCTACCCGCAATGTGTTCAGCCATTGCTACACACGCATCGTTACCTGATTGAATAATAATACCGTGGTTAAGCTCATCAACACTAATTTGCTTACCTACTTCAATAAACATTTTAGATGATTCAGGAAAGTTTTTAGCCCATGCTTTTTCACTTACCGTTACCATATCGGTAGGGGCAATATTACCTGCGTTAATTTCGGTGCCAATTACATAACTGGTCATCATTTTAGTTAAGCTTGCAGGTGCGAGTTGTGTATCTGCTTCACCCTCAGCAATTACTTTACCTGTTGTAAAGTCTACTAAAAAATAACCTTTTGCATTAATTTGAGGTGGTGCCGGAATAATTTGGGCGCTGGCTGAAAATACGGCGGCTGTACAAACTAAGCCGCATACACCTTTGAGGATTTTATGTTTAATAGATTTCATCATACTCATTAATGGTTAAAGTTAAAAATTCGCGTTATGCCATTCTAAAGGTCTTACTGAGTGTAAAGCAAGAACGCGTTTTGAAATTGATTTTGTTTTAATTTTTTTAATACCTGGTCAGCATGTTGGGAGTCTTTAATTGGCCCTAAATGCAACCTGTAAATAGCGTCTTTCTGCACGATATTTGTTGGTAATTTATATTGTGCGCGTAGTGTGCTGGCAAGCGCTTCTATATTAGCAAGTGTGCTACCTGCCGCTACTTGAATATACGTTTGTCGCGCAGCTGATCCTGCAAGCGTAATAGCCTCTAGCTTAACCTTGGCTGTACCATGGTTGTAGTAGCCAAGTTTGTAAGCAGCTGCGTAAGATAAATCTATAATTCTATCATCATGAAACGGGCCACGGTCATTAACACGTACTATAACTGATTTGCCATTAGCAGTGTTTGTTACTCGCACAAAGCTCGGTAGTGGCAATGTTTTATGAGCCGCAGTCATGGCAAACATGTCGTATGTTTCGCCATTTGAAGTGTGATAGCCATGAAATTTTCGGCCATACCACGATGCAACCCCTTCTTCTTCATAGCCTGTTTCATCGAGCATTGGGCTGTATCGCTTACCCAAGACCTCATAAGGGCGACTCGCACTGGCACTTTTTGTTACTTGTGTTACAACCGCATCTTGCATCTCAAGAGTTGTAGGGGCTCTAAGTGGGGCTGCGTCATGGCGCATACTGTAGCGGCTACTAGGGCCACTACTACATGCACTCAAAGCCAGCATTAATGATGTAATAAATAAAAGCTTAGTTGAATGTCGCATTATTTTAAAAGCATCCTTTTATCTGTCGCAATCGACATAATAATGCCAAATCCGGCCATTAACGTCACCATTGATGTGCCGCCATAACTAATTAGTGGAAGCGGTACACCTACAACAGGCAGCAAGCCCGAAACCATGCCAATATTTACAAAAATATAAACAAAAAATGTGAGCGTTAGGGCGCCGGCTAATAACTTACCAAATGCATCTTGCGCGTTTACAGCAATGTATAAACCTCGGCCAATAATAAATAAGTACAGGCTGAGTAGTACACATACACCAAATAACCCAAACTCTTCGCTTAAAACCGAAAATATAAAATCGGTATGGCGCTCTGGTAAAAACTCGAGCTGTGATTGTGTACCTTGCAACCAGCCTTTGCCCTCTATACCACCCGAACCAATAGCTATTTTAGATTGAATAATATGATACCCCGAGCCAAGCGGGTCGCTCTCAGGGTCTAAAAAGGTTAGTACGCGCTGTTTTTGATAATCGTGCATACCGTAATGCCAAAACGGCCAAGCAGCGAGCCCCACTACAGAGCTTAAAAAGCCAATTAAACGCCAGCTCAAGCCCGATAAAAACAATACAAAAACCCCAGAACTTGCAATTAATATTGAGGTTCCTAAATCGGGTTGCTCTTTTATTAATAGCGTAGGCAACATAACTATTACAAAGCCAATAATTAAATGCAGCGGGCGAGGTGGTAAGTTATTACGTCCTATATACCAAGCAACCATCATAGGGACCGCGAGCTTCATTAATTCTGATGGCTGAAATCGGGTGATCCCTAGATTTAACCAGCGCTGTGCACCTTTGGAGCTTACGCCAAATAAAAGCACGCCAACCAACATAAGTAAGCCTACGCAATAAAGCGGAATAACTAAACGCTTGAGCGTAGCAGGTGAAAACTGGGCAAGTATTACCATGCCAATTATTGCGCCGCCCATACGAGTCATGTGGCGAATCATCATTGCGGTATCTTGGCCGCTGGCACTGTAAACAATGCTAATGCTACCAGCCATCATAACTAATAAAGCAATGAGTAATGGCAAATCGAGGTGCATACGCATCCAAATAGAGCGTTTATCGTGTAATGCAGTCATTATTGTTGTTTCCCTGCAGGCTCAATAGGGTTAGCTGCAAAATAGTAGTCCATTAATTGGCGCGCAATAGGGGCCCCTACTGAACTACCACCACCGGTGTTTTCTACCACAATAGATACGACAATTTTAGGATCGTCATACGGAGCAAAACCAATGTATATAGCGTTATCTCGTTGACGCTCTTTTAGTGATTTTGCATCGTAACGTTCACCTTGGGCAATACTAACCACTTGAGCCGTGCCAGTTTTACCAGCAGGGTCGTAATTAGCGCCTTTAAATGCACGGTGAGCCGTACCTGTTACCTTTTTAACGGTGTTGTGCATAGCATCAAGCGCGATACGCCAATTATCTGGGTTACTTAATACGACAGGTGGTTTTTCTTCGCCATTAATTTGTGTAACTTGATCTTCTTTTTTAGCCACTTGGGCTAAATGTGGCGGGTGGTTTATGCCTTTATTAACTAAAATATTGGTCGCGTTTGCTATTTGGATGGGGGTAGCTGTCCAGTAGCCTTGTCCAATGCCTACAGAAATTGTATCCCCGCGCCACCAAGACTCTTTAAAGCGGCCTTCTTTCCATTCTTTTGAAGGCAGTATTGCTGTGGTCTCTTCGTGTATATCTATTCCCGATAGATCCCCAAAGCCAAAACGCGCCATAAAGTTACTAATTTTTGTAATACCTAGGCGATAGGCTGCATCGTAAAAGTAAGTATCGCACGACTCTTCAATCGCTTTGTAGACGTCAACATGGCCGTGTCCCCAGCGTTTCCAGTCACGCCATTTGTGATCCACATTAGGAATTTGAAAAAAGCCCGGATCCCACACCGACGTTGACTCTGTCACTATGTTTTCCTCAAGCGCGAGTATGGCCATGTGAGGTTTTACTGTAGAGGCCGGTGCGTATCGTCCTTGTGTAGTACGGTTTATTAAAGGACGGTCAGGGTTAAGCAATGCTTTATAATCTTTGCTGCTAATACCGTGTACAAATAAATTAGGGTCATAGCTTGGGTTTGAGTACAGCGCCAGTACACCGCCATCTTTTGCATCCATAACCACAATTGCACCACGCATATCTTTTAAAGAGTGCTGAGCAATTTGTTGTAAGCCAATATCAAGGGTAAGTACTATATCGCTACCCGGTTGTGGTGGGGTCATACTTAGTGTGCGAATTACACGGCCACGGTTATTTACCTCAACACGCTGTGAGCCAACTTGACCATGTAAAAGTTGTTCGTAATATTTTTCTATACCGAGTTTACCAATGTCGTGCGTAGCACGGTAGTTAGTTGCTTGGTCTTCTTGCTCAAGCTTATTGAGCTCTTTACGGTTTAGTTTGGCTACATAACCTAGCGCATGGGTGAGTGTATCGCCGTAAGGGTAATAACGGGCTAGGCGGGCTTCAATACTAAAGCCAGGGAATTTATGCTGATTAACCGAAAACTTAGCAACATCAGACTCGTTTAAACGAGTTTTAAGTACTTGCGATTTAAAGCGGCGAGTGTGCTTTATGTCTTTTAAAAAGTCTTCTTTTTGTTGATCAGTAATGGTAATTATTTTGCTAACTTGCTCAAGTGACTCGGCTAAATCGTCCACCTCTTCAGGAATAACCTCAAGGTTATACACGGGTTTGTTTTCGGCCAGAAGTACACCGTTTCTATCGTAAATAAGGCCACGGTTTGGAGCTATAGGAATTACTTTAATGCGGTTGTCGTTAGAGCGGGTTTGGTAATCTTGGTGGTCTTCTACCTGAATGGTATATAGGTTTGAAAGCAAAATAGCTACTAAACCTAATACAAATACAAAACCCACAAATGCACGCCGTGCAAATAAATTTGCCTCTGCTGAGTGGTCACGAATAGTGGGTCTTTGTTTCAACATGGCAAGGTTTACTCGCGATGATAAGGATGATTGTTATTTAAGCTCCAGCCACGATAGAGGCTTTCTGCAACAATAATGCGCACCAAAGGGTGCGGTAATGTTAAATTAGATAACGACCATTTTTGCTCCGAGGCAGCAATGCACTCTGGAGCAAGTCCTTCTGGTCCGCCAATAAGCAAACTTACATCGCGGCCATCGAGTTGCCATTTTTCCATACTTTTTGCAAGCTGGTGGGTATCAAGTGGTTTACCTGTCACTTCCAGTGTAACAATCCGATTGCCTTTAGGAATAGCGGCTAAGGTTTTTTCTCCCTCAATGTGCAAAATACGTTTTATATCAGCATTTTTACCACGTTTGCCTGCCGGAATTTCTATCAGTTCTAGTGCCATATCTCTAGGGAAACGGCGCTGGTATTCTGTAAATCCGGTTTCTACCCATGCTGGCATTTTTGTACCAACAGCAATCATTTGTATTTTCACGTATTACTTCCAAGCTCAATTAAAAAATAGTGGAGTTTAGCCCCACAGTTTTTCTAGATCGTAATAGCTACGTGCTTGGTCTTGCATCACGTGTACAACCACATCACCTAAATCAACAAGCGCCCATTCACCATCGCTTTGGCCTTCATAACCTAGAGGCTCTGCATCTGCATGACGAGCTTCTTTTGCTAAATGATCAGCAATTGATAAAACGTGACGTTTAGAAGTACCAGAACACACAATCATAAAATCTGTGATGTCTGATGAGTTACTTACGTCAATATGAACTATGTCACGTGCTTTCATATCGTCTATTTTATCTAGTGCAAAGGCAAGAAGTTGTTTCGAATCCAAGGTTTTGTCTCAATATTAAATTTAATAGCGCGCATTTTAACACGCTAAGGGGTTTTAATCATCACTTTGATAAAGCTGGTGTTGCTCAATGTAATGACTTACGGAGTTAGGTAATAGTTCATTCTTTTTATTGGTTTTTTTTAGTTGCTCACGAATCACGCTTGAAGCAGCGTCGAACATATCCCCAGGTAAAAAATAAAGTTTACCTGCTGGGGCTTGCTCAAGTGCGTGCGCCTTATTTACTTGCGCGTGTTGCATATAGCTTTTGAGTTGCTCAGAAGGGTTAACTGTTTGCTCAGGGCGCTCGTAAACAACAATATGGCAAAGCTGTGTTATGGCTTGCCATTCGTACCATTTATCAAGGTTATTAAATGAGTCCATACCAATTAAAAAGATAATTGGTGTAGTTGGGTGCTCAGCTCTTATTTCTTGCAAGCTTAATAACGTATACGACGGGCCGCTTCGATTTAGCTCTCTTAAATCAAGTTGAAAAAATGAATAAGGAGCAATAGCCGCACTGAGCATATTTATACGGTGCTCGGTGCTAATACCCGGTGCGGTTTTATGTGCAGGTAAAGCACAAGGCATAAAGTATAAGGTGTTTAAATTAAATGCTTTTACACATTGTTTGGCCATATTTATGTGGCCTAAATGCACGGGGTCAAAGGTGCCACCAAAAATTGCAATCATTTTAAGTATCTTAATTAGCTAAGTGCGTGGCAAGGCATAGGAATATCAAGCGGCTGGCAAAATTTAATGCAAATATGAGCAAGCGCTTGGTATGGTGCAATTAAATTACCTTGCTTGTAGCTTGAATCAAACAACGCAAGCTCGCTACTGATATGTTCAAGGGTTTGGATGTTTAATCGGTTTATGGCGTTTTGTACCGGGCCTTGTTGGTTTTTCCAAATTGCTTTTTGCTTAAATAAGTTAGCAATAGGTTCGCCGTTTAATAGCCCAAGCTGCACACTCATTAAAGTGTTAAGTTCTTTATTTATAGCCCATAAAATACTCACCACTTCGGTATTGTCGCTGGCTAATTTGTTAAGTACTTTAATCGCTTGTTTAGCATGCCCATTTAAAAGAGCATCGCTTAAATCAAAAATATCAAACTTGGCTTGATTAAGCAGGCCTTGCATTACCAGTTGCTGGGTTATTAAAGCGTTACCGTGTAACAACGAAAGCTTTTCTAGCTCCTGAAAACACGCTAACAAATTACCTTCTGTGGCGTTAATTAAGCTAACCTTTGCATCGTTTTGCATATTAAGAGACAGGCGATTAACTTGATCATCTAACCAGCGTTTTAAATGACTACCAGCAAGCGGATAACAGGGTACAAATACACCGTGTTTATCTAAGGCTTTAAACCATGCGCCGCGTTGTACTTCTTGGCTGGCTTTAGCACCTTTAATAATTAATAGTGTGTCGGGATTTATTAGCTCAATAACTTTTTTGAAGGTGTTGCTGCCAACTACGCCTGGCTTTTGTTGGTTTAAATCAAGCTCAATAATAGTGCGTGCACTAAACAAAGACATGCTTTGATATTGAGCTGTAATTTCTTGCCAATCAAACCCTTGCATTAAAGTAAACTTAATTACTTCATCAAAGCCTTGGGCTTTGGCGGCATCTCGAATTTGTTGTACGCATTGCGCTTCTTGAAAGGGCTCTTCGCCAAACACTAAATAAAAGGGTTTTAAGCCTTTTTTTAATTCACTGGTTAACTGATTAGCGTAACAGCGCATTATAGTTGTGACAGCTCTCTAACAATACGACGACTTGCTTGTTCACGAATTTCGCTAATAAGAAGCTCAAGTTCTTTTGCTTTAGCTAATGCGTGATCAGGGTCATCTTGGTAGTTACGATAAAGCTCAAAGCGTTTTTCAATGGCTTTTTCGCCTGGGCGTTTAACGATGTAAGTTACGCCATAAGCAAGTTCGTATTCAGCAACCTGACCATTTTGAAACAACGACAGGGTTTGACGTTCAATGCTTTCTTTACGAAGGTATAGCTGTGCAATATCTTTGGCTGACGGTTTTAGTTCAACATTACTCGCTTTTAGCTCATTTTTAAGAGCTGCAAATAAAGTCGATTTTTCGTCATCTCCTTTAAGCGTGAGCGTTTTTAGGTTATCAGGCAGGCTAGAGGCTTTTTTTAAGTGAAAGCCACAGCTAGATAACACAAAACACATTAGCACTAAGGCTAATGTGTTTTTAAGGGCGTTAAAGCTAACCATTTAGTTAGCTACCACGTTAAGAAGTTTGCCTGGTACATAAATAATTTTACGAATGGTTGCGCCATCAGTAAATTTAGTTACGTTAGCTTCTGCAAATGCTAGCGCTTCTACTTGCTCTTGCGTTGCATCTGCTTGCACAGTTAGTTTAGCGCGAAGTTTACCATTTACTTGCACGATGATGAGTTTTTCATCTTCAACAAGGGCAGACTCGTCAACTTTTGGCCATGCAGCATCTAAAATTTCACCTTCTTTACCAAGCTCTTTCCAAAGCTCATGCGATAAATGCGGTGTAATTGGTGCAAGCATAATAATTAATGCTTCAAGCGCTTCGTTAGCAATAGCAACGTCTTGCGTGTCGTTTAATGGTGCTTTTAATAACTTATTAGACAGCTCCATAATGGCAGCAATAGCGGTGTTAAACGTTTGACGACGCTCAACATCATCGCTCACTTTAGCAATGGCTTTATGTAGTTCACGACGAAGTACTTTTTGCGGGTTAGTAAGCGCCGATTTATCAAGTGCTTGGTAACCAACTGTTTTAACGTCTACTGCGTATTTCCATACACGTTTTAAGAAGCGGTGTGCGCCTTCTACGCCTGAGTCTGACCATTCAAGAGTTTGCTCTGGTGGTGCAGTAAACATCATGAATAAACGCACAGTATCTGCACCGTATTGGGCAATTACTTGTTGTGGGTCTATCCCGTTGTTTTTAGACTTAGACATTTTACTCATGCCTGATGAGAATACTGGCTCACCATCTTCTTTGTGCCATGCTTTAGTTACGCGGCCTTTCTCGTCGGTTTCGGTATTTACATCGCTTGGCGAAATCCATACATCGCCGCCTTTTTCATCTTTACGATAAAACGTTTCGGCAAGTACCATACCTTGACAAAGTAGGCGATCAAACGGCTCGTCTGAATCGACTAAACCAAAGTCACGTAATAATTTATGGAAAAAGCGTGAGTATAATAAGTGTAAAATTGCGTGCTCAATACCACCAATGTATTGGTTTACAGGTAACCAGTAGTTTGCGGCAGCAGGGTCTAACATGCCTTCGTCGTAACGTGGGCTACAGTAACGCGCGTAATACCAAGACGATTCCATAAAAGTATCGAAGGTATCAGTCTCGTGTGTAGCAGGTACACCATTTACTGTTGTTTTAGCCCACTCTGGGTCTGCTTTAATTGGCGATGTAACACCATTCATTACCACGTCTTCTGGTAAGCGAACGGGTAGCATATCTTCTGTTGCAGCAAGTTCTTGGCCGTCTTCATCGCTAAGCATTGGGATTGGTGAACCCCAGTAACGCTGGCGGCTAACACCCCAATCACGTAGACGGAAGTTTACTTTACGCTCACCCACACCTAGCGCTTCTAGTTTGTCGGCAACAGCGTTAAACGCGCCTTCAAAATCAAGGCCGTCAAACTCGCCAGAATTAACTAATACACCTTTTTCGGTGAATGCTTCTTCTTTTAGGTTTACTTCAAGCTCAGAGCCTTCAACCGGTGCAATAACTTGTTTTATGTCAAGGCCGTAAGCGGTTGCAAATTCATAGTCACGTTGGTCGTGTGCAGGTACTGCCATTACCGCGCCAGAGCCGTAATGCATAAGTACAAAGTTAGCTACCCAAATAGGCACTTGCTCGCCCGTTAATGGGTGAGTTGCGTAAAAGCCTGTTGCAATGCCTTTTTTCTCCATTGTTGCCATGTCTGCTTCGGCTACTTTGGTGTTTTTGCATTCTTCAACAAACATTGCAATCGCATCGCTGTTTTTAGCGGCTTCTTGTGCAATAGGGTGGCCACCGGCAACAGCAAGGTATGTTACACCCATAAATGTATCTGGGCGAGTAGTGTATACGCTAAACTTTTCGTTGTTATCGGTACGCGTAAACTCAATGTCTAACCCTTCAGAGCGACCAATCCAGTTGCGCTGCATGGTTTTAACTTGCTCAGGCCAATCTTCTAACTTGTCTAAATCGTCTAAAAGCTCTTGTGCGTAGTCGGTTATTTTAATAAACCACTGCGGGATTTCTTTTTGCTCAACCACAGCACCTGAACGCCAACCACGGCCGTCAATTACTTGCTCGTTTGCTAGTACAGTTTGATCAACCGGATCCCAGTTAACCGTAGACATTTTTTTATACACTAGGCCTTTTTCGTAAAGCTTAGTGAAAAACCACTGCTCCCATTTGTAGTACTCTGGGTGACAGGTTGCAATTTCGCGATCCCAGTCGTAACCAAAGCCTAATTGCTTAAGTTGGTTGCGCATGTAATCAATGTTTTCGTAAGTCCACTTTGCAGGGGCTGTTTTGTTTTTAATAGCAGCGTTTTCTGCAGGTAAACCAAACGCATCCCAACCCATAGGTTGCATTACGTTTTTGCCTTGCAGGCGCTGGAAACGAGAAACAACATCACCAATGGTGTAGTTACGTACATGACCCATATGCAGTCGACCACTCGGGTATGGGAACATAGAAAGACAGTAATACTTTTCTTTGCTCTCATCTTCGGTGACTTTAAATACCTGGTTTTCTTCCCAGTAACTTTGGACTTTTGACTCTATGTCTTGCGGGTTATATTGCTCTTGCATCTATGATTCCAGACTTCTTGCAAACTAATAAAAAATTGCCGATAGGATACCCCAAATAAACGCCTAATCACAGCGTATAAATACGGTTTTGTTAAAATCTAACTTTCAGTTCAGGTTAACCTATACTTATCTATGTTAATGGCTAACACGCCCTTGATTTTGATGGAGTATAAAATGGCAGATTATAAAACATGGCTTAGCGATTTAACTCATTGGCTAAAAGATGTAAAAGATCATGAAGTAAAAGACGCGGTCACTCGATTTGTTGAATCTGAGCAAGCACTTAAAGACTTAGGCCAAGAAAGATACGCTTTATACAAAAGCTATTTGCAGCGTGACATAGAACATGTTCAAGAAAACGAATCACACTATAATTCGCTTGCGTGGCAAGAACTTAAAGAGTCGTTGTGGTTTGAGCTTTCGCACATAGAAGACAAAACCCAACTTGAATGGCAATCCCTTAGTCAGGATTTAAAGCACAATGGTGTGTATCACGTGGGCGAATGGATAGCCATGGGCACATTAGTATGTAAGAATTGCACCCATAGTTTTGATATTTATCACGCTACACAAATTACTCCGTGTATTGAATGTGATGGGATCTATTTTAGCCGTAAGGCATTACAACCCTAAATATATGTATTAAGTGGCTTGTAGGCCACTTAATACGCCCAAAAGCCAGCGAATATGTTGGTAAAAAAAGAAGTTAGAATGACGAAAAAATTGCTGCCACTATCTGTTTCACAGCTCGCACCGAGTATTTCTACTAATCACGTAAGCACGTGTATGAGCAATCCATACCCAGAGCAACTTACTTTTATAGGGCAGCAACGTGCCCAAAGTGCCCTGGACTTTTCATTAGGAATGGAATTGCCCGGTTACAATGTTTATGTAATGGGCGAAGCTGCACATGGTCGTTTTACGCTTGTAAAAGATAAACTTAAACAACACGCCAAAGACCGCCCAACGCCAAACGAATGGTTATACGTAAATAATTACGACGACCACCGCGAGCCTATTGCGCTATTTATGCAAGCAGGGCAAAGCAAACAGTTAAGCGACGACATAGACTCGTTTTTAGATGAAGTGCTTGATACTTTTCCGGCAGCGTTTGACAACCCGGCATACCAACGTAAAAAGAAATCTATCGACCGTGAATTTAACGACGCCTACGACAGCGCTATTACCGCTGTAGAAATTGCTGCATTTGAGCAAAGCGTAGCATTAGTTGAAGAAAAAAACTCGGTAGGTTTTGCACCACTTGTTGATGGCAAGCAATTAAGTGATAACGAATTTGCAGAACTTGAAGACAATTTACGCGAAGAGTTTTTTGAAAAAATAGAAAAGCTAGAAGATGCGTTAATAGAAGCGCTCATTGAATTACCTCGTTGGAAGCGCGAATCAAAAGAAAAACAACGTAATCTTAAAAAGTCGACCGCAGAGCAAGCTACAAAACCGCTGTTAAAAGATTTAGAACACAAATACGCTACCCACATTGGTGTACTGCGTTACCTAAAAGATATACGCGTAGAAATTATTGATGCGGTACTTGAGTGGCTTGACGACGAAGACGAAAGCGAAGAAAGCAAAGAAGACTTTGACCGCAAAGGCATGCTTACCGACTTTTTTGCACCTAACATTTTAGTTGAGTTTAAAGAAGACGATGCAGCACCAGTGGTATATGAGCCAAACCCAACCTTTGGCAATATATTTGGTAAAATTGAGTATTCAACTTCGCAAGGCTCACTTATAACAAGTTACCGCTCAATTCAGCCAGGGGCTTTGCATCGTGCTAATGGTGGTTACTTAATTATGGACGCCGAAAAAGTCATGGCTAACCCACAAGTGTGGGATGGTTTAAAGCTGTCGCTTAAAACACACCAAATTAAAAACGATTTACCGTACCAAGACAGCTCAGTTGGCAGTAGTTTTACACTTCGCCCGCAGCTGATACCGCTTGATGTAAAAATTATTTTATTAGGCTCTCGTGAGCTTTACTACACCATAGGTGAGTACGACGAAGAATTTGCTGAACTATTTAGAGTACTTGCCGACTTTGACTATTACTTGCCAAGTAGCGATAAACTACAGTACCAGTTTATTACTAAAGTAACGCAGTATTGTGAGCAAACTTTAAAGTGCACAACAACGCAAGCCGCTATGGTGCGTTTACTTAAGTTTAGCTACCGCCAAGCAGAGCATCATAATAAGTTATCAGCGCGTTTTGCTGATGTACTTGAGCTTGTAGCAGAGGCAAGTTACTACGCCAAACAAGATAATCAAACGCTAGTTGACGCGCATCATATTGATGAAGCTATTGAAGGCAAGCAGTATCGCACCGGCCAAATTAGCGAAAATATGCTAAGCGATATAAAAGAAGGCCACACGCTTATTGCCACACAAGGCCAAGCAATTGGTAAAGTAAATGGCTTAACAGTGCTGCACATTGGCGATACCTCGTTTGGCACACCAGCACGTATAACCGCTACCGTATATGCAGGCGCCGATGGCGTAATAGATGTAGAGCGAGAAGCCGAGCTTGGTAAAGCTATTCACTCAAAAGGGGTAATGCTACTTACCGGTTATTTAGGTAACAAATACGCGCAGCACTTTAGTTTAACGCTAAGCGCCAACATAGCCATTGAGCAAAGCTATGGCTACATAGATGGCGATAGTGCATCACTTGCTGAGTTATGTGCGCTTATATCAGCCATTACTAGTTTACCAATTAGCCAATCAATCGCGCTTACGGGCTCTATTAACCAACATGGTGATGTGCAAGCCATTGGTGGTGTAAACGAGAAAATAGAAGGCTTTTTTAAGCTGTGTAAAATGCGCGGCTTAACAGGCGAGCAGGGCGTTATTATTCCAAAATCGAACCAAGTTAACTTAGTACTTGATGACGAAATACTTGATGCCGTAGAGCGCGGTAAATTTAATATTTACGCCGTAGAAACGGTAGACCAAGCACTTAACTTATTAATGGATATTGAAGCTGGCAATATTATTGATGGCGAATACCCAGAGGATTCTGTAAACGGCATTGCTTTAGCGCGTTTAAAAGATATTGCCGATATAGTTAATGGCGATAGCGAAGACGACAAAGATGCAGAGCTTGATGAGGAAAAACACTAAATGATCAATATAATTTTAGCGGTGATCATCGCTATATTTTGTTTTTTAATATTTCAAAATAGTAAAAAAGCAAAGCAACAAGCAGGTATAAATGCACAAATTGAAGCTGACTACCTAGTAGCTAATGCCCAAGTTGAGGGCGTAATAGAAACCAGCTCTGGCTTACAGTACAAAATTCTGCATAAAGGCGAAAGTGAAAATACACCTAGCCCAACCAGCATGGTTAACGTGCACTACCACGGTACATTAATCGACGGCACTGTATTTGACAGCTCAGTAGAGCGTAAAACGCCAATTAGCTTTGGTTTACATCAAGTAATTAAAGGTTGGACCGAAGGCTTACAACTTATGAGCCCAGGTGATAAATACATTTTTTATGTACCGCACCAACTCGCCTACGGTGAAAAGCGAGTAGGGAGCATACCCCCTGCATCACTGCTTATTTTTGAAGTAGAATTATTAGCAATAGAATCATAAGTTTTTAGTAATAAACTACTAAAGCCTCACTTTAATAAAGTGGGGCTTTTTGCTATTGGCTAACAATAAAATTTACTCAAGGATTTTATTAATAGGTCGATACCTATAATAGCGACACACTATTTTAGGGATAAAGTAATGAATATTTCACCGTCTCCCATTTCCTATAAAGTACTTAGTAATAACTCTCAGCCTCTGAAGCAGTCAGATAAACAACTTACCGAGCAAGAGAGTGAGGAAGAACCAAACTATGTGTTATCAAAGTTTTTAGATACTAAAGCACAAAAATACAGCGAAGATAACGCAACGTTTGGCAATCAGTATAAAAATTTAGAAAAAGTATATAAACATTTCACAGGTCAAATTGTTGCATTACAAGAGCAAATTAACAAACTTAAGCAAAGCCCAGTTCAGCGAAGTTTATCATTAAATAGTAGCGCCAATGAGCTAAATAAAAGTGATGCAAATTCAGCTTTAGATGCTGATCACCTAGGTGTAAAAAAATATAAAAACACACAACAGCAAGATCAAATAGATAGGCTTGAGCTACAACTCGGGGAATTAAAATCAGAGCAAGCTGCGATAAAGCAGCAAATGATTGAGCTGGTTATCAGCGAAATAAAAAGACAAGGCGATAGCTATACAATTTAAAGGCGCAGGGCTTATAGGTTAGCTTTTAAACTCGATTTTGCTCACCTCAAGTTTGAATTCACCCTCTTGTTTGTCTGCAATTAAAAAGCCCAGTTGTTTAATGTCATTAAAATTAATAGTTGCTTGTTGCTCAAGCACGCGGCCACGAAAAGTTAACGTAAAATCACGTTGAGTAAAGTGAATATCCATCCATTCGTTTTTAGTTGTGTTAAATGAGTGCGTATAGGCTGGCCCATCAAGGTAGTCGGATGTTCTAAGTCTTAGCTGATAGGTTTTTCCATCACCTTTAATGCGTAGCGTTATGCTTTTAGAATTTTGACCTTGGGTGTCAAGTTCGGTACGTATTGATGCGAAACCGCCGTTGTTTTCAAGTGATACATTCCCTTTAAATATTAAACTTGTAGCAGTTTGGCTCACTTGGCTATTAGATACACCGCCCATTACGGAGTCGTTTACTACATACCAATTTTGATTGGCATTAGCATGCGTCGTTAAAAATAACGCATTAAATACAAAAAGTGATGAGAGCTGCAAAGTGGTCATGGCTGTTCCTAATAGCTTTAAATTATCAATACGGCTGAATGTATTATTTGTTCACTTATTAAAGCTAATTATTTTTACGGCTCCATTTCTTCATTATTTTTTCAAACATGATTTCTTTATCTGTTTTATCTTCAGGGCAGGGTTTGCCGCTACCTTGAGGCAAACCGTTACTGCCAAATACGGTTGCTATGTCTATTAAATAACATTTGCCATTAAACTTTTCTAAGCGCTTGGTCCCCGTTGTATTTTGGCTAATTACTTCTGACTTATCAGACTTCACTGGCGTTTTAATAGTGAGCTCGTTGTTTATCTCTTCATTTGTAGAGCCTTTAACTTGAGCTAAAAATAAAAAGCGCGTAAGTTAAATGGGTTCCCCATTTTAATAACAAATATAAAAATGAAAGCCAAAGAAATAGAACAATTAGCATTATCGGACTCTGAAACTAAAGACGTGATCACCCCACATGCCTTTAAAATTGACCAAGCATTATTAGGCATACCTTTAGCTACCCCTATTAAACGTGCAATGGCGATGATTATAGATGTCACTTTGATATTTATGGCCGCTAAGCTAAGCGCGACTTTAATTGCATTTGTAGCTGCGATGGCTTTTTATAAAGGCACTGCGCAGCAATACCTGCCAAAAATGTCATCGTTTTGGCGCAGAGCTCTAAAACTTTTTGCAGCGAGCTTTTTGTTTGTAAGCGCACTCACCGTGCTCTCATTAGCGATAGATTTTTTTGAAGACGATAACGCTATTCAAGGTATACAAATAGAAAAAACTCAGAAAAACGATGAGTTAAGTGAGCATGAAAAATCAATAATACGCACGTATTTGGCGCAAACAGACGATGATAAAAACTGCGATGATGTTTGCCAAAGCGTTGCTCATGCTAATTTAGTTGGCCAATTACCAGCGCTTGCTGAAATTGAAGACGTTGGCGGGATTGAAGTTACGCGCACGTTATTGCAGTTAATGGCTATTGATGATGAGCCTATAGCGGCAGATGATTTTAAAAATAATGATACAGAGCTAAAGAGCATTTCGGGCGAAGCTTCAGATGAAAGCAATATAGTTGAAAAAGCAGACACTAAAAGCAAGAAAAGCAAACTTGTCACCAGCATTTTGCAGTGGGGCAAAGGTATTATTCAAGACCTAGGCCTTGGCTTTGGTTGGGCTGCCGTATACTTTACGTTGTTCTCGTTATTATGGCGCGGACAAACGCCGGGTAAAAAAGTATGTAATATTCGCGTAGTAGCACTAAGCGGTGAGCCACTAGGTTTATTAGATTGCTTTGGGCGCTACGGCGGCTATGGAGCTGGTTTTGCCACGGGCTTATTAGGCTTTTTGCAAGTGTATTGGGACCCAAACAGGCAAGCTATTCAAGATAAAATATCAGCGACAGTGGTTATTCAGGGCAGTGTGAACCAAGTTGTAAATGTGAAAACGGTAGAAGAGACTGTTAAAACTAGTTAGAAAATAAGCAATTATAAAATATATAGCTTTAAATAAAAAAAGGGCTAAAATAAGGTCTTAATTTAGTTCTTTATAGGTGTTTTATGAGACAAGTTTTAGCTGATTGTTCAGCAAGTATTTCAGAGCTTAAAAAAAACCCAACAGCGCTTTTAAATGAAGCAGATGGCGCAGCAATAGCCATATTAAATCATAACAAGCCTGCAGCTTACTTAGTGCCTGCACAAATGTATGAGCTACTAATGGAGCAATTAGATGATTATGAACTAACGAAAGTTGTTGAGAGCCGCAGAGGCGATTTATCTCAAGCGGTTGAAGTTAGTATAGATGACTTATAAGTTAAAGTTTTTACCTGCAGCCTTAAAGGAGTGGGAGAAACTTGCGCCACCACTCAAAAGCCAGTTTAAAAAGAAACTTACTGAGCGCTTAGGTAACCCGCATGTACCTGCATCCAAGTTGCGAGGCTTTGATAATGTTTACAAAATAAAATTGCGCACGGCAGGGTATCGCCTAGCTTACGAAGTTATTGATGACGAAGTTGTGGTTTATGTACTGGCAATTAGTAAACGCGATAAAGATGCAATATATAAAAAGTTAGCGTCCCGAACTAAGTAATAGGGGCTGTCACTTGGAAAAATTAAGCTTCTTAAATGCTTTTATCTAGTTGTTTATTTCCAAAGTTAAAGCCTTTCTCTTAATAAAAGAACGTAGGAAAGCGAAAGCAGGAAGCCTAATTATAGAAGGAATTAAATTTTGAACTACTTTGATTTTTCAATATACCCAAAGAAATCTCTACATGAAAATGTCATATTTTGGTGGGCAACTTTAACACCACTTAGTTTATCACTATTATTGGCTGTTTTATTGATACCTGAACTTAATTTTGAAATTAGCGTGAAGGGGTATAAATACTTTTTGACAGCTTTTTCACTTCCTTTAGGTATCGCATCAATTTCTATAATACTAGGTGTTATGGTTGGGCGCTTTCATAGTTCGAAGCAAAGTGCTATTTCAATTTCACAAAATGAGAGTAATTTCCTGTTAGCTAGAAAAAACCAAACCTTTCAGCATTATTTTGAGCATAGAACTCAATTCGAGAACTGGATAAAGTTAGAAGGTGTGAAATTAAGCATCTTAGATCAAAGTGACGCTATAGATGTAAATGCTATGGGATTATATGATTTGTTGTTTTCAAGTAACAGCATTGAATATTTAGAATATTCAGTCGATCGAGAAGAGCTATTTCATCATGTACTAAGTAAGTCACAAATAATTTCTTTTGAATTGACTAATAAAGATAGCTTTTCAGCAGAGTGGGCTTGCTTAAAATTATTATCTTTCATAAATATTCAGCCATTTAAAACTAAACATGACTACTGGGCACCTTATTATGATAGAGATGCCTTTATTGAGTTGGTATTAGAAATCCCTCGAGTTATTTATAAATCCTCAGAGTTCCTATTGTTAACAGGTTTAGATAGTGATGACGTAAATTTATATGAAATATTTGAGATATTAATAAAAGAACTAGATAAAAGCTCATTTTTTGAAAAGCTAAATAATTAACTGAACTCTTAAATGACTTGCTTTTGGAAAGTGACAATGAAATTAAGTATTTTAATTTTCGAATAATGCCAGTAATAAATTGACTGAACTATTCCTATTTTTGTGGCTTGAGGCTAACCCCAAACCCACCAACTCCCAGCAACAACACAAATCCCCATACAAACATGTTTCCGTATTGGCTGTACACGCTGTCGCCTTGTATAAGCTTTATATCGGCTTTCATGGTAGCAGCTTCAAACTGTGGCATAGTTTGTTGTGTGTGGCTTATTGGGTCGTATACGGCGCTTACGCCATTGTTGGTAACACGTACCAGCGGGCGTTGTAGTTCTAATGCGCGCATGCGAGCTATTTGCATGTGTTGCAATGGCCCAATAGAGTCACCAAACCACGCGTCGTTACTTACGGTAAAAAGTAGGTCTGAGTCGCTTTTGTAGTTACCGCGTACTAAATCGGCAAATACTATTTCGTAGCAAATAGCGGGTAGCAGGTTAAAACCATTGGCACGTAAGTTGTTTTGTACTTTATCACCACGGGTAAACGACGACATAGGTAAATCAAACAGTGGTGCTATTGGTCGCAATATATCTTGAAATGGCACAAATTCGCCAATAGGGAGTAGCTGATGTTTACGATAGCGGTTTTTACCTAAATATCGATAGTGGCCCTGCTCGTCGTTGCGCTCTTTATTACCGACCACAATAAGGGTGTTGTAAATGGTTTTAGTGTCTAGTTGATAGTCAACAATACCGGTTACAAGGGCGGTTTTATTAAACGATGCTGCTTTGTCTAAATTGGCTAAGTAGGTGTCGGCCAGCATTTCTATTTCGGGCACTGCGGCTTCAGGCCATACAATCAAGTCGGCATCCCAATGCGGGCGTGTTAGGTCTTGGTACTTGCTCATAGTGGTCCAAAACTCACTTGGCTCAAAGCGCAGGTGCTGTTTTATATTACCTTGCACAAGTAATGTTGACATGTGTTTACCTGAATACTGATCTGAGCCTGTATTTAATGCGCTAACAACAAGTATTACAAAAGCAGCGGCGGTTGCTAATGGCGTTTTGAAATCTTTTTGAGTAAGCCTATAAAGTGCAAAAGCAATGGCTGCGCAGGTAAGGGTTAAGCCAAATTCGCCAATGTAGGGGGCAAGTATTCTAAGCGGGCCATCAGTTTGCGTATAACCAAAGCTTAACCAAGGAAAGCCTGTTAATACGGTACCGCGTAAATATTCACTCATTGCAACGCTTACTATTAGTAATGCACCAAAGCTTTTAGGGCCACTTGCAAAGCGAGTCGCTGCCCAAAACGCAAGCGCCGGGAATAATGCTAAGTACGCGCATAAAAATGCCATTAATGAAAGTGAGGCAATAAGTGGCATGCCACCAAAAGTGGCTATTGATACATGCACCCAACTTATACCAGCACCAAACCAGCCTAAACCAAATATAAAACCATATTTAGCGGCCGTTTTAGCGTGTGCTTTACCTGTGTTGTTTGGGTTAATGCAAAAAATAATGGCGGCAAGGCTAAAAAATACGATGGGCCAAATTTGAAAAGGGGCGTAGCCAAAAGTTAAAACTAGGCCCGCAATAAGTGCGAGCCATGCTTTTTTATCTTTTGCTAACAGGGTGAGTTTAGTTAGCAGAGTCTTCACTGTCGTTTTCATCAACCTTAGGTACGGTGACTTGCAGTTGTAAGATACGACGATTGTCAGAGTTGGTTACTTTAAACTGGTAACCTTCTATGTCTATTGTTTCACCGCGACTTGGCATATGGCCAAATGCGTGTAATACAGTGCCGCCAATGGTGTCGGCTTCGTCGGTGCTGTAACCTGTTTTAAAGTACTCGTTAAAGTCATCTACAGGGGTAAGCGCTTGTACTACGTATACGTGCTTAGCAAGCTGTCGAATATCTTGTTGATCTTCTTCTTCGTCGTGCTCATCTTCGATTTCGCCAACGATTATTTCAAGAATGTCTTCGATTGTTACAAGGCCCGATACACCGCCGTATTCGTCAATAACAATAGCCATGTGGTAGCGTTGCTGACGAAATTCGTTTAATAGGGTATCTACGCGTTTACTCTCTGGGACTACCATAGCTGGGCGTAAATAATCGCGCAGTGATGGTAGGTGCTCGTCTTTATTTAAAATAAGCGGTAGCAAATCTTTAGCGAGCAATATCCCCTCTACGTGGTCTTTGTCTTCACACACTACCGGAAAGCGTGAGTGAGTTGAGTCGACCATCATTGGGATGAGTTCTTCTAATGGGCTATCTACCTCAAGAGTGATCATTTGTGAGCGCGGGATCATTATGTCACGCACTTTAAGCTTAGACACGCCAAGCACACCTTCAATCATCTCTTTAGTTTCTGGATCTATTACGTCACGCTCTTGCGCATCGGCTATTACTTCAACCAGCTCTTCTCTATTCTGGGGTTCCCCTTGCAACATTTGGGCTATGCGGCCCATCCACGTTTTGCCAGAAGAACCCTGGCTAGATTGCGAGTTATCGTCGCTCATTGCGTCTAATTGCTCCGTTAATTTAAATATCGTCTCGGTATGGGTCGGCTATGTTTAGCTCGCCAAGTAATTGCTTTTCTATACTTTCCATCTCGAGTGCGTCCTCACTCTTTATATGGTCAAATCCAAGTAAATGCAAGCATCCATGAATAACCATATGAGCAAAGTGGTCATGAAATGACTTCTCTTGCTCAATTGCTTCAGCCAAAACAATGGCTGGGCAAATAATTAAATCGCCCACAAGAGGAATGTCTATTCCTGGTGGCGCTTCAAATTCAAATGAGAGTACGTTGGTTGGTTTATTTTTACCGCGGTAATCGTTATTTAGCTGCTGCGATTGCGCTTCGTCGCTTATTACAATGCTGAGCTCAGACTCATCACGGTATTGGCTTAGGGCTTTGTCGGCCCACAGTGCAAATTGCGCTTCGCTTGGGAGGTTGTCAAACTCACACGCTATTTGTAAATCAAGTTCGGTGCTCACGGTATTACTCTTTAGTAGAAGGTTGCTGTTGAGCGGCCAATAAATCTTTGGCTTTTTGCTTTTCTATACGCTTAAGTCGCTCATTTTCGTCGTTGCGCTCGTAGGCTTCTACAATGCGGCCAACCACAGGATGGCGTACTATGTCGTGTGATTTAAAGTAGTTAAAGCTAATTTCTTCAACGCCGTCGAGTACTTCTATTGCGTGGCGAAGGCCTGAACGTGCACCACGAGGTAAATCTACTTGTGTTATATCGCCCGTAATAACCGCTTTAGAGTTAAAGCCTATACGGGTTAAAAACATTTTCATTTGCTCGGCGGTGGTGTTTTGGCTTTCATCTAAAATAATAAACGCATCATTTAGTGTACGACCACGCATGTAAGCAAGTGGTGCAATTTCAATAATGTGTTTTTCGATTAGTTTTTCTACTTTTTCAAAACCCAGCATTTCAAATAACGCGTCGTAAAGAGGGCGCAGGTATGGGTCTACTTTTTGGCTTAAGTCGCCTGGTAAAAAGCCTAACTTTTCACCGGCTTCTACTGCTGGTCGAGTAAGTAATATTCGGCGAATTTCTTGACGCTCTAGTGCATCTACTGCAGCGGCGACTGCAAGGTATGTTTTACCAGTACCAGCGGGGCCAATACCAAAGGTAATATCGTGATGTAAAATGTTAGCTACATATAAACCTTGGTTGTCGTTGCGCGGTTTAATTACGCCACGGCGGGTTTTAATGTACATTTCTTTGCCGTAAGCACTTTGTGGTACATCTTGCTCTAGGGCTTTTGATTCGGTAATGGCTAAATGTACGTTGTCGGGCTCTATTTCACCAATTTCACCACGAACAGGTTGAGTACTCACGTATAAGTCTTTTAGGATCTCTACGGCTGCAGCGCTTGAGTGCAGTTTTCCTGTTACTTTAAAAAAGTTGTCGCGGTGGATAATTTCAACACCAAGGCGGCGCTCAATTTGTTTGATGTTTTCGTCAAACGGGCCACATAAAGAAGAAAGGCGTTTGTTGTCGGCAGGTTCTAAATAAATCTCTAACGTTTTTAACTGATTACTCAAAATTACTTCCTATTCGGGTGCGCCAGTGTTAACTGGCGCAATGAATTTATGCAACTAAGGTACGAAAGTAGCTACACCAATTTCGTTTGTTGTTTCGACTTTTGGTTCAATGCTTGCGGCTTTAGTTAAAATAGCTGAAGGCGCAACTTCACGTCGTAAGTTCATTTCTGATTCTGTACGAATTAAGTCACCACGTAAAGAGTTTGGTAGTGCCTCGGTAATACGTACATCAACAAACTGTCCGATCACAGTGTGTGGGCCAACAAAGTTAACTACACGGTTATTTTCGGTACGGCCACGTAATTCCATTGGGTTCTTTTTAGAAGGACCTTCAACTAAAATACGTTGCTCTGTATCAAACATTTGGCGGCTAATTTGTTGCGCCATTTGTGTAATACGGTTTTGTAGTAGGTATAAGCGTTCTTTTTTCTCTTGCTCTGTTACGTCATCTGGCAAGTCAGCTGCTGGTGTACCCGGGCGTGCACTGTAAATAAAGCTAAAGCTCATATCAAAACCAATATCGTTAATTAGGTTCATTGTGGCTTCAAAGTCTGTTTTGCTTTCACCTGGGAAACCAATAATGAAATCTGACGACATGCTTAAGTTAGGGCGAATTTTACGTAACTTACGAATAGTTGATTTGTATTCAATTGCTGTGTGGCCGCGCTTCATTAAATTAAGAATACGATCTGAACCACTTTGTACTGGTAAGTGTAAGTGATCGACAAGCTCTGGCACATCAGCGTATACGTCGATAATATCCGGCGTAAACTCTACAGGGTGCGATGTGGTGTAACGAATACGGTCAATACCATCAATGGCGGCGATCAAACGAATTAAATCTGAGAAGTAGCAAATGTCGCCATCGTGAGTATCACCACGGTATGCGTTTACGTTTTGACCTAAAAGATTTACTTCACGTACGCCTTGCTCTGCAAGTTGTGCTACTTCTAGTAGTACGTCATCTACTGGGCGGCTAACTTCTTCACCACGAGTGTAAGGTACAACACAAAAAGTACAGTACTTAGAACACCCTTCCATAATTGATACAAATGCTGAAGGGCCTTCAGCTTTTGGCTCTGGTAAACGGTCAAACTTTTCAATCTCTGGGAATGAAATATCAACAACCGATGAGCCTTTATCGCCTTGCACTTGCTTAATCATTTCTGGTAAACGGTGTAGCGTTTGTGGGCCAAAAATTACATCTACAAATGGCGCACGCTGGCGAATAGAGTCACCTTCTTGTGAGGCAACACAACCACCAACACCAATAATTAAATCTGGCTTGTCGTCTTTTAATAATTTCCAACGACCTAATTGGTGAAATACTTTTTCTTGCGCTTTTTCACGAATTGAACAGGTGTTAAGTAATATTACGTCGGCATCTGTTGCATCTTCAGTTAGCTGGTAGCCGTTGGTAGCATCTAGAAGTTCAGCCATTTTCTGAGAGTCATACTCGTTCATCTGACAACCCCAGGTTTTGATATGCAGCTTTTTGCTCATTGAAATATAGCCTCGTGTTCAATTCGGTAGTGGCACAAAAATGTGCTTAAATCAGGATTAAGGAGCAAGGTTGCTCACTTAAAGGACGCGTATTTTAGCTGGATACCCGCCCAGCCTCAAGTATAGTTTTTATGTTTGTGATCTTAAATCAATACAGAGCCAGTTTAATAGCTTGATAGTTATATACTCTCGCACTAAAGCAGCGAGTTACGGTACAATAAAAATAGATTCACGTATTAACAAAATGATGAAAAACATGACTCAAAATAAAGCGATAGTTGTTGGTGGTGGCATGGTTGGAGCCGCTATGGCCATTAGGTTAGCACAGCAAGGAAAGTCGGTACGCATTATAGAAAAGCATATAATTGATGCCGATAATATTTTAGCAAGCGATACGGTAGATATTCGCGTATCGGCTATTAATCGTTTTTCAGAAAATTTACTCGATGAATTAGGTGCCATGCCTATTTTAAGGCAAAGCCGTGTAGCACCTTATAAGCAACTAGAAGCATTTGAGCGTGGTGGCGATAACCTTTTATTTGATTGCGCCGATATTAATACCTCACATTTAGGCCACCTAATCGAAAACAGCCTTATTCAAGCGAGCTTGTGGAAGCAGTTTGCTCATTACAATATAGAAGTTATTGAGCAATCAGCTCCTGTGAGTGCTATTGAACAAAATATTGATTCTATAACACTTGCATACGGAGACACACGCTATAACGCTGATTTAGTGATTGCAGCCGATGGTGGGCAATCGCAGCTACGTGCAAAAGCTAATATTGGTGTAACCGGATGGCAGTATCAACAACATTGTATGGGCGTACTTATAAAGCTTGATGCGCCGCAGCAGGTAAAAACATGGCAACAGTTTACGCCAACCGGGCCTTTAGCGTTTTTACCTATGCAGGCCCCATACACGAATTTAATTTGGTATGACGACGCTAATATATTACAACACTTTAAAGGGTTAGCGCCTGAACAAATTAAAACCCATATTTTAAATAAATTTCCCACACTTGCAGGCGACTTTGACGTGCAAAGTCATGCGATATTTCCGCTTACCCGTCAACATGCTAATAATTACTCGCAAGGGCGGTTAGTGTTAGTTGGCGATGCAGCGCACACAATTAACCCGCTTGCAGGGCAGGGGGTTAATTTAGGCTTTCAGGACGTTGTAGCACTTGCTAAAGCGCTTGATGGCGTTGATGATATTGGTTGCCCGTTAAAACTAAAAGAGTACGAGCGTAGCCGCCGCAAAGCTAACTTATTAATGATGAGTATGATGGACGCATGTTACTTTGGTTTTTCTAATCAAATTACACCCCTTAAATGGGCGCGAAGCCAGTTTTTAAAAATGGCCAATAATACCGGTCCTTTGAAAAATTGGGTTTTAAAATACGCTATTAGCGGTGAACTTGGTTAAACCTTTATACGCACATAACTTTGATGTGCGTTTTTCTATTGCTTAGCACCTGTGACTTTTTTAACTTCTCAAAATCACTACAAATTATTGTAAATTTATTTCGTTATTACATTTATTTGCCATACTCAAATTATAATCAAATAAAAAATGAGTTGTTGTGGGAAATCTTTTTGTTTACCTAATTGCCATAGGGGTTGTACTACTTACCCTTAGTATTATGCCTACCTTACAAATTTGTAAAAAAACAAAGAGAGTGTCGTGGGTTTTATTATTAGTGTTAATTATTGGCTTTATTGTAGGTTACTGGTGGATTTTATATTACTTTGTTAATAATCCATCGAGTGATTTTGTTGCCAGTAGTATTGCGCTTATCCTGTGTGGCGGTGGTGCGTTTGTATTTTTAATTATTAAACTCAGCTTAAAAAGTATTATTAAAATAGATGAGTATGCAGAGCGCCAGCGCTTTTTAGCAGAACACGACCATTTAACCACACTTTCAAATCGTAAAAAATTCTTTCAAATATTAAACCGCCAAGTTAAGTATAAAGATCCTTTTACGCTGCTTTTAATAGATCTAAATAACTTTAAAAAGATTAATGATTTATATGGCAATAAGGTCGGTGATATTTTACTTAGTGTATTTGGTAAAAGAATGAGTCAAAACTTAAGCGGGATAGCAAAACTTTACCGCATTGGCGGAGATGAGTTTGCACTAATAGTTGAAACCTCACCCAATGATAATTTTGAAGCGTGTTTAAATGCCATTAATAAATCTATTAATTCCCCCTTTGCTATTTACGAGCATAATTTAAAAATAAAACTGACAATTGGGGCAAGCCAGTACTTACAGGACTCTTTACATGCAAATGAGCTATTCACGCAAGCTAACCTAGCAATACACGAAGCTAAAATTACACAGCAGCCTTATGTTGCGTATAAAAAAGAGCTTGGCAAACGCGTCAATGATTTACGAGATATGAGCAGCAAAATAAAGCGCGCTATTAACGAGAAAGAGTTTGAGCTGTACTTACAACCTATATTTGAAGCTGACTCAGAGGATATGCATGGCGCTGAGGTGCTCATTCGCTGGCCGCAAAGTGATGGCTCTTTTATTAGTCCTGAACTATTTATTGGTATTGCAGAGCAAAGTGGGCTTATTTTAGGTATTTCTAAATGGGTGGTGCTTGAAACAATAAATCATTTAAAACAATTAAAGAGTGCCGGCTTTATTGGTGCATTGCATGTAAATTTATCAACGAAAGATTTAGAAAGTCCTGAGTTTTACGAGTTTATAGAAACCTTACTAGCTGATGATCCAAGTTTGAGTGATTTTATTATTTTTGAAATTACTGAGCGAGCCATGATGACTAATTTACAAGCTGCTCAAACTATGATGCAAAAATTAAACAGTAGGGGTTTTGAATTTAGTGTTGATGATTTTGGCACTGGGTTTTCTTCGCTAGTATTATTACGAGAGTTACCTATAAGCCAAATTAAGATAGATCAGTCATTTATAAAAGATATGCTGACACAAATAGCGGATTACGCCATTGTGGAGTCTACTTTGTTTTTAGCTACGCGATTAAATTGTAAGGTGGTTGCCGAAGGCATAGAAAACGAAGACGTACAGCAGGCATTAACCACTATGAATTGTGACTATTTGCAAGGGTATTATTACAGTAAACCGTTAAGAATTAATGAATTTATGAGTAAGTATTTGAGCGAGGATAGATACAGAATAATTTAGAAAATTGGCTGGGATACCAGGATTTGAACCTGGGAATGCCAGGATCAAAACCTGGTGCCTTACCGCTTGGCGATATCCCAACTATAAATTTGGATGAGTTTTAGTTCTAGTTAAGAACATGGTGCGGAAGGAGAGACTTGAACTCTCACAACCTAAGTTACTGGAACCTAAATCCAGCGCGTCTACCAATTCCGCCACTCCCGCAGTTCTTATTCTTTAAACAACTTTCTTTGGTATAAAAAGTTGGCTGGGATACCAGGATTTGAACCTGGGAATGCCAGGATCAAAACCTGGTGCCTTACCGCTTGGCGATATCCCAACAAAGAATTATTTGATAATTTTAGTTCTTATCAAGAACATGGTGCGGAAGGAGAGACTTGAACTCTCACAACCTAAGTTACTGGAACCTAAATCCAGCGCGTCTACCAATTCCGCCACTCCCGCATACTGTCATTCTTTATAGCAATTTCCTTGGTAAAGAAATTGGCTGGGATACCAGGATTTGAACCTGGGAATGCCAGGATCAAAACCTGGTGCCTTACCGCTTGGCGATATCCCAACAAAGAATTAATTGATAATTTTAGTTCTTATCAAGAACATGGTGCGGAAGGAGAGACTTGAACTCTCACAACCTAAGTTACTGGAACCTAAATCCAGCGCGTCTACCAATTCCGCCACTCCCGCATTATCACTTTGAATCAATCAAAGAAATGGTAGTTATTTTAAACTCTTCATTGAGTTGCAATTTTAACTCTTGCAGAGCCACTTCTAAAAGAAGAAATGGTGGCTAAGACGGGATTTGAACCTGTGACCCCATCATTATGAGTGATGTGCTCTAACCAGCTGAGCTACTTAGCCATTGTTGGCTGGGATACCAGGATTTGAACCTGGGAATGCCAGGATCAAAACCTGGTGCCTTACCGCTTGGCGATATCCCAACAATAACAATTGATAGTTTTAGTTCTTATCAAGAACATGGTGCGGAAGGAGAGACTTGAACTCTCACAACCTAAGTTACTGGAACCTAAATCCAGCGCGTCTACCAATTCCGCCACTCCCGCATTTCAAATTTTGATAAATCAAAACTGAGGTAGTTATTTTAAACTCTTCATTGAGCAACAAAAAATAAATGGTGGCTAAGACGGGATTTGAACCTGTGACCCCATCATTATGAGTGATGTGCTCTAACCAGCTGAGCTACTTAGCCATCTTTTTTGTTAGCACTTCATCGCTGAGTGCGGGGCGTATTATGCTGATATGACCCAAATCCGTCAACACCTTTTTTGCAAAAAAACACTTATCAGTGTTTGTTTGCAGGAAAATTAAGCTAAGCGGCTAAATTTTAATAAAAATGATGTTTTTTTGACTGTAATTCAAATGCAAATCATGGCGATAAATTAAAAGAGTAAAAACACACTGCTCAAAATTGTTTGATTATTCGACACATTATCGTGTACGACATAAATTTTAGCATTAATTTGATATCTCAATACGTAAATTAATAGCTAAAGCGCTATTTTATTTTAATAAAGTGGGTATTAACCTAGACAAAGGCATTTTAAATAATGTTCAGCTTGGTTATATGTACCACTTGAGTGCTTTTGCAAAGGGGTTATATAAACGCAGGTGCGAGATTAAGTAGCTAAAGAGACGTTTTGGTAGTGAGGATAAAGTAAAGGATACAAAAAAGGCTCGTAAACACGAGCCTTTTTAGTTTTTCAATCGCTTGATTAAACGTTGAATAAGAAGTTCATAACATCGCCATCTTTAACGATGTATTCTTTACCTTCTTGACGCATTTTGCCCGCTTCTTTCGCACCGCTTTCACCTTTAAAGCCAATAAAGTCTTCATAAGCGATAGTTTGTGCACGGATAAAGCCACGCTCAAAGTCGGTATGGATTTTACCTGCTGCTTGTGGCGCTGTAGCACCAACAGGGATTGTCCATGCGCGTACTTCTTTTACGCCAGCTGTAAAGTAAGTTTGTAGCTGAAGTAATTCATAGCCACCACGAATAACCAGGTTAAGGCCAGGCTCTTCTAAGCCAAGATCAGCCATAAACTCAAGTTTATCTTCGTCATCAAGCTCAGATAGCTCAGATTCGATTGCTGCACACACAGGAACAACAACAGCGCCTTCTGACTCTGCTATAGCGCGAACACGATCAAGTAGTGGGTTATTCTCAAAACCATCTTCAGCAACGTTTGCAATGTACATTGTTGGCTTGATAGTTAAAAAGTTAATAGAGCTTATTGCTGCTTTTTCTTCTTTAGTTAATTCTAAAGAGCGAAGCGTTAAGCCTTCATCTAAGTGTACTTTTACTTTTTCAAGCGCAGCATTTTGCTCTTTTGCGTCTTTATCGCCGCCTTTTGCTTTTTTAGCATTACGGAAAATTGCTTTTTCAGCACTATCCATATCAGCAAGTACAAGCTCAGTATTAATTACGTCAATATCGTCAGCAGGGTCAATAGTACCTGCAACGTGTATTACGTTTTCATCTTCAAAACAGCGTACTACATGGCCAATTGCATCCGTTTCACGAATGTTTGCTAAAAACTGGTTACCTAAGCCTTCACCTTTAGATGCACCTTTTACTAAGCCAGCAATATCCACAAATTCCATACTTGTAGTAAGAATGCGTTGCGGGTTTACTATTTTAGCAAGCTCGTCTAGACGAGGATCTGGCACAGGTACCACACCTGTATTAGGCTCAATGGTACAAAAAGGAAAGTTAGCGGCTTCAATACCCGCTTTAGTTAGTGCATTGAAAAGCGTTGATTTACCAACGTTAGGCAAGCCAACGATGCCACATTTAAAACCCATAGTAAGATACCTTGTTAAGATTCGTTTAAACGATTATGGTTTAAAAGAATGTAGTCTGTTTTGTGCTTTTAACACACCGTCTTTTGCAAGTATTTCCATACAGCGAACTGCTTCATCAACAGCGGCATCCATTTTTTCTTGGTCTTCTTTGGCTGCTTTTCCAAGCACCCAACCAGTAACCATTTCACGATGCCCCGGATGACCTACACCTATGCGTAAACGCATAAAGTCTTTTTGATTTGCCATTTTAGCAATAATGTCTTTTAAACCATTATGACCGCCGTGTCCGCCGCCTTTTTTTAATTTGGCAACGCCTGGGTCTAAATCCAATTCGTCGTGAGCTACTAAAATGTTTTCCACGGGGATTTTGAAAAAATTAGCTAAACTACCGACCGCTTTACCACTTAGATTCATGTAAGTAGTGGGGATCAATAATTTGAATTCTTGGCCTTGGATAATCACTTTGCCAGTAAGGCCGTGATATTTAGGATCGTGTTTTAGGGTGCAGTTATAGCGTGCAGCGAGTTGCTCGATGAACCAAGCACCTGCATTGTGGCGTGTGTTTGCGTATTCGGGGCCTGGATTAGCCAGGCCCACAAGCATTTGAATAGAATTCAAGGTGCGAACCTTAAATATTATTCAGCAGCGTCTGCAGCGTCGTCTTCAACTGGTGCAGACTTATTAGCTTTGATAGTCAAGATTGACTGATCGTGGCCTTCGCCTTTACCTAGTTCAACTGAGCTAACGCCTTTTGGAAAAGCAAGGTCAGAGATGTGAATTGAATCACCAACAACTAGCTCAGAAACGTTTACTTCGATGAATTCTGGAAGTGCTTTTGGAAGACAAGAAACTTCAACTTCAGTTAACTGGTGAACTACAGTTGCGCCAGCTTTAGTTACGATTTCTTCACCGATGAAGTGAAGAGGAACTTTAGTTGTAAGTTTATGAGTTGCGTCTACACGTTGGAAATCAAGGTGAGTAAGCTTAGGCTTGAATGGGTGACGTTGAATATCTTTTAAGATAGCTTCAACTTTCTCGCCGCCTACGTTAAGTGTAAGAATATGAGTGTAGAAACCTTCATCTTCTTGTGCTTTGATCATATCTTTATGAGCAAAAGTAAGAGATAAAGCTTCTTTGTCAGCTCCGTAAAGGATTGCAGGAACTTTGTCTTCGCGACGTAGGCGGCGGCTCGCACCAGTACCAGTTTCTACGCGAAGTTCAGCGTCATATGTATAAGTTGTGTTAGACATGATGTCTCCAATTATTAAAAAGTTTAGGGCCTTTGCGACCAAGGTCCCTAGCCAAAAGGCGCGCTATCATACCACCGCACCCCAACAAAATAAACATCGCTTACAAAAAAAGCGCCAAAAGGCGCTTTTATACTCAAAAATGCTTAATCTTAGTGTTCAAACATCGCTGAGATAGATTCTTCGTTGCTAATGCGACGAATAGTTTCTGCTAACATGTCAGCAAGCGTAAGTACCTTCACTTTATCAAGGGCTTTAAGCTCGTCAGATAGCGGGATTGAGTCGGTAACAATTACTTCGTCAATCATTGAATCACGTAGGTTTTCTGCTGCTTTACCAGAAAGAATAGGGTGCGTTGCGTATGCGAATACGCGTTTTGCGCCATGCTCTTTAAGTGCTTCAGCGGCTTTACATAATGTACCACCGGTATCAATCATATCATCTACGATAATACAATCACGACCTTCTACGTCACCAATAATATGCATTACTTGAGAAACGTTTGCTTGTGGGCGACGTTTATCGATGATTGCTAAATCTGTGTCGTGTAGTAGTTTTGCAATTGCTCGCGCACGTACAACACCGCCAATATCTGGAGATACTACAACAACGTCTTCAAAATCACGTTCTTCCATATCTTCAAGTAATACAGGGCTACCAAATACGTTATCTACTGGTACATCAAAGAAGCCTTGGATTTGTTCTGCGTGTAAATCAACCGTAAGAACACGGTCAACACCTACACTTGATAAGAAATCGGCAACAACTTTAGCGGTAATTGGAACACGAGCAGAGCGTACACGACGATCTTGACGCGCATAACCAAAATAAGGAATGACGGCAGTAATACGACCTGCGGATGCACGACGTAGAGCATCAACCATAACGATAAGTTCCATTAGGTTATCGTTTGTAGGGGCACAGGTTGATTGCAATATAAAAACATCCGAGCCACGAACATTTTCATTTATTTGAACACTGATCTCACCGTCGCTAAAACGGCCAACAACAGCATCGCCTAATTCAATATATAATCGTTTTGCAACTTTTTGAGCTAACTCAGGTGTTGCGTTACCAGCGAAGAGCTTCATGTCAGGCACGGTAGGGTTCCTCAGGCACTGAATTTTTGGACTAACCAATAATGATAATTACCACTAGAGGTTAACTTATGATTACTTGTACGTTACTTCATTGATCGAATATGGCGGTTAGCTCCGTATGAGCAGGTGAGACATTTGCGCTAGAAGCGACAAAACCCTGCCAAGTATGGGGGAGATTATCAAGTACATCTTGTGCTTGAACTTGACTTGCAAATTCTACAAAACAACATGAACCTGTTCCGGTCATCTTCGACGGGGCGTATTTTAGCAACCACTGAAGGGTTTTTTCAACCTCGGGGCAAAGCTTTTTAACTAAAGGCTCACAATCATTAGTTAAACTATGCTGCTGCCAGTTGCCAATAATTTTTGGTGTGTCGCGTTTTAAATCGGGATGGGTAAAAATCTTTGCCGTACTTACGTGCTGATTTGGATGAACAACACAGTACCATTTTTTCTCAAGTGTTACGTGGTGTAATTGTTCTCCAATACCGTGTGCTATGGCGCTTTTACCTTGAATGAACACCGGTACATCTGCACCTAATTGAAGGCCTAATTTGGCGAGTTCTGTTAAGTCTAAATCAAGGGACCACATTTTATTTAGCGCTAATAATGTTGTTGCTGCATCTGAAGAACCCCCTCCAACACCGCCTCCCATTGGCAAACGTTTAGTTAAATTTATTTTTACGCCGAAGGAGGTTTTGCTGTGGGTTTGTAATAAATGCGCTGCTTTATAGATTAGATTATCACTTAAGGGTATGCCTTTAGTATCACCTGTTATAGAAATATTCGCATCATTAGTTAATTCAAAATGCAGGGTGTCACCAAAATTTAAAAAGGTGAATAAGGTTTCTAGCTCGTGATAACCATCATCTCGGCGGGCATTAATATGTAAAAATAAATTGAGTTTTGCAGGAGCAATAACAGAAAAAGAAGTTGTGCTATTCATGCTTAAAATAACCTGAAATTTAGATAATGAATCTATCTCGCGTCGCTATCCTCAGTACTAACTGCGTTAAGGCTATCCTAAGTAGGGAAGCCTAAGTGCGTGAATTTATTATGCGTGCACTGAAAATATCTGACTAGAGAAAAATAAGTTTAAATGTTTTACGATTCAACTAAGTTAGTTAATCTTTTAACCCAATTTGGGTTATACCAATCCGCAATAATACTTAATCATTTTCAGGGGCTAAACGTGTCGCTATCTGCGTTAAAAAATTCTTATTTAGAACGACTAAATAGCGAATTTTTTGCCTTGCTATCAACACGTTTATCCGCCCTCAAAATAGCTCACTTAATTATGCGGATTGGTATTAATTAAATTGCCAATCGTAGAGTTGAATTTTAATTTTTATTTGTTGGTGCTTCAAAGTGAGCTTTGTTGGTAACCAATAACCATTGTTTTGAATATAAGTACCGTAATCTATTTGCCACTTCTTACCTGTTTTATCAAACCACAATACCTGTTTGGCACGGCCTAGTTCATCAACCACTAAACTTTGATCGTCTATAGTGCCTTTTAGCCAATTATCTGCATTATTAACCGGTAAAGTAAAACCTGTTAAGCGCTTTAAAAGTGCAGAGGCATTAGTATCAAAATACTCATCACCGTCAAATTCAAGCTCAGCGCCATTTACCGATTGCTTGAGTGATAAAATACGAGTGCCAATAAATGTGGTCAAAATTAAATTGTTAGATTTTTTTGTATGCTGCCAATTTAAGTTTGCAGATTGGCGTTCTTCTGGGCTTATAAAAGCAAGTTTTCCTTCTACTTGCCACGTTTTTTGCGCAGTAAGGCGTGGTTTCCAATCATCATAAAGTGTTGTTTTTGTATCAATTTGATGAGCACAGCCCCCTAAAAACAAAAAAAACATGAATAAAATCAAATATTGTCGAATCAAATGTTGTTCCTTACTTTCCATATTCCGCTGATTTTTGGTAAAATTGCCGCCTTTAAAGTAGGGCTCAGCAATATTTGGCAAATATGACCATAATAGCACTAGGTATAAATCACAAAACCGCATCCGTAGAACTACGTGAAAAAGTGGCTTTTTCGCCTGAGCAAATTTCAGAGGCGTTGCAACAATTAAGTGGCCATGCCGACTTTAATGAAGCGGTTATTGTGTCTACCTGTAACCGAACCGAAATCTATTGTAGCCTTGCTCAGCAAAATTCCCAAACACTGTTATCGTGGCTTGCCAGTTTCCATGGTTTGGATGAACATGAACTGAGTAAAAATATTTACTGTCATGAAGGTAACGCTGCTATAAATCATTTAATGCGTGTTGCGTGTGGACTCGATTCTTTAGTGCTGGGCGAGCCGCAAATTTTGGGGCAAATTAAGCAATCTTTTTTTAGTGCTAAAACGCATGATGCGATAGGCGTTACATTTGATAGGTTGTTTCAAAAAACGTTTTCGGTTGCTAAACAAGTTAGAACAGAAACGGATATAGGCGCAAGTGCGGTATCGGTGGCGTTCGCTGCGGTTAATTTAGCAAAGCATATTTACGGTAAGCTTGATAAAACGAATGTTTTATTAATTGGTGCCGGCGAAACGATAGAGTTAGTTGCTAAGCATTTATACCAAAATGAGCCGCAAAATATTACGGTAGCTAACAGAACCATTGAGCGCGCTCGTGGTTTAGCCGAAGAAGTGTCGGCAGATGTTATTGCTTTAGCGCAATTACCTGAGCGTTTGCACAACGCTGATATTGTAATTAGTTCGACAGCCAGTACGTTACCAATTATAGGTAAGGGTGTTGTTGAGCAGGCATTAAAACAGCGCCGTCATAAACCTATGCTATTTATAGATATTGCAGTTCCTCGTGATATTGAAAGCCAAGTAGGGGAGCTTGATGCCGCCTATTTATATTCCGTTGATGATTTGCAAGCCATTGTAAGCGAGAATATGGCCGCTCGAGAGCAAGCTGCACAACAAGCACAAATAATTATTAGCGAACGCACCAAAGAATTTGCAATGTGGATGCGCTCGCTCGATTCGGTGGATTTAATTCGCCATTATCGAAATGATGTACAAACAATTAAATCAGAACTTGTAGAACGTGCTGTTAGTCAGCTAAATACAGGTAAAGATGCAGAAAAAATTATATTAGAGCTCGCCAATAAATTAACCAATCGCTTAATGCACGCGCCTACCCGTGCCATTCAAGATGCAGCGAAAAAAGGTGAAGTGGCACAGCTAAACCAGTTGAAAAAAATGTTAGGTATTGATCAGGAATAACCGTTAAATGAAAGAGTCTGTTTATAATAAGTTAGAAACCTTAGTAGAGCGTTATGAAGAAGTACAAGCGCTACTAAGCGACCCGTCGGTCATTAGTGATCAAAACCGTTTTCGTGCGCTATCTAAAGAGTATTCAGAGCTTGAAGAAATCGTTAAGACGTTTTTATCGTTCAAGGGTACACAAGATGATTTAGCCAGTGCTGAAGAAATGCTTAAAGATTCAGACCCTGATATGCGTGAAATGGCGCAAGAAGAATATAAAGAAGCTAAAGCGCAAATTTTAACGCTAGAAGACGAACTTCAAGTATTAATGTTACCTAAAGACCCTAAAGATAATAACAATGTATTTTTAGAAGTACGTGCAGGTACTGGCGGCGATGAAGCGGCTATATTTGCGGGTGACTTATTTAGAATGTACAGCCGTTATGCTGAAACGCAAAAATGGAAACTTGAAGTAGTTACTACTAACGAAGGTGAACACGGCGGTTATAAAGAAGTAATCGCGAATATTAGTGGTGAAGGTGTTTACGGTAAGCTTAAGTTTGAATCGGGCGTACATCGTGTTCAACGTGTACCAGAAACCGAATCGCAAGGGCGCGTGCATACTTCTGCATGTACTGTAGCAGTAATGGCTGAAGTACCAGAAGCGGAAGCGATAGAAATTAATACCGCCGATATAAAAGTAGATACATTTAGAGCGTCGGGCGCTGGTGGTCAGCACGTAAATAAAACTGACTCAGCAATCCGTATTACGCATTTACCAACAGGCGTTGTGGTTGAGTGTCAGGATGAGCGTTCGCAACATAAAAACCGCGCGAAGGCGATGTCAGTTCTTTCTGCGCGCTTGCAACAAGCTGAAGACGAAAAGCGCCATGCTGCAGAGGCTTCTGAGCGTCGTAACTTAGTAGGTAGCGGTGATCGTTCTGAGCGTATCCGTACTTACAATTACCCGCAAGGTCGTATTACCGATCACCGTATTAATTTAACGCTGTATCGCTTAAATGAAGTAGTAGCGGGTGATTTAGGTGCAATTGTAGATCCGTTAATGCAAGAGCATCAGGCTGACTTATTGGCTGCAATGGGCGACGATTAATAGTGGCCCTCACTCTTGAACAAGCAGTCGCTGCTGGTGCCGATTTATTAGCATCTAGCAGCGAAAGCGCCAAATTAGATGCACAAGTTTTACTTCTTCATATACTTCAAAAACCCCGCAGCTACCTTTTTACTTGGCCAGAGCATGAGCTTAGTGATGATCAGCAGTCGCAATTTAATGTATTTATTCAAAGACGTTTAAAAGGTGAGCCAGTAGCACATATAACTGGGCTGCGTGAATTTTGGAGCTTGTCGCTTGAAGTTAATGCAACAACGCTAATTCCTCGACCGGATACTGAAACCTTGGTTGAATGCGCATTAAACATGGTTATGCCCGATAAGGCAAAAGTGCTTGATTTAGGCACGGGAACAGGTGCAATAGCACTTGCATTAGGCAGTGAAATGCCTAATTGGCAAATAGTAGCGGTAGATAGAGTTACTGACGCGGTTGCACTTGCTAATAAAAATCAGCAGCGCCTTGGCATAAATAATGTTGAGGTTAAACAAAGTAATTGGTTTAGTGCTTTGCAAGGTGAGAAGTTTAATTTAATTGTTACTAACCCTCCTTATATTGAGCAAGATGATATACACCTTAATCAAGGTGATGTTAGGTTTGAGCCGTTATCTGCATTAGTGGCTGATGACGCCGGAATGTCTGATATTAAACAAATAATTTCACATTCACGTGACTATTTGCTATCTAGTGGCTATCTTTTAATAGAACATGGTTTTGAACAAGCTGAAGCTGTTCGCGATTTGTTTAAACAAATGGCGTTTATAGATATTAAAACAGTGAAAGATTTTGGTAACAATGACCGTGTAACGCTTGCACAGTGGCCCTAAAGAATAATAATTGCCTACTCGTGCGTTAAATAATGCCATGAAGGAATTCCTATTATGATGGGTGATTTTTTATTTTCAGATGAACCTGAAGAGTCGATCAGTGAGATTGAACACGGTACTTGGAAAGTATTAATCGTTGATGATGAGCCTGAAGTTCATGCTGTTACCAAACTTGCGTTGAGTGACTTTGAATTTCAAGACAAACGTTTAGAATTTATTAGTGCTTACTCGGGGGCAGAAGCAAAAGAGCTCGTTAAAGAGCATCCTGACGCCGCCATTGTGCTACTTGATGTAGTAATGGAAACCGATGATGCTGGTTTGCAAGTTGCCAAATTTATTCGAGAAGAGGCTAAAAATAATCATATACGAATTATTTTAAGAACGGGTCAGCCAGGCCAAGCTCCAGAACGTCAAGTTATCATTAATTATGATATTAACGATTACAAATCAAAAACAGAACTTACAGCCCAAAAGCTGTTTACTGTGATTATGTCGAGCTTGCGCTCATACCGCGATATTATTTCAATTGAGCAATCTCGTGAAGGGCTTGAAAAAATAATCACCGCTTCTCGCGATATCTTCTCAGCTCATTCGATAGAAAACTTTATTGAAGGCGTTATGCAACAATTAACGTCTTTATTAGGTATTGCTGATCAGGCAATGTACGCCACAACGTTAGTTGCCCAAAACCCTGAGCAGGAAGATAATAAAAAGCTCATAGTGTGCTCGGGAACCGGTGATTTTGAGCAAAGTGAAGGTAAAGAGCTTGAAGATGTTTTACAGGCAGAGCAATTAAGCGCCTGCCAACAAGCGCTTAATGAAAAAAGTATTATTTATAAAGATAACTACTTATTTGCGTATTGCAGCAGTGAGTACAATCACAACTCGATGTTGTTTATTTCAGGAATACCAAAAGATTTATCATCTACGCAACAACATTTAATCGAGATTTTTTCTCAAAATGTACAGCTAGCATTTGAAAATGTACAGCTGCAATCTGAAATCGAAGCGACGCAGCAAGAGCTTGTATACAGACTCAGTGAAGCTGTTGAACAGCGCTCAACTGAAACAGGTAATCATGTTAAACGTGTTGCGCATATTTGCCATATTTTAGCGCTGGGGTATGGGCTTTCTAAGCATGATGCCGATCTAGTGAGACTTGCGTCACCATTGCACGATGTAGGTAAAGTGGGTATTCCGGATGCGGTATTAAATAAGCCTGCTAAGTTAGATGACCAAGAATGGGAAGTAATGAAAACCCATACAGATAAAGGTTATATTATATTAAAGGATTCTCCTCATGAAATTGTCAGTGCTGGTGCGGTTATAGCCAAAGAGCACCACGAAAAGTGGGATGGCTCTGGTTACCCTCAGGGGTTAAAGGGAGATGAAATAAACGTTTTTGGTCGAATTGTTGCACTTGCAGATGTATACGATGCACTACGCCATAAACGGTGTTATAAAGAACCTTGGACATTACAAAATGTGGTTGACGAAATTAACAGTCAAAAAGGTACGCACTTTGAACCTAAAATGGTCGAAGTGTTTAATGAAAAGCTAAATGAGTTAGAAGCGGTTCTTAACCGTTACCCTGACTAGATTTATTAAACAGAAGAATAGAGGTATATGGATTATTTAGCAGTAAAGCACTCGCACATGGCTATTGCATTATTGAGTGTGATTTTATTTTATGTTCGTGCTTTTTCGCGAATGGGTAGTAGTAAATTAGCAAAAAATAAAGTGGTAATGATTGGTAGCCACAGTATAGATACACTTTTATTAGTATCTGCACTTACTCTTGTTTTTATGGCTAAAATTAATCCATTCGAACAGCTTTGGCTGTTAGAAAAAATAGTACTAGTTGTTATATACATAGCAATTGGCGCTAAAAGCGCAAGGCAAACTAATATAGTTGCTAAAATTATATATGTTTTAGCAAACACAGCTGTTATTTTAGCGATTGGTTATTTAGCAACGTCTAAATCTGCTTTATTGCTTTAAGCTAAATCATGCAATTGCTAGGGCTTTGCTACTGAGTGAAGCCCAAGTTTTACTCCTCTTTTGATAAACTCAAACCATGACACTATTGGTAACTGCCTTTAAAATTAGGTAAACTACGCCCTCGTTTTCTAAATTGTTGCAGTATGAATGACTACCCTCGGGTTTGATGAACACGATGAATCTTATCTTGACGACGCTTATGATGATTTTACACCACCAGCGATTTATCGCTGTATTAAAGCTGAGTCAAAATGGGACCCTCAAATAGATTTAACTCCATGTTTTGAAACGCTAACTGACTTTGAGCAGCAAATTACAGCGCTGTGTTTAAAAGTAAGTGATGAGCACGATCGTCTGGAAAAATTATTGGATGTATTTTATAGCGATTGGTTATTTAGCGCTTCAAGTTTAAAAGTACCAGAGTATAAACTTAACACTCTAAGTTATACGCTATCAATGCGCAGTGGCACACCAACTACGTTAGCTATTTTGCTTTGTCATTTTTTACAACAAGCAAACCTTGATGCCAACTTGAGTATCAGTCAAGGTGATGTAGGGGTGCACGTTACAATTAGTGATGAAGAAGGTTATATTATTGAACCAAGTAGTGGTCAGCAAAGCTGGTACATAATCCCTGAAAATGCGGATGAAGAAAATGGTCAAGAACAAGAACCTTTAGAGCTGATTTTTGATGAAGAATTATACAAACTGTTTTTAGCTCAGCAGAAGTGGTCTTTTATTAGTGAAAATAAATTTGGTCACGCTTTAACCTGTGTAGAGATGCTAATGGAGTTATTAGGCGACGATCCGTATGAGAGACGCGACAGAGGTTACTTACTCAACCAGCTAGATTGCCCTAAAATGGCACGTGACGATTTACAGTTTTTCGTTGATGAATGCCCAGATGATCCTGCAATAGAGATAATCCAACATCAAATTGAAGAACTAGAAGATAATAATAAAACACACCATTAATAATAGGAATAACCATGGTTGATACTCACACTGCATTAATTACTAATGATGCTGTTGTACTTGGTTTACTTGCTATAATTTTAGGGTTTATATTTAAAACCTCAAGCAGTGAAAACCCAAAACTAAAAGCATTTTACAAATACGTACCAGCATTATTACTGTGTTACTTTCTACCTTCGTTATTAAATACCTTTGGTATTGTCGATGGTCATAGCTCAAATGTTTATTATGTTGCATCACGCTACTTATTACCTGCGTGTTTAATATTACTCACTATTAGTATTGATTTAAAAGCGATTTTAAATTTAGGCCCTAAGGCTCTTATTATGTTTTTAGTGGGCACGCTAGGTATTGTAATTGGTGGGCCGCTATCTATTTTGGTAGTGAGTGTATTTAATCCTGATTTAGTGGGTGGTCACGGCCCTGATGCTGTTTGGCGCGGTATGACTACTGTAGCGGGAAGTTGGATTGGTGGTGGTGCAAATCAAGCCTCAATGAAAGAGATGTTTGAGGTAGGCGGCGATATATTTTCAGTTATGGTTACAGTTGATGTAATTGTGGCAAATATTTGGATGGCTGTTTTATTGTTAATGGCGGCTAATCATAAAAAAATTGATGCTGCTACGGGCGCTGATACCACGGCGATTGAAGATCTAAAAAGCCGCGTTGAAAAATATCATGCAGAACATGCGCGTATGCCAACTCTCAATGACTACATGACCATTATTGCCATTGCATTTGGTATTACTGGTTTGGCTCACTTTTGCGCTGACTTTTTAGGGCCGTTTTTCGCTAATAACTATGCATGGGCTAAAGAGTACAGCTTAAACAGTAAGTTCTTTTGGTTAATCGTTATTTCAACCACAATTGGTATTAGTTTGTCATTTACTAAAGTAAGGCAAATCGAAGCCTTTGGTGCATCAAAAGTAGCTTCAAGTTTTTTATATATTTTAGTTGCCTCAATTGGTTTACACATGAATGTAACCGCTATATTCAGTAACCCAGGGTTATTTTTAATTGGTGGTATATGGATGTTAACCCATGCAAGCTTAATGCTTATTGTGGCAAAATTAATTAAAGCGCCATTATTTTATATGGCCGTAGGCTCGCAAGCTAATGTGGGCGGTGCAGCTTCGGCTCCTGTTGTGGCGTCGGCATTTCACCCGTCGCTTGCGCCTGTTGGCGTATTATTAGCAGTGCTAGGATATGGTGTAGGTACTTATATGGCTTATATTTGTGGATTAATGATGCAAGCAGTTGCACCTTAAGGAATGAAAATGAACAACCAAGTAATTAATATTAACGAAATTGAACTGGCAAACGACAAGCCATTTGTATTGTTCGGTGGTATGAACGTATTAGAGTCGCGCGATTTAGCTATGCGCATTGCTGAGCACTATGTTGAAGTAACCACAAAACTAAATATTCCTTACGTATTTAAAGCATCGTTTGATAAAGCAAATCGCTCTTCAATTAATTCTTACCGTGGTCCAGGTATGGAAGAGGGTTTGAAAATATTTGAAGAGATTAAAAATACCTTTAATATTCCGTTAATCACCGATGTACACGAGGCACATCAAGCTGCGCCTGTGGCAGAAGTGGTTGATGTAATTCAGTTACCTGCTTTTTTAGCGCGTCAAACTGACTTAGTAGTAGCAATGGCTAAAACAGGTGCGATTATTAATGTGAAAAAGCCACAGTTTTTAGCACCACATGAAATGCGTCATATCATTACTAAATTTAATGAAGCGGGTAACAACAATGTTGCTTTGTGTGAGCGTGGTTCTAGCTTTGGTTATAATAACTTAGTCGTTGATATGTTAGGTATGGATGACATGAAAGCAATGGCGCCTGTTATTTTTGATGCAACGCATGCATTACAACGCCCAGGGGGTCGTACAGATTCGGCTGATGGTCGTCGTGCTCAAGCTGCTGAGCTTGCTCGCAGTGGCATGGCACTTGGAATTGCAGGCTTATTTATTGAGGCGCATCCAAACCCTAACGAAGCTAAGTGTGATGGCCCATGTGCGCTTGCACTTAGTAAATTAGAAGGTTACTTATCGCAAATGAAAGCAGTAGACGATTTAATTAAAAGCTTTGCACCGCTTGATACGAGTGCCAGTGATTTATAATTAATTACCTTTAAATAGGTAGAATAAAAGCGACTCAGGTCGCTTTTTTTATGCCATTAATATACACACACATAGATGGTGTATATAATCTTACGCATAAGAAAAACTAATTCTAAGCTTGGTGACTATGTCAAGACGGGTTCCTCCATTAAACGCATTAAAAGCCTTTGAAGCGGCTGCACGGCATTTGAGTTTTACTAAAGCGGCAGAAGAGCTCTACGTTACGCAGGCAGCAGTTAGTCATCAAATAAAAACACTCGAAGAGCATTTAGGCTTAAAGTTGTTTTTACGTAAAAATCGCTCTTTATTATTAACTGAAGAAGGCCAGGGCTATTTTTTAGATATTAAAGAAATTTTTACTCAGCTTATTGATGCCACCGAAAAACTGTTAGCACGTGGCGCAAAGGGTTCTTTAACGGTGAGCTTAACCCCTAGCTTTGCTATTCAATGGCTCGTACCTCGATTGAGCCTGTTTAATGAACTACACCCGGAAATTGATGTGCGAATAAAAGCGCAAGATCAAGACGAAAACTCTTTATCAGATGATGTAGATATTGCTATTTACTATGGGCGGGGTCATTGGAGTGGTGTACAGGCATATAAGCTCCATACAGAGTATTTAGTACCACTGTGTAGCCCAATGCTGTTAAGCGGCCCTAAACCACTTGATCAACCGAGTGATCTAGCACACCACACCTTACTACACGATACCACGCGTAAAAATTGGAAAACCTGGATGAAAACCGCTGGCGTGCGAAACGTTCAAGTTAACCAAGGGCCTATATTTAGTCACTCATCTATGGTGTTGCAAGCGGCGGTACATGGCCAAGGTGTTGCTATTGGTAACAGTGTGTTGGCTAAGCCCGACATAGACGCAGGGCGCTTAGTGATTCCATTTAGTCACAGCCTAGAGAGTAAAAATGCTTATTATTTAGTGCTTCGAGAGTCGCAAACAGAGCTAGGTAAAATAGTGTCGTTTAAAGAGTGGATGTTAAGCTTAGTAGAGCAAGAACAAGAGTATTAATAATGATTGAGTGGTTTAAAAGTACAACACAACCCGCTATTGCACAGTTTGTATTTGCGCATGGTGCCGGTGCTGGTAGCGATTCTGATTTTATGCAATACATGGCAAAAGTTATAAGCGAGCAAGGCGTAGATGTAGGCTTATTTGACTTTGAATATATGCAAATTGCAAAACAAACCAACAAACGTAGACCGCCTGAACGCGCCCCTAAGTTACTGACTTATTATGAGCAAATTTTAACGCAAACGCAGCCAAATTTACCCTTATTCATAGGTGGTAAATCAATGGGTGGACGGATGGCTTCCATGCTTGCATGTACGACTAAGCAGCCCGTTAAAGGCGTTATTGCGTTTGGTTACCCATTTCATCCGCCAGGAAAACCAGAGAAACTTCGCACAGAGCACTTTGGCGATATTCATTGCCCATTTTTAGTATTGCAAGGTGAGCGAGATACATTTGGTACACGTGAAGAGCTTAAAACTATCGCTATGCCTAAACAGCCGAATTTTGTTTGGCTGACCGATGGAGATCATTCTTTAAAACCACGTAAAAAAAGTGGAGTAACTGAACAAGAAAATCTCAAAGCCGCGGCGTTTAGTACTGTTAAGTTTATAAAACACATAGTGGAGCAATCATGATCAAACTATTTTTAATGACCGGAAGTCTCTTTTGTATGCTGTCGGTTATGTTAGGAGCGTTTGCTGCGCATGGCTTAAAAAGTCGTTTATCTGAATATTCTCTGGGTGTATTTAAAACAGCTGCTGAGTATCAAATGTTTCATGGCCTTGCGCTTATTGCAGTGGCCGTTTTAATTAAATGGGGAATAAACTTAAGTTGGGCTGGTGGCTTTTTTATAGCTGGCACACTACTTTTTAGTGGCAGCTTATATTTACTTGCCCTTAGCGGAATGAAGTGGCTTGGGCCAATAACACCGCTTGGCGGATTATGTTTTATTATTGGTTGGCTTGTTATTTTAGTGCAAGTTGCACGATTTAAGTTTTAAAGAGTTTAAGGGTTAATATGTCTTGTGTTGTGATTTACTGTCGTAGTGGTTTTGAAAGCGATGCTGCTGCTGAAATAACGTTTCATGCTGCCGAGCAAGGTTTTGCAGGTTATGTAAAAGCTAAACCAAATACTGGTTATGTTGTTTATGAGTGTTTTGAAGCACACCATAGCGATGAAATAATCAAAAAGGTCGATTTTAAAAATATGGTATTTGCTCGCCAATGGTTTGCCGGTAAATTAGTAGAAAATATGCCTGTAGAAGATAGGGTAAGTGCAGTGGTTGAAGCTGCTAAAGAGTTTACATTATGCTCAGAGTTGCGCGTTGAAACCCCCGATACAAACGAAGGCAAAGAGCTTTTAACCTTTTGTAAAAAAATATCAACACCACTTAAAAAAGCCCTCGAAAAGAAAAATATTGTTTTACGTGAACCAAAAGCTAACCGCCCTGTAATGCATACACTCTTTTTAACTAATAACACAGCTTACGTAGGCTATTCGTATAGCTTTAATAACTCGGCCTATTTTATGGGCATATTACGCCTGCGTATGCCAAGTGATGGCCCAAGCCGTTCAACGCTTAAACTTGACGAAGCCTTTAATGTATTTATCCCAGAGCAACAGCGAGAAACACGCGCAGCACCAGGAATGCGCGGTGTTGACCTAGGAGCATGCCCTGGAGGATGGACGTATCAGTTAGTTCGTCGTGGGATGTTTGTAAGCGCAATAGACAATGGCCCCATGAACGACGATTTAATGGAAACCGGACAGGTTAAGCACTTTAGAGCCGATGGCTTTAAATATCGCCCTGAAAAAAGAAATATTGATTGGTTAGTATGCGATATGGTGGAAAAACCAACCAAAGTGACTAATCTAATGATTGACTGGGCAGTAAATGCATACGCAAAAGAATTTATATTTAACTTGAAGCTACCCATGAAAAAACGCTTTGATAGTGTTTATGAATGCCTGACGATGATTAAAGAGCAGCTTGCTAAATATGGCGTAAGCTATGAATTGCAAGCTAAGCACTTGTACCACGATCGTGAGGAAATAACCGTTCATTTAAACGTTATTAAGGTGCCACAAAATTTGTATAGTTAAAAAGTAGAGGCTCACAAGTGGTAAAAAACAATCTAATCAAATATTTAAGTTTACTTTTTTTATCACTTTTAATAACAGGTTGTGGCGGAGGAGGGAGTAGCGATTCTAGTGACTCATCCAGCAATACCGCCCCAGTTGTTACATTCAGTATTAGCAGTAATGTTATTGTTGCTAATCAATCATTTACCATTACAGCGCAAGCTAGTGATAGTGATGGACAAATATCAAGTTACCAATGGCAACAGCTAAGCGGTCCTGAATTTACATTTACTGCCAATGGCAACACGCTAACCGCCACTGCGCCAAGTGTTTCACAAGACACCAGTTTTAGTTTTTCTGTCGCTGTGACAGATAATACTGGTGGGACTACAGAGCAAGTATTTACTGGAACCATTACCAACCAAAATAATCCACCAACAGTTAATATTACCGGGCCAAGTAGCGCACTTGCCAATACACAAGTCGAATTAACAGCAAATGCCCAAGACAGTGATGGCACAATTAGTAGCATAACGTGGGTGCAATCTGCGGGGGATAGTGTTCAGTTTACACAAACGGATGGGATACTTAGCTTTTCGGCTCCTAATATAACTGAAAATACAACCCTTGGTTTTAGTGTTACAGTCATTGATAATGCTTCAAGTAGTGTTCAAGCAAGTACGACGATTTTAATTACCCAGACAAACAATGCACCCACAATAAGTATATCGGCACCGGAGCAGGCTGAGCAAAATGAACTCGTAACGCTTACTGCAGAGGCGCAAGATAGCGATGGCACAATAGATAGTATTACTTGGCAGCAAACTAATGGCCCTGTGGTTGATGTAACACAAGCCAGTACAAGTATTAGCTTTGATGCTCCTATAGTCGCTCAAGACACGAATATTACATTCGTTGCTACAGTAACAGACAACGATAGCGCCACAAATAGTGCACAAAAAACAGTTATTATTCTGGCACCCAATAATCCGCCTACAGCCCAAGATGTAAATATTGACGTTCAGTACAACCAAACTACACAGTTTGGTTTGGTTATAAACGATGCCGATAACGATACTGTACAAGTTACTTTTCCAGATGATTTGAATGGTGCACAAATAAGTGTTGTTGATTCACAAGCGCTTATATTTAATTACACTCCACCGAGTAATAGTATTTCTTCCCAGAGTTATACTTTGAGTGCTTCTGATGGTAAAGACACGATAAACTTTTTGCTAAACATTACTCTTGCTGATTCAACCCCTGCAACAATAGTCAGTGTTACACCCGAAGGTAGCAGTGAGCCTGTGTTAGTTGATTCTCCTGTTAGTATTTCGTTTTCAGACATTATGCAAACGAGCTCGTTAGTGACAAATACAAGCGAGGGTACATGTATTGGGAGTATACAAATATCGGCAGATAGCTTTTCAACATGTTTGGCACTTAATGTAGAGAGCTTGTCAGGCACTACAAGTGATACTAGCTTGTATTTTCATAGCGTAAGTTTAACAGCCACGCTTAGCGAAGATACTCAATACAGCGTGCGTGTGACATCTGATTTGGTTAATTTTGATAATACGGCCATTGATATGCAAACGGTTACCTCTTTTACTACTTCAAGCCAAGATATAAAAATAACGGAAATCTCTTCTGTGCAATTTAGTAACGACCTACCTTGGATTGAAATTTATAATGGCACAGGAGCAGCTGTAAATTTACAGAATTATTCACTTAAAACTCGTAGTATTAATACGGTTGATAGCTCAACTAGCGCAGAGACGATATTTTCATTGCCCAATAAAGAGCTTGGCAATGGAGAGTACCTTATTTTGCAAAGTAAATTTGGAGACGATTTTTTAACTAGTGCGTCAGTAAGTAATCCTAAGATAGCGCTTGTAGGCAATTCTGGTGATCAAATTAGACCTTACTGGTACATCAACGGTTTTGCAGAAATTTTAAATAGCGCAGGCACACAAACAATCGACTTTGTAAAATTTGGTAACTCATCACAAGAGCCAGTAACGCCATCACAATGGCAAGGGGACAATGCAGATCAAATCCTTTCTGAACAGGGGGGCAGTTTAAAGCGCGAGCTTAATGCTATAGACACTAATCAAAGCACTGATTGGCTTTATTCTGTGTTTAATACACCCGCTGGGCCAAACAATATAAGCTGCACCGTAGACGATGATGAGGATGGCATTCCGGATTGTGCTGAGCAGGAAGGGACAACTTTTGCGGGCTTACCACTTTATGAGTGGGGAGCGCGTACATCACAAAAAGATATCTTTATTGAAGTTGATTATATGGACAGCAGTGACGCAGGTATTACTCCACACCGTACTGCACTTGAAAAAATAGTTACAGTGTTTGCAGAAAAAGGCTATACCGTTCACTTTGACGTCGGTGATTTATTTGATCAAAGTACAAACACTGCGCCGCAAAATTTTGATTTAGGTGGTGGAAATACAGTGCCATTTAACAATTACACGCCGTTTGAATACGACCTAAGTAGTCCAAGTTTGTTTGTTTATAAAATGGAATATACCGATATAACCCGTAGACCTATTTTCCATTACTTATTAATGGCTAATAGCGGCAATGAGGACGGAAGTATTAGTGGGTCTGGTATCGCTGAGATAAGCGGTAATGATTTAATGGTCACTATGGGGGGCTGGGGGTTAACGCTTGATACGCAAATAGCCACTAATGTTGCTTATAATTACCAAGCATCAACAATATTTCATGAGTTAGGTCACAACTTAGGATTATACCATGGCGGTGATGAGGAGATTAATTTTAAGCCTAACCACCTCAGCTCCATGAATTATTTATATCAATTAGCGGGTTTATCAACAATAGGTAATAATGAGGGCGATCGTTATTATGAGCGTTTTTATCCAGGTAATGCTAACTGTGATATTACACCAAATACTAATAGCCATTTAGGCTCTACGGATGATTTTATTATTGATTACTCAAGTGGTAGCTCAGCAAATTTAGATGAGAGTACAATACTTGAAGCGCAAGGGTTAAATCGAAATGGCTCACTCCCTGTTGATTTTAACTGTAATACAATTAACACCGAAAGTTTAAACAGTTTTGATACTAACCAAGATAATTCAATATCAGTGCTTAGAGATGTAGACGAGTGGAGCATGCTAAATCTACAGTTTTATATGCAAAGTGCAGGCAATCGTTTTGGTGTATCAAATACTGATAACACCAGTATATATAAATTACAAAGTACACCAAATACTGCTCATGTAATACCTCGTTATATAAAAGAAGCGCAGCCGAGTAGTGCGATTATTGATGAGTTGAAAGCCATTAAAGAGCAATAGTATGAAACAAAGGCTAAGCGTTAAACCTATTATTTACAGTATATTTTTAAGTATACCTATAGCGTGTAGTGATACTAACCATGCAAGTGAATGGTTACTAAAAAATGATAATTTGTATTATAAACATACAGCTATTGATTGGCGGGTTGAATCAGTCGATGGCTGTAAGGCGTGTTTTATAAGTCAAGACGTTGTTTATCAGCCTGAAGGCATTAGTCGTTACAATACGCTAATGCAGGGGCAAAGTTGGGTGGCAGTACATGAGCTTAGCCAAATTAATGTCGTTCGTTTAAAAATGCCAGACCAAACACCTTATTTATATGTAGAACGTGCAAAAGGTAAAACACTGAAGCTATTTGATCAGCAGCAAAACTACAGCATAAAAATTGGTGAAGTTACATCGGTAAATTTTAACAATCAGCGTTTCAATATTTTAATTAAAAAATTTGAAGAAGTAGATAAGCAAAGTGCTGCGTTGCCAAGGCGGGCAATGCTTGAGTTTATTGCTTTAAAAATAGATTAAAAAAGCACCTAAGGTGCTTTTTTATTTATAATATGTTGGCCTTTGAAAATTGAAAAGCCAGCAACCTATTAATTAACTACGGTATTTTGGCCGATAATTATCAACCCACAAACGTGTTGCACCGCATACAGCCACAGGCATAACTATTAAATTCATAAACGGGATCGAGGTTAGCAACATAACGGCAAAACCAAATCCGTAAGATAAGCCTTGTTTCGACTTTAAATCGCCTTTCATTTGCTTAAAGCCAATTTTATGGTTATCAAAAGCAAAGTCTTTATATTGCACGGCATACATCCAACAGGTAAAGAGTACCCATAATATTTGACCTATTACCGGTAATATCCACAGTAAGATAAAAAAGCCAATTGCGCGTGGCAGGTAATAACAAAGTTTGGTCCATTCACGACCAAGCATTCTAGGGACGTCTTTTACTATTTCTTTAAAGCCATCATCATTAATTTTTTGACCCGTCAAATAAAGCTCTACTTTTTCACTGAGCAGCCCATTAAAAGGCGCGGCAATAAAGTTAGTAATTACTGTAAAAACCATACTGTAACTAAACAGCACCACCAATACTGCGATAGGCCACATTAACCATTCTAACCAATTTAACCATTCAGGGAGCATGTTGCTAATATAGCTAAAACTATCACTCAGCCAACCAAATAAAAAAAACAAAGAGCTACCAAAAAGTAAAATATTAATTAAGAGCGGAATGAGCACAAAGCGCTTAAGCCCTTTTTGGCTAATTAATTTAAACCCAGAAAAAAAATATTCCATACCTTTTACAATTTGCACAGTCACCTCTTTAAAGCTTTGTTATTAGCAACAGTATAAATAGCCTAATAATTTTGAACAGCCTTTTTAAGTAACAAAGTGTTTAGAATCTAAATTTTTATTTAAAATAACAATTTCAAATGCTTTGTATGAGTAAATGTTGAATTATGTTCCTAAAAAGTTTTATTTATGTTAATAATTGAGTCTGTGGGTAGTTTTTATACTTACTTATTAGAACCGTTGTTGTTGTTACAGTGGTATAGTTTTCATAAGCGTAACAATTAAACAGAAATTTTAAAGTTATAACAATATTGATTTTAACAAAACAAACTACAAGTAGTAATTGAGTGCATTAAAAGTTTATTTTTTCAATGTCTTAGGCTGGTTGTGAATGCCCTTAATTATGGTGAAATATGAATACTGTAAAACTTAGACAATTATTATCCCATCAGCAAAATATTTTGTCTAAAATTGCACTAGGGATTGCCTTAGACGACGTACTACAGGATATTTGTTTTGCAATTGAACAAACTATTGATGACAATTCTGCAAGGTGTTCAATACTCTCATTAGCAGGAAACCAGCTGTTTCACCGTGCTGCTCCAAGCATTAGTGAAGATTACTTACAAGCGATTAATGGCGTTACAATTGGGCCTAAGGTAGGCTCATGCGGTACGGCTGCATATACAAAAAGTCGTATAATAGCCCAAGATATTGATATTTCTCCATTATGGGGAAATTACAAAAGCTTAGCTCAAAATGCAGGGCTCCACTCTTGTTGGTCAACCCCTATAATTTCAACGTCTTCAGAAATACTGGGTACCTTTGCTATTTATCATGGATCACCAAAAGAACCCTCTAAGCAAGATCTTGAACTTATCGATTACTTTGTGCACTTTACGAGTATTGCATTAGAAAAAAATGCTGAGTTGCATAAAGCTAAGCTGCTTTTGGCCGACTTGCAAAAAAGTAATGAAAAATTTAAAGCATTCACTCAAGTCATGCCGGATTTAATTTTGATATTAAATCAGCAAGGCTTTTATACGGATGTCTATGGCACATCTAACAACTTATTACGCGAAGCACCTACCGATTTGATTGGACACAATGTGCTCGAATTGTTTCCAGCTAAAGACGCTGAAATGATAATGGCAGTAATAAATAAAACGCTTGTAACCAATGAAATGCAAATATTTGAATATGAGTTAGAAGTAGCAAAAGGAAAGGTAACTTTTGAGGGGAGAGTTGCTGCACTGGATAATTATCAGCCAGATAATATTTCACAACGGCATGTTGTCTGGATGGCTCGTGATATTACGCTTCGTAAACAAGCCGAAAAAGAAGTACAAAGATTAGCTTTTTTTGATCCATTAACGGGCCTGCCTAATAGAAGAACGCTTAATGATAATTTATCTACGTGCATAGAGCGCATAAAGCATACAAAAAAAACGGGTGCTCTGTTATTTCTTGATTTAGATAATTTTAAAAGGATAAACGATTCGTTAGGTCATGGGGCCGGCGATAAAGTATTGGTAGAATTAGCAAAACGTTTAAGCTTTGTAATAAAGCCATCAGATACACTCGCAAGAGTCGGTGGCGATGAATTTATTATTCTAATTGAGTTTGTCGGTGAAAATAACCTAGATGCTTGTGCTGAATCTGAATTGGTCGCAAAAGAAATACAAAGTGTTTTTAATGAAAAGTTCTCTGTAGGTGAGCTTGCTTTTCAGGTTAGTTGTAGCATTGGTATTTGCTTAATTGATGAAGAAAATTCGAGAACAGATAATATATTAAAATTTGCAGATACGGCAATGTATCGTGCAAAGAAAAAAGGGGGTAATAGTTGTAGTTTTTATGACCCTGAGCTTCAAACATTACTTGAAAATCAAGCTGAACTTGAAACTGACATGGTTAGAGCAATTATAAATAATGAGTTTTGTGCATACTTTCAACCTCAAGTAAGTATGCAAGGTAAAGTGGTAGGCGCAGAAGCTTTAATTAGGTGGTTGCATCCTACAAAAGGCGTAATCCCACCTGATCAATTTATTGCGATTGCTGAGCAATACGGTTTAATACAGAAATTACAAACCATAGTATTAAAAAATATTTGTAGCTTGTTAACCAAGCTCAGCGCACATAAATTGATAGATGAGCACTTTAGTGTATCGATCAACATAAGCCATATACAGTTTAACTCTTTAGAGCTTAAAAACGAGCTATGCTCAACAATAGATGACTTTAATATCAAACCATCTCAAATAAAGTTGGAGATTACTGAGTCAATGCTTTCAGGTGATATAAACAACACAATTACGCAAATGGATGAGTTAAAAAATCAAGGATTTGTATTTTCTATTGACGATTTTGGTACGGGTTATTCATGCTTATCACACCTTAATGCTTTTCCAGTAAAAGAAATAAAAATAGACAAAAGTTTTATTGATAAAATATCAGACGAAGGTAAAGGCTATAACATAGTTAATACAATTATTAGCTTAGGCAAAAGTTTAGATATTAGAGTCGTTGCAGAAGGGGTTGAGTGTACATCACAGTTTGATTTGTTAAACCAGCTCGGTGCAGATTATATTCAGGGGTATTTGATAGCTAAACCAATGAACGCTAAAGAGTATTTAAAGTGGCATGGGAAACACATAACACAGGAGTGTTCAACAGTTTAAGCTTAATGATTTTAAAAAAATTATAACGTTTTAATAAAGTGGCGCTTACGTTATTAATACATTTTATTTAAACAACACTAGGATCGTGTCTATTAAGTATATATTATAAAAGTACTATACCGATTCAAAATAAAAAATGGACGACAGTAGATGCAGTTAGTCGAATTAAGCCCCAAGGATCCAGATGTAGTTAATGTGTTTACAGATATAGACAGGCTTATAAACTCTTTATACCCCGTTGCTACAGCACAATCTCTCAAATTAGACGAGTTAAGCGAAGACAATGTTTATGCCATTGGCTTAAAAAATGAAGATGGTATTATTGCTTGCGGCGCTATTGTCAAACAAAATGACGGCACTTTGTATGGTGAAATTAGGCGTTTATATGTGAAACCTAGCCATCGCGGTAAAGGTTTTTCTAGGCGTATAATGCAAAATTTACTGCATTATGCTGGCGAGACAAAAATCCCGCTAATTCGTTTAGAAACTGGCCCGAAACAGACCGAATCTATTAGTTTGTACGAAGATTTAGGTTTTGAGCGTTGTTCGAGCTTTGGTGTTTATGAAGATAACCCCCAAAGCGTTTTTATGCAGCTTGGTCTGAGCCCTGAGCCTAAGTAATCTAATCTATTAAATATTTTGCGCCTACTTCGCTTTGTGGGCGTAGTGATACTTCACTGTTTTTCATTGCTCTGTTCGTATAAAATCCACCTTGTTAGTTTTAATATGCTTTTAGCATTATATAAGTGAGAATTTTTTATCTTTTTTAAAAGTAGTCCTAATCCAATGAGCGAAATAACAGTAGTAACCCACAGTGGTAATTTTCATGCCGACGATGTATTTAGTATTGCAGTACTAAAACATGTTTTACCTTCTTTTAAACTGGTACGTACTCGCGATAAAGCATTGATAGAAAGTGCTGACATTGTGGTAGATGTAGGCGGTGAATATAATCCAGATACCGGCCGGTTTGATCATCACCAGCGTGGTGGTGCGGGCGAGCGTGAAGATGGTACACCGTATTCGTCATTTGGCTTAATTTGGAAAAAATACGGCTTAGCGCTTTGTGATAACAACCAAGCCGTGGCCGATAGAGTCGACTCAGGTTTAGTGTCTAACATTGATGCTATAGATTGTGGCTATGTTAAAGGTGTCGTTGAGGGAATAACCCTTAGCCAAACGCTTTCTATGTTTAACCCAACATGGGAAGAAGAAGGCAACTTTGATGAGTGTTTTAATGAAGCCGTCGATTTTGCTGCACGTCTACTAACACGTTTTATTGCTTCAGCCCACGGTAGTGTAAATGCAAAAGCGATTGTTGCTAAAGCAATTGAGCATGCAGAAGATGCTAGAGTTATTGTGCTTGAAAAGTACACCCCATGGAAAAAAACAGTCCATATGTTATCAAGTGACGCACTATTCATGGTTTATCCGTCTCATTCAGGGCAGTGGATAATACAAACTGTGCCGGTTGAGCCTGGCTCATTTGAAGATAGAAAGTCACTCCCTAAAGCGTGGGCTGGTTTATCTGATGAAGAGTTTCAAGCTGAAACAGGCTTAGATGACGCTGTATTTTGTCATAACGGTTTATTTATTGCTGGTACTAAGTCGTTCGAAAGTACAATGAAGTTGGCCGAAGTAGCCTTAGCTGAGTAATCTGTTTAATCTAAATAGTGGTTGAGAGATTTATTACTCATATTTAGGGCTATATAGCTAAGTAACTTTTTTGGTTACTTAGCTTTGTTATGCTTTTGTTATTTAAATTACGTGAGGTTTTATGTTTGAAGTAAAAACTATCGCGCTATTTATTATTACCGCCTTTGCTGAAATTATTGGCTGTTATTTACCCTACCTGTGGCTCAAAGAAGATAAATCCATATTACTTTTGATTCCTGCTGCAATCAGTTTAGCGTTATTTGCTTGGTTGCTCACTTTACACCCTGTGGCAGCGGGGCGTGTTTATGCCGCGTATGGCGGCGTTTATGTCTGCGTGGCTTTACTATGGTTATGGGTAGTTGATGGCGTAAAGCTTACTCTGTGGGATGCAGTGGGCGGGGCGGTTGCCTTACTGGGTATGGCTATTATTATCTTTGCGCCTAAGAGCGCATAAACGGATAAGTTTAATTTTTACTTATACCCATCCGCTTAGCCCTGAAAAATGATTAAGTATTTATTTCGGATTGGTATTACACATATATCGAGCAATTAAACCACTCACCACTTTTTCATAAGTATGCGCAAGCGTAGGGTTATTTATTAAGCTTGTTTGTACAACATGCCCTGTATATAAACCATAAAACTCATACGCAAAAATACTTGGCTCTATATCGTTACTAAAATAGCCTTGCTCTTGGCAGTTAACGGCTAGTTTAGTGAGGTAGTTAATCATTCTAGCTTGCTGATCTTGCATAAATTGCCTTACTAAACAATTTGGGTCTGCTTTGAATTCAACAGAGGCCTTAATTAGTGGGCAACTTGTATGCTGTTCAGGGCAGCACATTTCTAAAAAGCTAAGCCACTGTAACCATTTTTGCTGAAAGTTATTTAAGTGCACTAGCGCATCTTCATCAATAGATGGTTCAACAACTTGCTTTTTAAATTCTTCCTCTGTGTAGGCTAATATGGCAACTTGCATATCTTCTTTATTAGTAAAATGTGAGATCACTCCTGTACGTGACATATTTGCAGCAGCTGCCATTTTACCAATGGATATACTGTATAAGCCGTGTGTAGCTGCAAAGGCCATTCCTTTTTGTAAAATATAGAGCTTAGTACTCTCACTTTTTTTCATTTTCAGCTCATGAACGTTGTTATTTGATCGTACACATATTGGCTTTTTAAAATTCTAACATGGCCAAGTTTCTCAGTGGCTATAAGTGTAGCAGGCGTGTTATCGGTTAAATGCTTTATAGCTTCAAAGTTTGCAACAGAGTCATTTTTATCATGGATAAAAAGCATGTCTTCATTGATTTTATGCTTAGAGTTATCAGGGTGAAGATTTTGCCATTTAATACCATATTGTTCCGACACTTTGTTAAGCATATTTTCTAACATAAGCTCAGAAATACCCACTTGTTTTACTTTTTCAAACATAGCTTCAAAAATTTGCGCAGGTGCAGAAATCATCACTATTTTTTTGTCTTCTAAAAACGTGCTATCTAAATTTAATAAAGCCACGCCGGCCATAGAGTGGGTTATTACTCTATCAATAAGTATATTCTGCTCATCAAAATAATTAAACGCAGCAGTTAGTCCTTGCATGTAGCCGTATAAATGAGAAACCTTACCATAAGAATAACCATGGCCAATGTGATCGATTGAGTACACGTTGAAGCCTTTTTCTACCAGTTCATTTATCAATGTAGTAAAGCGATTTGTGCTATCTGCCCAGCCGTGAGAAAGAAATACCGCTTTACTGTTTCCCTCTTGGCTAAAGTAATACAAGTTAATAGCACCTAATTGGGTATTAAGCTTGATATTTATTGGTTGAATATCTGTTCTAAAGTCGTATTTTCGTCTGCTATGAGGGTTACAAAATACCTTCATAGCAAGGCGAGCGCTAAGATTTGGAAATGTTTTAGTTAAACCAAATGTTGCTGCTTTAGTGACTTTGGCAAACCTAGGTGGTTTGTTCTGATTAAAATAAATTTGCTTCATGATTATGCCAAATAAGTACAATTGTTCTATTTTATCTGAAAAAAGTACAGTTGTACTTTTTAATTAAATGGCGAAGCTTAAGTCGTTGTAACCGCATTTAAACAGCTTGATATGGTTAAAGCTTTTATCAATGTTAAAAATCACTCGTTACGAGTAAAAATACTTGTTGGACTTAAAAGTCTATTTTTCTTTTAATGCGCGCAACTAGCCAAACCGGCATTATTAAATAAAAGAGAAAGATAAATGAAAGAGACAACATCACTAGCACAAGCTCGCACGAGTTACAATGTTCGTCATTGGAGCCAAGGTTTTTTTGGTATTAATGATCAAGGTGATGTGTATGTTGCGCCAAAGGCTCACGCCCCAGAGCAAACTATTGCACTAACAGATATCGCAAAACAACTTCAAGAAAAAGGCTTAAGCTTACCGGCTTTAGTGCGCTTTCCACAAATTTTACATCATCGTGTGCACAGTTTATGTAGTGCGTTTAATACCGCGATTGAAAACTATGGTTACCCAAAAGACTACTTATTAGTTTACCCAATTAAAGTTAACCAACAACGCGAAGTCGTTGAAGAAATAGTAGCAAGCCAAGCTGAATTAGAAAAAAAACAATTAGGCCTAGAAGCAGGCAGCAAACCAGAGTTATTAACCGTTTTGGCAATGGCAGAAAAAACCAGTGCAGTGATTGTATGTAATGGCTACAAAGACAAAGAATATGTGCGCTTAGCACTGATTGGCGAAAAGCTAGGCCACAAAGTATACATAGTGCTTGAAAAGCTTTCTGAGCTCGACATGGTACTTAGCCAAGCAAAAGCGCTAAATGTTAAACCGCGCATTGGTATTCGTGTACGTTTAGCATCGCAAGGTAAAGGTAAGTGGCAAGCAAGTGGCGGCGAAAAATCTAAGTTTGGTTTATCAGCGTCACAAGTACTGCACGTAGTGAATCGTTTAAAAGACGCAGGCCAGCTTGATTTAATGCAACTTGTGCATTTTCACTTAGGCTCGCAAATGGCAAACATTCGAGATGTGCGTTTAGGTGTAAGCGAGGCCGCGCGTTTTTACTGTGAGTTACGCAAATTAGGTGCAAGCATTGAGTGCTTAGATGTAGGGGGCGGTTTAGCGATTGATTATGATGGTACGCGCAGCCAATCTCATAACTCAATGAACTACAGCTTAGCTGAGTATGCAAATAATATTGTGTACACCATAGGCGATACCTGTAAGCAGTACGCGCAACCAATGCCGACTATTATTTCTGAGTCAGGACGTGCACTAACGGCGCACCATGCTGTACTTATATCAAACGTGATAGGCACAGAAAGCTACGTACCAGAACAGCTAAAAGCGCCTGCAGCCGATGCACCGCTTTTATTAAATAATATGTGGGCCTCGTTTGTGCAGTTAACAGATTTAACAGACGACCGCGCACTCATTGAAATTTATCATGATAGCCAAGGGGATTTAGCAGAGGCGCATAACCAGTTTGCACTTGGGCTTTTAGATTTAACGCAGCGTGCGTGGGCAGAGCAAGTTAACTTACGTATTTGTTATGAGCTTAACAAACACATGGATAACAAAAACCGTTTTCATCGCCCAATTATTGACGAGTTAAATGCGCGTTTAGCCGATAAGTTTTTTGTAAACTTTTCGCTTTTTCAATCATTGCCTGATGCGTGGGGGATTGATCAAGTGTTTCCGGTATTGCCATTAAGTGGCTTAACCGAAGCACCAAAAAAACGAGCGGTATTACTTGATATAACCTGTGATTCAGACGGCGCTCTTGAGCACTATGTTGATGGCCAAGGCATTGAAAGCACATTACCGGTGCCTGAGTACAGTGCTGATAAACCTTACTTAATGGGCTTTTTCTTAGTGGGTGCGTACCAAGAAATTTTAGGTGACATGCATAATTTATTTGGCGATACACACAGCGCTATTATCAATATGGATGAGCAAGGCGTTGCCAGTATCAGCGAAATAAATCAAGGCGATACGGTGGCTGACATGATGCGTTATGTACATTTAGATGTTGAGAGCTTTCAGCAGTCTTACGCGCAGTTAGTGTCTGCAAAAATAGATAAAAATGAACAGCAAAGCGTTTTAGACGAGTTGCAAAGCGGCCTGAATGGCTACACTTATTTAGAAGAGTTATAAGCAATGTCTAGCTTGTTTGGTCATGTTGACCACTCATTGTATTCAAACGGGATGACGTTTTTACGTCGTCCTATGGTGCAAAATATTAATGCCATTGATGCAGATGTCGTTGTACTAGGCTTACCGTTTGACTTAGCCACCTCGGGCCGTCCCGGTGCTCGCTTAGGGCCCGATGCCATTCGCAGAGCGTCGGTACATTTAGCCTGGGAAGACACTAAATACCCGTGGACATTTCCTTTGTTTGAGCGTTTAACGGTTGCAGATGCAGGGGACTTTACTTACCCGGTAGGCGATCCTGAGTATTTTACGGCACAGCTAGGAATGGCCGCAGAGCAAATACTTCGCCAAGGTACAACGCTGTTAGGCCTTGGGGGCGATCACTTTGTAACGCTTCCGCTATTGCGTGCACATGCAAAGATACATGGCAAAATGGCCTTGGTTCATTTTGATGCGCACACTGATACATACAGCAATGGCTCACGTTTTGATCACGGCACTATGTTTTATCATGCGCCTATGGAAGGGTTAATTGATGTAGAGCACAGTATACAAATTGGTATTCGCACCGACTTTGACCAATCAAAGCACGAGTTTGCCGTGATTGATGCAATGCAGGCTAACGATTTACATGCCAATGACATTGCAGCGCAAATACGTGAGCGAGTAGGTGACTTATCTGTTTACTTAACGTTTGATATAGACTGCCTCGATCCTGCATTTGCACCAGGTACAGGCACACCGGTATGCGGTGGTTTAACGTCAGATAAAGTGCTTAAAATACTGCGTGCGCTAAAAGGCATAAATATGGTGGGCATGGATGTGGTAGAGGTATCACCGTCGTACGACCAAAGCGAGCTTACCGCTATTGCCGCAGCAACCATTGCGAGCGAGTTATTGCATTTGTGGACACATAAAAATAAGTACTAACGTAATAAGTTAAGTCCTACTAAAAAGGTATGCACTGGCATACCTCTTTTATTTTAGAGATGTCGATTAATTTCTTTTAACCAAATAACGCTTAGCCCAATAAGCGGCAGGTTAGTTGTTACTGGGTTAAATGCTTCAATAAGTAATGGTGGCTGCATTATCACAACCGCTAACAAAAGCCCTACAAGCGCTAAAATATTTAAAATAACGATGTGCTTATTTTTATAAAATACAAATAAACACACGCCAAATATAATTTCGCCAACACCCGCTGAACGTGTAATCAAGTCAGACACTTGTGCTGAAAAACCTGCACTGCCTGTCATCAATTTTTCAAGCGGTGCAATATGATAAAGCTTTGGAAAAAAGCCGTGAATGATACTAACCCAAATAACTATTTGAACAATTTAACGTACTAAATCAATTACTAACGTCGTTAAAAAATCTCTATTTAGAACCACTAAACACAAAATTTTTTGCCTAGTTACTAAATGATTTATTTATCGTTAAAATAGCTCCTATAGTTAATCGAATTAGTATGCCCAACTTAGACTCACTATGTAGCGAGCAAGTTGAATATATAACGTGTTATTTTCTGGCATTATCAATGCGCTCTTGTGCACTTGGGTGGCTTGATAAATATTCGAGCAAATTGTTTACCTTTTCAAGGTGCTCATTTTCACTTGTGTGGGCACTTTGTAGTGCTTGTATGGCATCGGCAAAATCATTGCTCGAATAACCTAAATGCTCAAGTTGTATGAGGGCGTAGCTATCTGCCTCGCGTTCCATATCACGCGAAAAGCCCTGCTGTGCAAACGTAGCACCGGTACCAAGTGCCACTTCTGCTATCCCTTCTAAATCGCCAAATATCACAGCAAGTACAACGGTACTGGCTGCCGATTGGGCTGTCATGCGTACGCTATGCTGGTGGACAACGTGGCCAATTTCGTGAAGTAATACGGCTTTTAATGCGTTGGGTTTATCGGCTAATAAATTTGCTAATTCATCAGTCACTACAATACGCCCATGGGGCATTGCAAACGCATTAGCCCCAAAGCTATCTGATTTATAAAACGATAATCTATAAACCGATGGCTCAAGCGAGAGTTCATTAAGCATGCTATTGAAGTGTTGTTGCACTTTAGTTTGTTGCTCAATTGGCAGCTCACTTTCATCAAGGGCTAGCTTTTCAATTAAGGTAAAACTTTGCTCGCCCATTTGCTCTACTACACTGCGTGGCAGGGTATCAACACTGTATACAGCAATAGCGGGTACTACTTTATAAAGCATTAGCCACATAAACAGCGGTGTAAAAATAATGGCAGCTAAAATAGCCCATTTACTTTTTTCAAGACGCTCTAGTAGGTCGTGCTTATTGGTTTTAAAAGGCCAGCGATAATTCACATCATTTGGAATAAAGCGGCTACCATCGTTAAAACGCAGTTCGTCAGCAAGCCCGGCAAGGCCAGAGGTGAGTGTTATATCGCTTATTGCGTAGCTTGAAATAAGCTGATCATCGTGGCTAATCTCAACCAAGGTGTCGCTAATATTAGCGACAACTTGTTGATAATTGCTTGATGCTTTTGAGAAGTAATGTCCCTGTACGTGCATAATAAGCTCTTAAGTTAGTGATAGGTCAATATCAAATACATTGGCCGCTTCTTCTGCAAACGATGATTGCTCTTGCTGCGCGGTATCCACTAAATTTAGCGCACCTGGGTAAATACTAACGGTAGTAACGTCGGCGAGCATTCTCGATGTACGTACTTTGGTCCACGGGTAGGCAAGCCCAAGGGAAACGCAATTGCTAGCATATTTGTTAATAGTAATATGGCAAAAGGAATAGGCTTAAGCTCTGATTTAAAAGACGCTATGTTTTCAAATTGGCTGTTATCAAAAATATGGTTACGAATAGCCGCCGCCCAAACCGCGGTGACTATGGCAATCATAAATACATAAGCAATCATTAACCCACCAAACATAATGACCATTTTGGTTGGGTCTTGTGCAGCTTGTTGGTTTTCTGCATTCATTAAATCAAGGCCAAACAAGCCTAAAACAGCCATAAAAATCACCATAGTGATAGAGCTTACTACAAAACAAATAAGGGCTGTTAAGTAGTAGGTTTCGCCTTTTAGGTTTACGGCTAACGGCGTATCACCGTAGCTAATATTGCTGTGTATGTAACTGTCGATACGTTTTAAAACATACGGCATTAATAAGTAAAAGGTAAAAATGCTGGCGATAGGTAACAGTATAAAATTAATGAAAGCTTCGCCGTAATCGCCTTTAAATGCAAAGCGTACATTACGATGACGGGTCATACGCATATTAAAACGCAGGCCTTGATTAATTATCCACGGCATTAAAAATATAAAAGCAACGACAAATAATAAACCCACAAGTGGAAAAAAGCTGCTACCAAAGGAGTAAATTAAAAATACAATAACCGCTAAAATACGACCTTTTAAAATTTGTATAGGCGTTGCTAAGTAGTCAAAGCTGTGTCCGTCAATGCGGGTGTGGCCATAAAAGTAACGCATTGTGCGCACCTTTGCCCAAGCAGAGTAAATACCTAAAGTAAGTACGCTGAGTAAAATATTGACTATCCAAATACCAAAAAACTCACCGCCTTTGCCGCTAAATTGTACTTTTCCACTAAAAATAGGGTGCGCAGGTTCATTAACTTCAGGTGTTGTTTCTGGGGGAGTAGGGTGTATTGATTCCATTTAAATTATACCCATGTTGTTTTTTTGTTAATTTACCTAAATTTGGTGCAAAGTTCAATGTTTATAGTAACGCTAGCCTTTTGCAAGTAACTGATTAAAAGGCTATAAGTAATAGTTGTAGATTCAAAACTGTCTAGTTATTAATTTTAGATTAAGAGCAAGTAATTATAATTGTTCAACTGTTCATATCAGGCATTGTTTATAACCGTTTTTAAACACGAATGGATTTTATTATGTTGCAAGCCGTTGTTTTAGGCGGAGTAGAGTTTAGCCCTTTGGTTATTTATTTTCCTATAGCGTTTGTTTTAACGGCCATTACTCGGTTTGTATTACACCGTTTAGATTGGCACGAGCGTATTTGGAAGGTGGCGTGGTTTGAGGTGTCTTTATTTATTTGTTATATGGCCTTAACCGTTTATTTACTCAGTGGAAGATAAATTAGATGACAAAATATTTACGTATATTTATAACTGTTATTGTTGTTATAGCTGCTGTTTTTGCAGGTCGCTGGATATGGACTGATTATATGCACACGCCATGGACCAGAGATGGCCGTATAAGGGCTGAAATAGTCACTGTTTCGCCTGATGTATCTGGATGGGTAACTAAGTTAAATATAAAAGATGGGCAAAGCATCAAAAAGGGAGATTTACTTTTTAGTGTTGATGATAAACGCTATCAAGCGGCGCTTGATAAAAGTAAAGCCAATACCGAAAATGCCTTATACACATGGGAGCTTGCAAAGCACAAGCTACAACGCAGGAAAGGCCTAAATACACAACAGGCCATCAGCGAAGAAAGCCTTGAGTCAACACGTATTAATTCAAAAATAGCCAAAGCTAATTATGAACTTGCAAAAACAGAGCAAGCAATAGCGCAGCTAAACGTTGATAGAACAAAAGCATACGCACCGGTGAGTGGGCAAATTATTAATTTAAGCCTGCGTGAGGGTAATTACGTAGCGCAAGGAACTTCAGTATTTGCAATTGTTAAGTCAGATTCTTTTTATGTAACGGGTTACTTTGAAGAAACCAAAATCCCTTTAATACATAATAATCAAAAAGCAAAAATATCCCTTTTAAGTGGTGGTGAAGCTATAACGGGTCATGTGACTAGTGTGGGTAAAGCCATAGCTAACACCAATACACAAAGTAATACACAGTTGCTACCTGTAGTACAGCAAACATTCAATTGGGTGCGTTTGTCACAGCGCATACCTGTTGATATTAAATTAGACACCGTACCAAAAAATATGCAGCTTAGCGCAGGTATGACAGCCACAATTCACCTCAATACGCATTAAGGAGAACACCTTGGGTGATGTATTGAGGAATTTATTCTTTCCAAAAAAACAAGCCATTATTTTTGCAACAAAAGGCGTTATTGCCATGGCAATGTCGTTAAGTGTTGCTATGTACCTTAACCTCGATAGGCCTTATTGGGCATTAGTCTCAGCTATATTTTTACAATTGCGCCCTGAAAGTGGTTTAGTTATAGAAAAGGCCATTTGCCAAATAATAGGCACTATTGTAGGTGGCTTATTTGGCATATTTTTGCTTACACAACTTATGCCTTATCCATACCTTGCTTTGAGTACTTTAGCATTGTGGCTAGGGTTAAACTCAGCACTTTCGGCAATGGTGCGACAAACCAACTTTATCTATGCGTTTGCTATGGCAGCAGTGACGGCTGAAATTATTGTACTTTTAGTGATGGCCAATCCAGCAACAGTAAGTAGCCAAGCCGTTTTTGATATAGCACAATCTCGAATGAGCGAAATCGTAGTGGGGTCGTTATGTGCAGGTTTAGTGAGTCATTTATTTTGGCCTGTTAAGGTAAAAGAGACTTTGCAGGTACAAGCACGCGCTGTTATTAACCAAACATTAAATTACTTAATGACCGAAATAGATGAGAAAGGCACACACGAAAAACGTCATCAAAAAATAGATACAATAATGGCAACTCTTGGCGCTATAAACGAGGATTCAAGCGCGGTAAGGTACGAAGGCCCCAAAGGACCCGGGCGCGCTCGTGCCGCAAACCAAGTTTCTCAAAAAGTACTCTCTTTACTTGCGCTAATTCAAATTTTTGGTCGCTTACAGCGTAGTCATACTGAGTTGATCACACCCGATTTAACAACGCTTATGCATAATATGAGTGATGTTTTATGCAATATTGCCAAATCAGACAGTTTTCAATATTGCGCAGATGAGGTAAAAGCTTATAGAAAACGCTTAACTGCGCTTAAGGCGAATAATCAAACCGACTCCCCATTCGAATCGCATATGTTGTCGCTAGCCCTAGAAATTGCCTCTGAGTTAACCATATTACTCAAAGCATATAAAGCACTAGAAGAGCGAGACCAAAGCCTATTAAATGCCCCTAGCATGCTGACCTATCGTGATCCTTTAGCGGGAATGTTTGTAGGACTTAGAACTAGCTTAGTATTTATTATTGGTGCATTTGTTTGGGTAAGCACAGGCTCATCAGCTGCATTAATGATTATGATTTTACCAGTCATTTTTTCAATCATGTTGGCGCGTATACCTCTTGCCATGTTAAAGGTCGTTTTAAAGCGCTTATTAATAGGTATTGCTGTCGCCTCGTTCGTCACTGTTTTTTATGCGCTTAATTTACTTTCACAAAGTGGTGGGCAGCTAGAGGTTTTAATTTTGGTACTAGCGGGGCCTTACTTTTTAGGTTTACTGCTACTGGCAGATAGAGCGACACTGCCGTATGGTTTAGGGTTTTGTATTCCGTTTACTATTTTAGTGCGGCCAAGTACTGATATGAGTTTGGCGTTTTCTATCGATTATACTTTAAGCGCAGCAATGGCTATTTTTGCGGGTGTGAGTATTTTGTATTGGGTGTTTCACTTAATTACTGGACCGAGTGTACGTTTACTTATTCACCGAGTGTTTAAAACAACGCATCAAGACTTATTACATATCCATCAACAGCGCATGCCTGCTATTTGGTATAACCGCAGAATGTCAGATCGTTTACTGCGTTTGACTAATTACGATCAAGGCTCTCATACGCGTGCGATCACCGACTTAGCGTTAACCGCTTTAAACATAGGACACGCATCTATTCGCTTGCAGTCTATTTGTACACAACTTGCTGGCAAAGACTTAAAGCAACTTATTAGTTGGCAACATGCCCTTGCCGATGCTTTTTTACTGGCAACAAAAGGTAAAAGTAGCGATGAGTTTAAAAACAAATCAGACGCCTTATACGCAGAACTAGTAGATGCTGCAGGCGAAACAAATCAGGTTGAAGCGATTAAAGGCATGTTTATGCGCATTAACCTTACTTTTGAGCGCAGCGCTAAAAAAATAGCGGAAGCTTAATCGGCGTTTTCATGTTTTTGAAGTTCAGATGTGTTTGTTAAATCTGTTATACTGCGGGGATAAATTTATGGGGCTGCTATGATTTCAAAAAACCAACTCAAACTTATTCGCCAACTTGGCCAAAAAAAGTACCGAAAGCAATATAATCAATACCTTGTGCAAGGTGAAAAAAACGTACTTGAGTTGTTAAACAGCCCATTAAAAGCGGTTGATATATTTGCTACACAGGCGTTTATTAACACTTATCAAAGCCAATATCCTCATGCCCAATTAACTGAGGCTCAAGAAGAGCAACTCACAAAAGCAAGTACGCTGGTAAGTAATAATGCTGCAATTGCTATTGTTAATATGCCAAATACAGCGCTTCCAAAAAGTAATGGTTTAATCCTTGCTCTTGATGGCGTATCAGATCCGGGCAATTTAGGCACTATTATTAGAGTTGCTGATTGGTACGGCATTAAGCATATTGTAACGAGTACCGACAGCGCCGATGCTTACAACCCTAAAACGATTAGTGCCACTATGGGCTCGTTTGTAAGAGTATCTGTAAGCCAAGTTGAATTACCTGAATATTTACAAACTTTAAACTTGCCAATATATGGTGCGTTTTTAGATGGGCAAAGTGTGCATAAAACACAATTTAGTGGTGAAGGTGTTTTGCTTATGGGGAGTGAATCGCATGGAATACGCGAGGAATGTGCAAAATTAGTGAGCGACAAAATAACCATACCTGCTTTTGGCGGTGCAGAGTCACTTAATGTGGCAATGGCCACCGGTATTATTTTAGATAACTTTAAACGCCAAGCTTAACAATTTAACTATTTATGAGTTAAATTGTTTGTAATTAATAACAATAATAATCGGTAATAACAATAAGATGCGCTTAAGCACAATCAAATTAGCGGGCTTTAAATCGTTTGTAGAGCCCACTAAAATTCCATTTCCTGATCAAATGACGTGTGTTGTTGGCCCTAATGGCTGCGGCAAATCTAACGTTATTGATGCAGTGCGATGGGTGCTTGGTGAAAGCTCAGCTAAAAATTTACGTGGCGATGCCATGACCGATGTCATTTTTAATGGCTCAACTAATCGTAAACCTATCTCGCAAGCCTCTGTAGAGCTGATTTTTGATAATACCCAAGGTGATATCCCCAATACTTTTGCCGATCGTAATCAAATTGCAATTAAACGCTTAGTCACTCGTGACGGGCAATCGCTGTATTTTTTAAACGGTAGCAAATGTCGTAAGCGCGATATTACCGATATATTTTTAGGCACAGGGCTTGGGCCGCGTAGCTATGCGATTATTGAGCAAGGGATGATCTCGCGCTTAATAGAAAGTAAACCGCAAGAGCTGCGGGTATTTTTAGAAGAAGCCGCCGGTGTGTCTAAATACAAAGAGCGCCGCCGCGAAACTCAAACACGTATTAAAAGTACCCGCGAAAACCTAGAGCGATTACTTGATGTGCGCAAAGAGCTGCAAACTCAACTTGATAAACTTGCTGTGCAATCGGTTGATGCTAAAAAATACCGAGAGCTCAAGGCGCAAGAGCGCACTTTAAAAGGGCAAATTGCTGTTTTAAAATGGCAAAAGCTGCATCAACAACAGCTCGAAAAAAGCACACAAATTAAAAAGCTGAATGAGCAAATAACGTTTTTTAAAACGGCGCACTCAGGGCACGATGACGTACTTGCAAGCCTAGAGGGGCAAGTTCAAGCACAACAAGATAAATTAAGCGACGCGCAGCATCAGCAACACGTTACTCACACTGAGTTGACTCGAGCTGAGCAGCAACAAATAAATATTAAACAACAGACACAAACGCTTAAACAAAATCGTGTAAAGCTAGAGCTACGTCAATCGCAAAGCTTAGAACTCAAATTACAACAGCAAAGTGTATGTGAACAACTCGCAATTACCTTGCAAGACGCCACAGAGCAAAGCTTAATGTGCACCGAGCAAGTTGATGAGTTGACTCAAACATTAGAGTTATTAGCTGATGAAAAGCTGCAAGCTACGCGTGTGTGGCAAGCTTTAAATGAGCAGCAGCTTGAACATAATAGTAAAGCGCAATTGCAGCAAAGTACGATTAATCAAAGCGTTCAAGCACGTGAGCATGTAAGTAATCAGCTAAGCCAAGTACAACAGCAAATTAATGAACTTAAAAGTAGCGATATAGAGCAGCAGCTAGTTGAGCAAACACAAAGGCGCCAAGCCCTCACTCAAGAACTTGCCAGTAAGCAAACTACGCAGTCGCATTGCAGTGCTGAACTTGCAGAGCAGAATAATTTAGTTGAGCAAGCTCAAAAGCAGCTTGAAGATAACTTACAACACCTTAACGAGCTAAAAGCCAGTATAGCTGGTTTGATGAGTAGCCTTGGACTTGAAGATAAAAATGCTCAGAGCCAAAATTTATTTAAGCAATTAGTGGTTAAAGAAGGGTTTGAGCACGTAATTGAACAAGCCTTGCAATCACTTGAGCATTTACATGTAACTAAACAGCAAAGTAATAACAGTGTTTGGCAAAGTAATAAAGCTGTGCCAAAAAACAGCTTAGCTGCATTTATTAATAAGGGTGTTTACCCTGACTTACTCACACGCATTGCTTATAGCGAAGTGGCCGATTTAACACTGCTAAAAGATGATTTTTATATTGCGGTGATGGATAGAACAGGTGCGCTTCATGCTCGAAATTGGCATGTTAGCGCCGATAAAAACGCCGATAACTCTCAGCTTTTAAAGCATAAACAGCTAAAAGAAAAAACAATACAATTAAACGCTGCACAGCAAACGCTGCAAAACATACAACAGCAATTTGACGATTGCAAAGCCCAGCAAACACAGCAAAGTAATGAATTAAACGAGCTTAAAGAGGCTATACATCAACTTGCACAAAATATTGCCATAGCCACAACGCGTAGCGACATGCTTAAAGAGCAGGTTGCTCAGCACTTACAACAATTAGAAAAATTTGAACAGCAAAAGCTGACATTAACAACTGAGCACACACAGTTATTAAAAACGTGCGATGAACAAGTGCAAGTGCTTGAAGTAATTAAAGAGCAGCAACTTAACTTAGCTGATGATTTAGCAAAAGCAAATAATGCTCGAGTACAAAGTGAGTCGCAGTATAGTCAAGCTGTAACCACGCTTGAGCAATATAAAACAAAAGCGCATCAAAGTAGTTTATACGAACAAAAAATACAAAGTGAATGGCAACTAAGCCAAACTAAACTTAACCATGCAAAGCAAGAGCATAAAAGTGCAAGTGAAGGTGCTAAAGAGTTACTTGAGGAAATAGAAGAGCTCCTCATTCCAGAGCAAGAACTCACAGATAAAATTGCAAGCTTGCTTGAGCAACACAAGCAAGGTGAGCAGGTGCTAATATCGCTTCAAAGTAAACTTGCTCAAGCTAAAGAAAGCTTAAATACAAAGCAAGCGAGCCTTAAAAATTCACAAGGTGAGCTGGTGGGTTTACAAGAGCAGCATCAAAAACTCACCATTGAAGAACAAAGCCTACTTATCAAAGCACAAGCAGCGCTTGAGCCATTAGACGAGCTAAAACAAAACTTAAAGCACATACTCGAAGCATTACCTGACTCTTTAAGTTTAAGTGCCACGCAAAACCAGTTAACGGGAATAACTAATCAGCTTGAAAAATTAGGCGCCGTAAATTTAGCAGCAATAGAAGAGTTTGACCTTGCAAAGCAGCGTAGTGAATACCTAGATAACCAATTAGATGATTTAACCAAAGCGCTAAATACTCTCGAAGGTGCCATTCGTAAAATAGATATTGAGACAAAAACACGCTTTAAAGCGACCTTTGATCAAGTTAACGAAGACTTTGCACAGCTATTTCCAAAAGTATTTGGTGGCGGGAGTGCATATTTAGAGTTAACCAGTGACGATTTACTCGAAAGTGGTGTTAGTATAATGGCACGACCACCTGGCAAGAAAAATTCAACAATTCATTTGTTAAGTGGTGGAGAAAAAGCGCTGACCGCATTATCATTAGTGTTTTCTATATTCAGGCTCAATCCAGCTCCATTCTGTATGCTGGACGAGGTAGATGCACCGCTTGATGATGCCAATGTGGTTCGTTTTTGCCGTTTGGTTGAAGAAATGTCACAATCAGTGCAGTTTATTTATATTAGTCATAATAAAATTGCGATGGAAATGGCAGGGCGATTAACTGGCGTTACTATGGCAGAGCCAGGTGTTTCACGAATGGTAGCAGTAGATATAGAACAAGCAGTGCAACTTGCACACACATAATATTTTAATTTAAGCGTATTAGTATTTTACTAATGCACAGGTTTAGGCATATCAAATAATAAAAGGTGAGGGGATGGCCGAAGAACTAAGATGGGTTTTAATCGTGATCAGTGTATTTGTCATAGGTGGCTTATTAGTACACGGTTTATGGTCAGTTAGAAAAAAAGATAGCCCAGAAGTACCTGCTAGCGAGCGGGTAGAACCAATGCAAGAGACTCCATCTCATACACCGGCCGCACAGCCAAAAGAGCCAGAAGTTACCCAGCGCGATGAGCCGCAATTTGGTGAGCTTAACTTTGATGCTAACGAGCCTCAAATGGATACAAGCGTTCCAGAAATTCCAATTGAAGATGATTTGGAAGTTGTGCAAGAGCCAGAAGCCCAGCCACAAAGCGAAGAAACTGCGCCAGTTGAGATGTCTGACTTTGTAATTGTGCATATACAAATGCCAGAAGGGTTAACCATGCAGGGCAGTAAATTATTGCCAGCAGTGAACACTTTAGGCTTTAAGTATTCAGAAGACGGTTTTTTTAATCGTCATATTGACCCAGCAGGCCAAGGACCAGTGTTATTCAGACTGGTAAATATGTACAACCCAGGCACGTTTGATATAGACAATATGGAACAATTTAGCACAGCGGGTGTGAGCTTATTTATGACTCTGCCTTGCGAAGGCGATGGGCTTGCAGCGTTTAATATGCTGCACAGCGCGGCTAAAAAAATTGCTGATGAGTTTGGTGCACAAATTTTAGATGCCGAGCGTGAAGAAATGAGTGTTGACCGTGTTCGTCAATATGTTGAGCAGGTCCGTGCATTTTCTGCGTAATTAATACGCATACATTATTTTTTATTAAGCCACTTAACTAAAAGTGGCTTTTTTTATGTTTTTTGAGGTTTAAATGTCTAGCAGCATTAGTGAGCAAGTTAATCATCTTCGTCGTACTTTAGAGCAGCACAATTACAATTATTATGTGCTTGATACCCCAAGCATTCCAGATGCTGAATACGATAGGCTATTACGCGAACTCAGTGCACTTGAAACCCAGCACCCAGAATTTTTAACGCCCGATTCGCCAACTCAAAAAGTGGGCGGGGCAGCACTGAGTAAATTTGAGCAAGTTGCTCACCAAGTGCCTATGTTATCGCTCGATAATGCTTTTAGCGAAGAAGAGTTCAGTGCGTTTAATCGCCGTATAAAAGAGCGCCTAATGAGTACAGGCGAGCTTACTTTTTGCTGTGAACCAAAACTAGATGGCCTAGCAGTCTCTATTATTTACCGTGATGGTGTATTAGTACAAGCAGCAACGCGCGGGGATGGATTTACCGGTGAAAACATTACCCAAAATGTAAAAACAATTCGTAATGTACCACTAAAGCTGCGTGGCGATTATCCTGCAGAGCTTGAAGTGCGCGGTGAAGTATTTATGGATAGTGCTGGCTTTGATAAATTAAATACTGAAGCGCAAAAACGCGGCGATAAGGTGTTTGTAAATCCACGTAATGCCGCAGCTGGAAGTTTGCGCCAACTTGATTCAAAAATTACCGCTAAACGCCCGTTGATGTTTTATGCGTACAGTACAGGTTTGGTTGCCGATGGCAGCATCCCTGAGGATCATTACCAGCAATTGGCTAAATTAACCGATTGGGGATTACCACTTTGCCCAGAAACTAAATTGGTAGAAGGCACTCAAGCGGCACTTGAATATTATAGCGATATTTTAACGCGCCGTGGCGAGCTTAAATATGAAATTGATGGCGTAGTAATTAAAATAAACGAAAAGGCCTTACAAGAGCGTTTAGGGTTTGTAGCACGTGCTCCGCGCTGGGCTATTGCGTATAAATTTCCGGCGCAAGAAGAGGTTACTCAATTACTCGATGTAGAGTTTCAGGTTGGCCGTACCGGTGCAATAACACCGGTTGCCCGTTTAGAACCAGTATTTGTTGGCGGTGTTACGGTCTCAAATGCCACGCTTCATAATGGTGATGAAATTGCCCGTTTAGGTGTAAAAGTAGGTGATACCGTTATTATTCGCCGTGCTGGCGATGTAATTCCACAAATTACACAAGTAGTGCTTGAGCGCCGACCTGACGATGCTCGTGGTATTGAGTTTCCTAAAACGTGCCCAATTTGTGACTCCCACGTAGAAAAAGTGGAAGGTGAAGCTGTAGCCCGTTGTACTGGGGGCCTTGTATGCCCGGCACAGCGCAAACAGGCTATTAAGCACTTTGCCTCACGCAAAGCGCTAGATGTTGACGGCCTAGGCGATAAAATAGTTGATCAATTAGTCGATAGAGAGCTGGTTAAAACGCCCGCAGATTTGTTTATTTTGAAACAAGGCCATTTTGAATCGCTTGAACGTATGGGCCCTAAATCGGCTAAAAATTTAGTAGGTGCGCTTGAGGATGCAAAAGCCACTACGCTTGCTAAATTTTTATACTCTTTAGGCATAAGAGAAGTAGGTGAAGCGACTGCACAAAACTTAGCTAATCACTTTTTAACCCTTGAAAATGTAACAAATGCCAGCATAGATAGTTTAACGCAAGTAAGTGATGTAGGCGCTATTGTAGCAACTCATGTTCGTGGCTTTTTTGATGAGCAACATAATGTTGATGTAGTTACTGCGTTGATAGAGCAAGGTATTAATTGGCCTGCGCTTAGTGCACCATCAAAAGATGAGCAACCTTTGGCTGATTTAACGTATGTACTTACGGGGACATTAAATACATTAAATCGAAATGACGCAAAAGCTCGTTTACAGCAACTAGGTGCAAAAGTGGCTGGCAGTGTGTCGGCTAAAACAGATGCCTTAGTGGCAGGTGAAAAAGCAGGCTCAAAACTTACCAAAGCACAGGACCTAGGTATTGAAATACTTAGCGAAGAAGATTTAATTGCCTTGTTTGAAAAATATAACGGTTAGGATAAAAAATAATGAGCCGATATGGGCCAGAGTACTGGGACAAATACGGGAGTTACCGTACGCCCATTGCATTTCATTTAAGTGTGCTGATATTACTGCGCTCATATTTTATTTGGGTGATTGCGGCCCTTAGCCGCAGACCAGAACTTGATTTAATGTCGTTATTCTTTAAAACCAAAAATGATTTTTTTATTGCTATTAGTATTGGTGCCATTGCGATTGTACCTACGGTATTGTTTTGTTTGCGCCGGCCAAGAGATTCACACAGCGCGAGTGAAAAATTAGCAAAAGTATGGCGCCATATGCGCTGGCCACTTATTTTGTGCGCTGTGATTGATTTAGCGTGGCTTAGTATACAGGCGGCTCATAGTCATTATCGGTTTTCGCTATTTTTAGCTGTGCAAATGGTTATTGTTTTGTGGGTACTGTGGTACTTGGCTAAAAGCCGATATTTAACCGTGTTTTTTAATGATTGGCCTGAGCCTACAGAAAAAGCATCTACAGAGAAAAAATTACTCACAAAGGATTGAAATGGACGCCGTGAATAAAAAAATAGCGATGGTGGTATCGGTCATTGCATTGTTGCTTTTAGTGCTTGCGTTAAGCACTAATCTTAGTGAGTACATGTGGTTTAAGTTTTTATTTGGTGTGTGGCTTTTTGTACTTTGTTCTAGTTTTTATAGGTTAACGGCGTTATTTAAATCGAGAAATCGATTAGATAGTTTTATTCAACGCGACGCACAGCATCTTATGTTGTTTAGCCTAACAGGCTTTTTTGATAAAAAGCACGGCCCGCATTGGTTGGTTATTAGTAATATTGAACGTGTTGAAAGTAAAAGTGATGAGCTAATAATACACAGCAGTAATGATCGTCAGTTAAGCGTGAGCCTACCGGCGCAAAGTACTGAGCTAGATGCCTTTGTTAAACGTATACTTACAGAATCTGAGAAGCAAACAATACATTTTGGATAAATCAAATCGGGTGATAGTGTATTTATAACGCTTTGATTTACTTTAGTTTACCTCTACCTTAATTAGGCTTACACCCTAATGCTTTTTAATTATTTATGAGGCTGTTATGTTGAAATGGAACGATGTTATTAATTTTGCTAACAATGGCAATCCAACTCCCCCTAAAAAGGTTGTGAAAAGCGACGAACAGTGGCGAGAGCTCCTTAGTGAAGACCAATACTATGTTACTCGTAAAAAAGGCACTGAACGTCCACATAGCTCTCAAAGTTGTACATTATTAGAGCCAGGCAAATATGCATGCGTATGTTGTGATAACTTATTATTCGACGCGGATGAAAAGTTTGATAGCGGCACAGGTTGGCCTTCGTTTACTCAACCAGCCACTATTGAAGCAATAGGGTACGTGAATGATTCAAGCCATGGTATGCAGCGTGTAGAAGTGGTTTGCAATGTGTGCGATGCGCACTTAGGGCACATATTTCCTGATGGGCCTCAGCCTACTGGTTTACGTTATTGCGTAAACGCTGCAGCAATGAAAAAGCTATAAAAGCTATTTGTCCGGATTTTGAATATCGAGCTTCATTTCTTTGGCCATATGCAAAATTTTATCTAACCTTTGCGCCTGATCGGTAGGTAGTGATGATTTACTCAAAAGGGCGTAGCATTTTTTGGCGATAGCTAAGTTAAAAGTGCCGCCTTTTTGTTTGGTTGAATCAAACAAACACTGTAATAAATTAAGCGCAATACTAGGATTGCGTGGCATAACTCTAAATGCTTTTGTAAACGCTTCTAACGCCATATTTAACTGACCTTTGTTGAACTGACTAACCGCATGGTTGTTAAGCTCTTTAGGGCCCATTTTAATATCTCTACGTTCACTTTGCTGTTGTTGAATATAACGCAGATAAGTCGTGTCGCTTACAGTTGGGTGGCGCTCGCAATGGCTAATAATTTGAGTAAACAAAGTTTGTGCTTTTTGGTGAAAACCAAGCTCATGAAATGCTTTTGCTTTATCAAGCGCTCCATCTACTGAGCGAATATGTGAGTCGTCTTCATCAAGTTGCTCTATCAGTTTTTTTGCTTTTTGATGTTCATCTTTTAAATAATGTAGGCGAGCATTTAATACATCAATTTGTGCTTGATTAGTGTTATTAGGAAATTGTTGTTTTAAGTCGTTAATATATTTATTAGTTTGACGTGAAATACGCTGAATTTGATCTGTTTGATCAGTTGTTAACGCAAAGTCGATACCTGCACGAGCCGCATTTAGGTAAATGTCGGGGTTGTCGTGTATTGAATGTTTGGCATAACTGGCGATTTCTTTTTGCGTTAAATAGCTCTTTTCGTAGTCGTGATTAATTAACGATACATTACTTAACGACTTCTGACGGGAAATATTTCGAGGAGCGATATCAACCGCTTGACTTAAAAATTCCTGTGCTAATTCAAATTGACTAAGTTTTATTTCTAAACGCCCCAGTAAGTCGAGCGCAACTAAGCGTGTTTCATGGCGTTCCAGCATAGTTTTTAACATACGCTGCGCTAGAATATGTTCATTATTTGCAATTAACGCTTCTACTAAACCAACTTTAGCCCAAGCAAACTTTTGTATATCTAGGACTGATTTAAAAAAGTCTTTTGCTTCTTCGTTTCTTTTTAAGCGAAGTAGGGCATCTCCTTTTAAGCGAAGTAATATAGGGCTGTAGCTATTATTTTTATCAAGCGCAGAATCTATATACTTTACTGCTTTAGAATCGTTACCATCGTCGATAAACGTATAGACGGTTTGTAAGTCATGCTTACGTTTAAGAATTCGTTCTATACGTGTTTTAAGTTCTTGTGCGGTGAAAGGTTTTACTAAAAAGTCGTCGGGCTGAAGCTCTAAAACACTATGCACAAGTGAGCCGCTGGTTTCTGCAGATATAAAAATAAAACCCGTTGAGTTTTTAATTAGTTGTTTAACACGTAACTCTTCGTAAAGCTGATAACCATCTTGTTGTTTGCTTAAATTAAACGAACACACTATTAAATCAAATTGCTCACTTAAACACTGCTCTTTTGCCGAAGTTGCATGATCAGCAAAACTTAGCTGTCGAAAGCCAAGCTTTTCTAATGACTGTTTCATATAGCTTTGAGCAAGTGGCTGCTCTTCGACTATTAATATTTTAGCTTTTGAATAGATCTTAGTTGGCATTGGTTTAAGTGTGATTGTATTTAACACAGACTATAATCAACAGTTTCGCTGCTTACAAGAGAATTTATATATTAGACGAGGTTATTAGAAGATTAATTTATATTCATACGTTTAGCTGTCTTTATATTATTTAAACTAATTGTATTTGATGTGCAGTGATTACTAGACATTATTTAGAATAAAACTGAGAGGTTAAATATCATCACAAGAGTTTAGGTTAGGTAGTATGGATGTAGTTATATGTGTGGGTGACTAACTGGTTTGAATCATTAACTCTGGGCATTATTTATAGAGGATAAGAATGTTATTTTTTAACTAGGTTGATTACTTAAATTGAGTTTTATGCGGTAAAAATCGATTTTTTATAAAAGGATATTTTTGGGAAATTTTAAATTATGGATTTTGGAGTAGTTATATGTGGTGGGTGATACTGGACTTGAACCAGTGACCCTCGCCTTGTAAGGGCGATGCTCTCCCAACTGAGCTAATCACCCACATATAATAGGTATGACTTTTATTAAGGTTATCAATTAATCGCTTAGTATAATTTGGTGGGTGATACTGGACTTGAACCAGTGACCCTCGCCTTGTAAGGGCGATGCTCTCCCAACTGAGCTAATCACCCAAATTATATATTTAATATGATGCACCATTCTAAGAATGGTGGGTCGTACTGGACTTGAACCAGTGACCCTCGCCTTGTAAGGGCGATGCTCTCCCAACTGAGCTAACGACCCATATTAAATTTAAACGCGACTATTGATATAATAATAGGTTTATATGTGGTGGGTGATACTGGACTTGAACCAGTGACCCTCGCCTTGTAAGGGCGATGCTCTCCCAACTGAGCTAATCACCCACATATAAATTAAAACGCTACTATTAAAATAAATAGTACTGGATTTTAACCAGTGAACCTCGCCGTTACTTTTAAATAGCGGTAATGTTCTCTTTTTCTAAGTGAGTTAATAACTCATTTAGATTTTTGTAATATACACCATTTTAAAAAATGGTGGGTCGTACTGGACTTGAACCAGTGACCCTCGCCTTGTAAGGGCGATGCTCTCCCAACTGAGCTAACGACCCATATTACAACTTTAAAACATGACTATTAATATAATTATAGGTTTTATATGTGGTGGGTGATACTGGACTTGAACCAGTGACCCTCGCCTTGTAAGGGCGATGCTCTCCCAACTGAGCTAATCACCCACATATAATAAACGCTACTATTAAAACAAATAGTACTGGACTTTAACCAGTGAACCCCACAATTATTTTTAAATAGCAGTGACGCTCTCTTTTTCTAACTGGGCTAACAACCCATGTAGAATTTAGATGTGAACACTTATAAAAAGTGGTGGGTGATACTGGACTTGAACCAGTGACCCTCGCCTTGTAAGGGCGATGCTCTCCCAACTGAGCTAATCACCCACATCTAAACAACCTCACATTGCTGCGTTGTTGTGGGGCGCTATTATAGATAGAGTTGGAAATGTGTCAACACTTGAATGATAAAAATGTACTGAATGAAGGTTTTATAAACAACGGGGTATGAGTTGCGTCTATTTTCTCAGCAATTCCGCAGTGGTAGTTTAAATAAACAGCAGTGGACACTAATGAAGTTGCTTATTACATTACAAGCAACAATTGCTTTTTGAATTCATTCGTAGGGTTCTGTTCAAAATTCAAAATTCAAAATTCAAAATTCAAAATTCAAAAGTTTATACAAGTTTAGTTTTGAGAGTTAGATGAGAGCAAACAGTTCTGGAACTTTATAAGTACACGTCTCTACTATGAAATGGTTAAACACGCTTCAATTCAATTATAAAAATAGACATACTTTAAAGTTTTCTAATATTTTTATGTATAGCTGAGAGTATTTATCTTTAAAGGTTAAATTAGTAGTAGTTGTATTTAGGTAATATAGAAGTTGTATATTGTGGATATTCTAAAAAGGCGATATCACTCAATTCCAGGTATGTGCCATTCAAAGAAAATATTATTGAAGGGCAAAGTAGGGTGCACAAGCTTTAATAAGTTTTATTTATTTTTACTTATACATTAAACCCGAGGAACTAAAGCCTCGCCCAGCTAATAAATTGCCACCTAGACAAAACAAACCTTACTATTGGCTGCAAGTTTAAAAAAGTAAATCGCTTAAACTTAATTTGCATATAAATGTATACCTTTTATTTATAATACAACCCAAGAGGTTAATAGCGGTAGGAAGGCTCTAACAAAGAGCTTTAAGATTATGGTGTTATTATGAGCAGTCTATGAGGGATTTTATCTAAATTGCGTTTTTTAGCACGCTTGATAGCCAGTTTGTTGAAAATTAAACCATTTAAATAAAGCTAGGTAAAAAACTGTTGACTTTATTTTGGGTGGTGCATAGAATGCGCCCCGCACTAAGCGATACACGACGTGTTTATCACAGCGAGTATTGATTATGTTGGGGCCATAGCTCAGCTGGGAGAGCGCTTCGCTGGCAGTGAAGAGGTCTGCGGTTCGATCCCGCATGGCTCCACCAAAAATTAGTGTAATGTCCTAGGGTAGCAGTTTTCTGTGTCCCCATCGTCTAGAGGCCTAGGACACCGCCCTTTCACGGCGGTAACAGGGGTTCGAATCCCCTTGGGGACGCCATCTAGCTTTAGGTTAGAGGTGGTTTTACCAAGAGAATGGCGTAACAATTAAAGCTCGAGTCTTTACTTGTAGATTACGCATTACCTTAGCAACTCATGATATGAGTCTAACATTATCAAATGTCCTAGTGACACATTTATGTGTCCCCATCGTCTAGAGGCCTAGGACACCGCCCTTTCACGGCGGTAACAGGGGTTCGAATCCCCTTGGGGACGCCACTTACTATTTTAATAGTCAGTGT